>CAZNBS010000515.1:0-1511 GCA_964570955.1 uncultured Burkholderiales bacterium | reverse complement strand
GCGTCACCGCGTCCATCCCGAAAATCTCGGCCAGGTACTGTTCGAGCAGCGCGAAAATCTCCAGCGCGCCCAGCGACAGCGCCTCCGGCTGATACGGGTGCGCCCAGGCCAGACCGTCGATCCGCGCCACCGCTTCGTTGATCCGCGGGTTGTACTTCATCGTGCAGGAGCCGAGCGGAAACAGCCCCAGGTCGATGCCATAATTCCACGTCGACAGCCGCGTGAAGTGGCGGATCACCTCCACCTCGCTCACTTCCGGGAAGCCTTCGATCTCCGCGCGCACGTTCTCCGCGCCCAGCGCCTCCTCGGGCGGCACCGCGGGCACGTCCAGTTCCGGCAACTGGTAGGCCTTCTTGCCGGGGCTCGACATCTCGAACAGCAGCGCCTCGTTCTGCACCTGGTGGCTGCGCACCTTGCCAATCGCTTTCGCCATTACCGGAGCGCCTCCTTCACCGCGTCCATCTCCGCGCGCTTCGCCATCTCGGTGGCGCAGAGCAGCATGCATCCTTCCAGTTCTGGGTAGGCGGCGCCGAGGTCGTAGCCGCCGATGATATTCCGGCCGAGCAGCGCTTCGTTCACCTGCGCCGGCGTGCGGCCATTGGTCTTCACGAGGAACTCGTTGAAGAAGCGCCCGCTGAACTGCAGCGGCAAGCCGTCGCTTAAGTACCGCGCCTTGGCGACATTCTGCAAGGCCAGTTCGCGCAAGCCCTCCTTGCCGTACACGCTCATGAAGACCGTCGCCATCAGCGCGATCAGCGCCTGATTCGTGCAGATGTTCGACGTCGCCTTTTCGCGGCGGATATGCTGTTCGCGGGTTGAGAGCGTCAGGCAGAACGCCCGGTTGCCGTCCGCGTCCTTCGTCTCGCCCACCAGGCGGCCCGGGATCTGACGGATATACTTCTCTCGCGTGGCGATGATGCCCGCGAACGGCCCGCCGTAGGAGGGGCTGATCGCGAACGATTGCATCTCGCCCGCGACGATATCGGCCTCGCGCGGCGGCTCCAGCAGGCCCAGCGATACCGCCTCGGTGAACACCATCACCAGCAGCGCGCCGTGCTTGTGCGCCAGCGCCGCCGCGGCCTTCAAGTCCTCGATCACCCCGAAAAAGTTCGGCGACTGCACGATCACGCAGGCTATCTGATCGTTCAGCTTCGCCTCCAGATCGGCGAGATCCAGCGCGCCCGTCGCCGGGTCGTAGCCGAACGTTTCCACGTGCAGGCGGGAGTTGCGCGCATTCGTGTCGAGCACCTCGCGGTATTCCGGATGCACGGTGCGGGCGATCAGAAACCGGTCCCGGCCCGTGATGCGCAGCGCCATCATGGCCGCTTCGGGTACCGCCGTCGAGCCGTCGTACATCGAGGCGTTGGCCACCTCCATGCCCGTCAACTGGCACACCATCGACTGGAACTCGAAGATCGCCTGCAGCGTGCCCTGCGCGATCTCGGCCTGATAGGGCGTGTAGGACGTCAGAAACTCGCCCCGCGACACCACTACGTCGCAGAGCACCGGCC
>CAZNBS010000514.1:0-1530 GCA_964570955.1 uncultured Burkholderiales bacterium | reverse complement strand
GTTGCGCCCTTCTAGGAAGAGTCAAGCTTTTCTCGCGCCCTGAAGCCCTTTCGCGCAGACCTTTCCGGGCCTCCGTTTCCGGAGGCTCTGCCCTGGGGCCTGCTTCACCGCCCGCACGTCTTGCTTCGCCGGGCAGCCTGGCAGCCATGTCAGCCGTCTAATCGGGTTGGTCCACTCGCTTCTTCGAGCTCGCTCTCGGCGGCTCAGGAGGTTTGTCGGAAGGTGGCGACGCTCGGGCGCAGGTGCTTCCGGGCGCACAGCGCAACACGGTCGTTCACCCTCTCTGGACCCGATCAGACGATCTGTTCCTTCGGTCGCTTCGTTTCTGCGTACGCTTCAGCTCAACGTCCAAGGCAACGCTGCAGGTCGAACGGCTCGTCACGCCGCAGCGAGACCGCCACCCCCACCAGCAGCTTCCTGGCCAGCATCATCCGTACCTTGTTCTTGTGCAGACGTCGCTTCTTCGGCGCCGCCCACGCCGAGACCAGATCGTCGCGAGCCATCAACCGGACCGACCACTGACCCAACACCGCGCGCAGGCTGCGGCTGCCGCGCTTCGTCATGCGCCCGTGGTGCGCCGTGTCGGCTGACTGGTACACCCGCGGCACCACCCCGCCGCTGCTGGCGATCGCCTTCGCGTTGCGGAACCGATGCACGTCGCCAAGCTCGCTCACCAGCGTCAGCGTCGTCAGCGCACCCATGCTCGGCAGCTGTTGCTGCAACGTCCGCAGCCTCTCATCTCCCGCCACGCGCTTCTCGATCTGTTCGGTCAGCACGACGATCTCAGCCTCGAGACCGGCCAGTGCCCGCGTCAGCGCGTGAAGGCAGGCGGTCAGCGCCGCGTTCGGCATCTGGGTCGCCAGAAGGCCGGTGATACCCTTCTTGCTGTGAAGGTCCTTCGCCGGCGCGCTGATGTTGTAGGCGCGCAGCTGTGCACGGATGTTGTTGCTCAGGCTCAGCCGGCCCTTCATCAACTGCCGCCGCGTCCGCACCAGCTTGCGGTCGCCGTACACCCCGTCGTCCGGGTACCAGGTCTTCGCGTCGCGATCGATGTCGCCCAGCCACAGTCGACGTGCGAGCTCCCGGGCGTCGCGCTTATCCGTCTTCTTGCCCAGCATCTTCAGGTTCAGCTTCATCGGGTCCGCCACCACGACGTCGTAGCCTCGAGCCTGCATGCCGTTGACGAACCAGCGATTCATCCCGACCGCCTCGACGGCCACCCGGCAGGTCCCCCGCCAAGGCTGGAAGTTGGTAAAAACCAGCTCCCCGGCAGCATCTGGGGCGATCTTAACCGCCTGCTCGTGCAACAGGTTGCCGCGGTCGTCCAGCACGCAGAACTGCAGGGCCTTCTTGTGCAGATCGACACCGATGAAATGACGTGCTACGGTAGTCATGAGTCGGCCTCCTTCAGTCCGGAACCTGGGTTGGGTCACACCCTCAGGTTACGAGATTCAGGCCGACTCTTTCTATACCGTCCGGCGCAAGTTTCAGCGATCACCTGAGCTGCGCCAGTCTGTCGCCCGCAGTCGG
>CAZNBS010000513.1:0-1576 GCA_964570955.1 uncultured Burkholderiales bacterium | reverse complement strand
ATCCAAGACGTTCACCCTCGACGAGATTGCGGCTCTTGCCGAGTTGCCGCGTCGCACCGTCCGGTACTACATCCAGTCCGGACTGATCGATCGCCCGCAGGGTGTCGGCAAGGGCGCGTACTACACCCAACACCACGTCGAGCAGCTTCTGCTGGTGCGGAAGTGGCAGCTGGCGGGGCTGTCTCTGGAACGGATCGGCGAGTTGCTCAAGCAGCAGGCCGCCGGCCCCCTGCCCCCGACGCCACGCCGCGCAGGGACGGTCGAGGTCTGGAGCCACCTGGTCGTCGCCGACGGCGTCGAGCTCACCCTGGAGCCCGGCCGAGCCGGCCTGACGCCGGAGCAGGTGCGGGCCTTCTTCCGCGCGGTGACGCAGGCCTACGCGCAGATTCACGAAAGCGAGGAAAAAGAATGAACAAGCTGGCATCGGCCCTGACCGGCCTGGAGGGCGAACGCGTCGCCCTGTGCGACGTCTCGGTCTCCGCAGTCCTGCAGGATCTGCTTGCGGAGGTCACCGTCTCACAGACCTACCGCAACGACGAGCGCGTGAACATCGAGGCGGTCTACACGTTCCCTCTGCCCCTCGATGCGGTGCTTCTCGAGCTTGAGGTCGAAATCGGCGGCCGCCTGCTGAAAGGCGTCGTCGTCGAGAAGAAGGCGGCGGAGGGGAAGTACGAGGACGCGGTCGAAGCCGGGGATGCGGCCGTGATGCTGGAAGCGATCGAGCCGGGCCTCTTCACGATGAACGTCGGCAATCTGCTCCCGCAGGAGACGGCGAAGATCACCTTCCGCTACGCCATCCTCTATCGATGGGCAGGCGATCGCCTGCGGTTCTTCCTGCCAACCACGATCGCACCGCGTTTCGGCGAATCGCCGCATCTGCCGCACCAGGCGCCGGAAGCGTCTCTCACGGTCGAGAACCAGTTCTCGCTGCGCGTCGAGGTACTCGGTGCGCTGCGTGACGCCCAATTCGTCTGCCCATCGCACGCCGTCGAGCTCGTGAAGTCGGCGGAGAGCGTCGTGCTCTCGCTGCGTCAGCCCAAGGCGGTCATGGACCGCGACTTCATCTTGAACGTGAAGGCCCCGCAGGCGACGCGCAGCTTCGTCCTCTGCGGCCAGGACGGCGACGGGCTGGCTGCCGTGGCGAGCTTCCAGCCGTTCTTCCCAGGACTGCAGCAGCCGCGTCCGCTGAACCTCGCCATCGTCATCGATTGCTCCGGCTCCATGCAGGGAGACTCGATGGAGCAGGCGAAGCAGGCGCTCGAAGGCATCCTCGATGGGCTGCAACCGCACGATCGAATTGCGCTGATCGCGTTCGGCAACTCGACCAACGTGTTGTCCGATCGGCCGCTTCCATGCAACAAGACCAACCTCGCCAAGGCCAAGCGGTTTGCCAAGGCGCTCGACGCGAACATGGGCGGCACCGAGATCGGCAACGCTCTGCGCGAGGCCTATGCGGTGGCCGGCCGCTCGGAATCGGCCGACGTCTTTCTGGTGACGGACGGAGAGGTCTCCGATTGGGAGACCGTTGTCGACGAGGCGAAGAAGTCGGGCCACCGGATCTTCACGGTGGGCGTCG
>CAZNBS010000512.1:0-1593 GCA_964570955.1 uncultured Burkholderiales bacterium | reverse complement strand
TGCGACCGGGGTGAACGTCCCCACCCGACGGCAACGGGACGAACCAGCGATTGGCAACATCTCGCCGTTTTCGTCCTCGATGAACTCGGGATCGTCGGCGGTGCGCGGACGGCGACGTGCGCTGCGTGGAACCGTCCAGTTCTCCAGCCCTTCGCCCATCGCAGGCACCGGCATCGGACGACCGACCATGCGCCCCTGCTCATCGTACTCGGCGTTATCCGGGTCGCGGTCGGTCAGCAGCTTCGCGCCCACAATCGGACCGGCAGCACGTCCCACCAGCGGGATGTTGCCCGCCACCTGGCGCGTGATGCTGCCCTCGGTGAACTGCTCGGCGGCATCCCCCAGTGAGGTGTTGCGGACACCCGGCAGATAGGCCAGCGTGCGGGCGGCACCACTCAGGGTACGCGACCCACCCATGCTAACCCCTGCTGCCTGTGCCATCGTCGCGCCACTGCGCAGCGCGGTCATGCCTGCCAACGCGCCCGACCCGATACCAACAGCGGCACCCGCCGCCATCGCACCTGCCCCTGCCGCTGCGGTGGCCGCCGTCCCGGGCGCGATCATCACGCCACCCGTCGCCTGACCCATCGCGTTGAACAGGCGGTTCAGGCTGTTCCAGACCGCCTTCACGCCCGACCAGAGCACGATCAGCATGAAGATCAGGCAGATCAGGCCGACACCCAGTACGACCATGCCGTTTCCGGCGGCAGTCCCCGCCAGGAAGAAGGCCACCACCAGCGACTGCACCATGGCAATCACCACCGTCTGCACGATCAGCTCGATCCACTGGTCGATGATCGACTTCGCAATCACTTCAGTCTTCTTGAAGAAGGCGAACAGGATCGCCATGCTGAACGAGAGGAAGGTGATGCCCATCGCAATTGTGATCAGCAGATACACCATCTGCTCGACCACACCGAAGATCACCAGCGGCCAGGCGGTCAGCATCCGGGCGTGGGATGCCGTGCCCATCGAGATGGCTGAGGCGCGTTCACCGTCGTTCATATCACCAAAGTAGTAGGGCGAGACATCGACATCAAAGTAGGAGCCGTCGAAAAACCACTCCTGCGGGACGCCGCTGACGTAGTTGCCAGTAAAGGGATGCAGCAGATGCGCCGGACAGCCCGGCGAGTAGACCGGATAGGCGAAGCCCATCACGTCGGGTCCATCCGCCCGCAGATACGCCAGCGCCACATCCAGCCCGTCGATGGCTCCCGCTCCGGTTGCCCCCGGCAGATACGGTCCCAGATAATCGCACAGCGGCCCCAGTGCCAGGTCGGTAGACTGCACCTGATCCAGCGAGCCGAAGGTCGCGCCCATGTTGTTCTGCAAGCCCTGCAACGTACTCACGTAGAAACCCTGGGCAATGGACATGCGGAAGTCGTTCATGCCGGTATACAAAGAAGGCCCGAGCGCGAAGAACAGCGCCCCGGCGACGTACCACGTCACCGCGCTGCGGAAGTTTACCACTTCCAGCCGCACCAGCGCCGCCAGCATGTAGGTCAGCCCCAGCACCAATAGCGCGATGACGAAGGCGAAGCTGATCGCCACGCTCAGGCTGGCGTTGGTCTGCGCGATCAGCGGTGCGAAGGC
>CAZNBS010000511.1:633-1606 GCA_964570955.1 uncultured Burkholderiales bacterium | reverse complement strand
GGTTTTTCGTCGACGGATTTCTGACTCGGGACACTAGCTGTCGCGCATGCCCTCGGGCGAGGTCTCGCCGCGCGCGTGCCCGAGGATCAGGCAAGTCGTCGTGCCGTGCGCGTGGATGCGGCCCTCGCGATCGCGCAGATGGCCCTCGCAGCCGAACACGGCAGAACCATTCTCGCATCGCTCGGCGCTGCTTCAGTACCGCCACGATCTGTCCGACCGGGTACCGGTCCCGCTTCACGGCAACCCTCCCTGCCTTCAGGTCCAGTTTGCCTGGGAACCAACGCTACCTTCGGTCCGAGATTGCCGACCCGGACCACACGAGCCTCGCACGTCGAGAGAGTGTCGAAACTCATTACAGTTGACACGGACGAGCTATCCATCGGATCCCTAACCGATTGCGTTGACGTAGAGTCAGATGATTGGCACACGCTTTGCTCGGTCCTGCTTCTGCGCGTCCCGACAAGCCCAGGGCGGCGCGCCGCTCGGCCGAAGCTATGTGCAGAGGCGACTGCAATGGCAGACGAGCGAGGTAGAAGCCGAGGTGCGACGATCCAGTGTGCGCTCGATCCTTACCGCGAAGGAGAAAGCCATGAAGCGGGTATTCGCGATGGTCATGTTGGCGGCGCTGTTTTCATCGGGCACGGCAGGCGCGGTCCCGTTCGTGCTGATGTTCGAGCGGGATGACGACGCGGGGGCGAACCAGGAGCTGGTCTTCCGCACCTACGACAGCTCCGCGGACATGACCGGCAACGTCAGTCCCAGCGATACCTTCTCGCCGATCGACATCGCCGGCAACTTCAGCACCACCGGACTGACCTTCGACGGGCTGCGCTACATCGTGATGTTCGAGCGCGACGACGACGCGGGGGCGAATCAGGAGCTGGTCTTTCGCACCTACGACAGCTTCGCGGACATGATCGGCAACGTCAGTCCCAGCGATACCTTCTCGCCGATCGACATCGCCGGCAACTTC
>CAZNBS010000511.1:0-533 GCA_964570955.1 uncultured Burkholderiales bacterium | reverse complement strand
AGCACGACCGGAATGATGGCGCTTGTCGACTTCGACGGCGGGAACCCGCCCAATCCGATTCCGCTTCCCTCGACCTTGATGCTGATGATGGCAGCGTTACTGGCCGGAGCAGGCCGCTTCGCCTTGACGGGCATGGCCCGGCCGCGCCGAGCGTAGTCGACTCCTGGCTCCCGAACGCAGCCTGGCGCCAACGCGGTTCTAGCGGGCGGGCGCGCCGAGCTCCCGGCGGGCCTCGCGGCCGGTCTCGAACACGCGCGCGGACAGCCGCCGCTTCTCCAGCTCCTGGCCGAGCTTCAGCCGCATGAATCCGCTGTTCGTGTAGCGGGAAACCTTCAGGTAGTAGGTCTGCTCGACGTAGCGTACCGCCTCCATGTAGTCGGCCATGGCGTCGTCGTCGATCGAAAAACCGTCGTAGTTCACGATCGAATTGACCCGTCTTCCGAGCGGCCCGAGCAGACGATCCACCGCGGCGACGATGGTGTCGACGTCGCGCTTGTCCTTCACGCGCATCCCGGCATAGTTCATGAAGACGG
>CAZNBS010000510.1:0-1611 GCA_964570955.1 uncultured Burkholderiales bacterium | reverse complement strand
CCGTCCGATCCTCCGGCACGGGCAGCTTCACCTCGTAGTAGGTGCACACGTTGGTTTCCGTGGGCCCGTAGAGGTTGTAGTAACGCGGATGCGGCCACAGTGCCGTAAGCGAGCGCAGGTGCTTGACCGGGAACACCTCGCCGGCGAACAGAACCGTGCGCAGGCTGGAGTAGTCGTGACCGGCGAGCCCGCCGAACTGCGCCAGCAACGCGAGGATCGAGGGCGCCGAGTACCAGATCGAGATTCGCTCCGTGGAAATCAGCTGGGCGAGGCGCTGCGGGTCCTTACCCATGTCCTCGGACACGAGCACGAGGGCCGCCCCGTGCTTGAGCGAAACGTGCACGTCGAGAATCGACAGGTCGAAATGAAACGGCGCGTGGGACGAGAAACGATCCTCGTGCGATGGCTCGAAGACCTCGCTGCACCAGTCCACGAAGCTCACGGCGTTCTCATGCGATAGCATCACGCCCTTCGGCTTTCCGGTCGAGCCTGACGTATAGAGGATGTACGCGAGGCTGTCCGACCCCGGCAAGCTGGTTGCAGCCTCGGCGGCGACACCGACTGCATCGAGTGCAGTCTCGAGGCCGGACCCGCCGCCAGCGCTCGGTATCACGATGAGCTGAGGATGTGCGTCCAGCGCTTTCAGCTCGTCCCGAAAACGCGCCTCGAACTGCGCCTCTACGATCGCTGCCTTCACCGCGCAGTTCTGCATGATGTAGGCATTCCGGGCGGCCGGCGCTCCAGGATCGACCGGAACATATGCCGCGCCGCACTTGAGAATGCCGTACATCGACGCGATCCCGTCGATTGACTTGCGCAGATAGAAACCGACGCGATCGCCCGTTCCCACACCCATTGCCGCCAGCCGATCGCGGAGCCTATCCGACAGCCGATCCAGTTCGGCGTATGTGATCACGCCACTTCCTGGCTCTACGACGGCAGTGCGCTCGGGATAGGCACGTGCCGCTTCGACGAAAGCCAGATGGAGCGGACGAGAGGATGTCATTCTTGCACCTCTACTTCATCTTCCCCGCTGCGAGCGCAGCAATCTTGTTGAGCGTGTCGAGGTTTTCCTTGTCCGCCTCGTGCGCCTCCAGAGTGATCCGGTAACGCTCCTCGAGATGCAGCACGAGCTTGAGCGTCGCAATGGAATCCAGGATGCCAGTGGTGATCAGTGGCAAATCGTCCGTGAGATTCGCCGGATCCTCCCCGGGAAGAAACTCCTTGAGGATGAACTCCTTGATCTCGCTCTTCAATGTATCGCTCATGCCTTGCTCCTCACGGATTCGATCGAAATCGTGCTATCGCCCTATCGCATGGACGAACACGTCGCTCTGGTGCGCGATCAACTCTCTGTACAGACGCTCTGCAACCAGCTGATGGCCGAAGACGTTCGGGTGATCGTCCCACTCGGCCAGGCGGATCGTCTGCAAATCGTGCCCCTGGTACACGTCTTCCATGTTGATGACGATAAAACCCGCTTCCTGCGCCAATTCGACGGCTCTCGGTGTCTCTTCCACCCAGTTGCCACCGTGCGCCTGCGGCAGGAACAACCACACTGGGACGGCCCCGTGCGCCTTCGTTTCGTCGGCCATCCGAGTATAGACATAG
>CAZNBS010000509.1:0-1625 GCA_964570955.1 uncultured Burkholderiales bacterium | reverse complement strand
ACGCGTATTACCTGCGTCACATGTATCTTGAGAACGCGTTGCGTATTCCCGACGCGCTCACGATGTGCGGCGTGCCGGTCGACCTTCGCCGCATCGGCCTTCCCGCCTACGTGCTCGCGACCGAAGCCGATCACATCGTGCCCTGGCGCAGCGCCTATACGAGCGCGCGCCTGCTCGCAGCCGATGTCACGTTCGTGCTCGGCGGCAGCGGGCACATCGCCGGGATCGTCAATCCGCCGCAGGCAGCGCGACGCGGTTTTCGCACGGGCGAGTTCGGCGCCGGCGATTCCGAAACGTGGCTGCGGGCATCCTGGATGCGCGCGGGCAGCTGGTGGCCGCACTGGGCCAAATGGGTGAAGGCGCACGCCGGCCCGCTTGTCATGGCTCCAGAGAAACCGGGGAACGCGCGCTACGTCGCGATCGAAGCCGCGCCCGGGCGGTATGTCCGCAAGCGCGCGCCGACCACGACCGTCTGACGCAGCGCCATGGGCGCATTCGTGCGTTGCCTTGAACTCAAGTGGAATCAGATGGTACAGTCTCGGGCAGGTATTTTGTGCATTGCATCATCCGATGCGCCCGCGGATCGCCGACTACAGTCCTGGCCCTTTCGGGAACCCCTTTCCTATTCGGCATAGCCGCTCGCGCCGGCTTCGAGGAATCTCATGAGCGAACAGCGCATCATCAAGAAGTATCCCAACCGGCGCCTCTACGACACCGCGACCAGTAGCTACATCACGCTTGCCGACGTGAAGAAACTGGTCGTGGACAACGTCGAGTTCAAGGTCGTCGACGCCAAGTCGGGCGAGGATCTGACCCGACCGATCCTGCTGCAGATCATCATCGAGGAAGAGGCTTGCGGTTCGCCCATGTTCTCATCCGACATGCTGTCGCAGATCATCCGCTTCAACGGCAACGCCATGCAGGGCATGATGGGCGCCTTCCTGGAGAAGAACATCCAGACCTTCATGCAGATTCAGCAGCGACTGCAGGAGCAATCACGCAACGCGATGCTCAACCCGGAAGCCTGGACCGATTTCGTGAAGATGCAGGGTCCAACCATCCAGGGCTTCATGACCAATTATCTGGAGCAGAGCGCAAGCGCCTTCCTGCAGATGCAACAGCAGTTGCAGCAGCAGACGCGGGATCTGTTCTCCCGCATGCCGTTCGGCAACTATCCCGGCAATCCTTTCTCCGCTGCCGCCAACAGCGCGGACAAGCCCAAGAGCGGCGAAGATTCCAAGTAAGCGCGCCAGTTTGCGATCGCGCGTGTCCACGCGCACCGGTATTCGTCGTTCGAAGCGGCAGCGCAATCGCCTCCTGTAACTCATGACCATCGCCATTCCGCGCGTGGGATTCGTGTCGCTCGGTTGCCCCAAAGCAACCTCGGATTCCGAGCGCATCCTCACCCAGCTTCGTGCCGAGGGCTACGCCGTCTCGCCCACGTATCAGGACTCGGATGTCGTGATCGTGAACACCTGCGGCTTCATCGATGCCGCTGTCGCAGAATCGCTGCAGGCGATCGGCGAGGCTCTGCAGGAAAACGGCAAGGTCATCGTCACCGGTTGCCTCGGCGCCAAGGCCGACGTCGTTCGCAGCGCCCATCCTTCGGTCCTGGCGGTGACCGG
>CAZNBS010000508.1:0-1630 GCA_964570955.1 uncultured Burkholderiales bacterium | reverse complement strand
ATCACCGAGGCGAGTTTGGGCCCTTACGTCGGCCGCGTGGTCGGCATTTATCGTTGTCCTTCGGACAGTGTCCTGAGTTTGATTCAGCGGGAAGCGGGCTGGTCCGCACGTGTTCGCAGTTACTCGATGAACATGATGGTGGGCGATGCGGGCGACTTGTCCCAGCAGGGTTTCAACCTCAACAATCCTGACTACGTGCAGTTCTTCAAACTGTCTTCGATTCCAAAGCCGGCTAACATTTTCGTTTTTCTGGACGAACACCCCGACAGCATCAACGACGGTTACTTCCTCAACAAGGCCTACTACCGCGAGTGGCTGGATCTGCCGGCTTCCTACCACAACGGTGCGGCCACGTTTTCCTTTGCCGACGGCCACAGCCAAATAAGGTCCTGGGAACACGCCCGAACCAAGCGTCCTGCGCGCCCCGATGCCGCCAGCCTGCCATTCTACATTCCGGCATCCGAGACCGACGACTTCAACTGGGTGCTTGAGCACATGAGCATCGGTCGCTAATGCCCCCGGCCTCCAACCAGCTCCTTCCAGCTTCGTCGGAGCTCAGCACACTTCTCTCCCGGTAGTCAGAGATAACGGCGGATGAATTCTGCATCCCCTTCCGCGGCCAGCACGTACGTCTTGTTGCCAACCGTCCAAGTGGCGGTAATCAGCTTTTGGCCCGGGTTGATCTCAGGTGTGTTCGTAGCGGGCGCATCCGGCAAAGCGCTTCGATCCACGACGAAAAGGAACAGGTCGCTCTTGGTGCCGGGAGGCAACGGCTTTCCTGTCAGGAAACATATCATCGAAACAGGTTTGTCCTGCCACTTGAGCACACCGCAGCCGGCGAGCGCGGTCTTTGCCAGCTTTTCCGGCAGCACGAAATCCGTAGGCGCCTGCTTTCGCGCCAAGTGCGTGCGAATCTGGCTCAGGTCATTCGTTTCCAGAGTCATGGGGTAATTACGCAACACTTGGCCCTCCAGGCGGCTACGGAACGTGGCGATGTTCACTTTGTCTGTGGACGCGGAAGGTGGACGCAACCACATCACTGCGATCCCGATCGCAGCGACCACAACAGCCGCAGCCGCCATCAGCGGTGAAACAGGTCGCCGCCACCAGATCACTTTAGAATGAGCCTGATGTTCGGAGATAATCTGTTCTTTGAAACGCGGGGGTAAGGCGATTTGCTTGAATCGTTCGCGGATCGAGGTTTGTGTCGCGCAATGTTCCTCGAACCAGCGACCGAGTTCTGCATCCTCCCGTGTCAGGGCCAAAGCTTCGGCAAACTCCGGGTCGTTCGCATCCGCCGCCCAAGGACGATAGGTTGACAAGATTTGCCTGGACTGTTGCGCGTTCACGCTTTTCGCTTTGAGTTCGGGTTGGCGGCAGAAACAGTGTCGGCCAGCAGCGATTGCAATTGTCCGATGCCGCGCGAGATGCGGGATTTCACGGTGCCCATCGGCACGTCGAGGATTTCTGCGATGTCCTTGTAGGGACAATCTTCGAGGTAAAACAAAGCCACGGGTGCCCGGTACACTTCGTCCACGCGCGCGAGAGCTTCTACGACTTGGGCTGAGTCCAGTTGATTCGCCAGGCGAGGGCTGATGACCGGGAGTTCCTGGCTGACGGCCTCCAGTTC
>CAZNBS010000507.1:0-1634 GCA_964570955.1 uncultured Burkholderiales bacterium | reverse complement strand
AGAACAGCGCGATCAGGCCACTGACGCTCGCATCAGGCGAATGAAGGAGGGACAGCTCGAAGCGGCCAATCGGGACTATGAGCGGCGGCGTTCCGAGTTGGAGCGCGTGGCCGGGCAGGCAGAGATCGTGGCCGAGGCTGCTGTCCTTGGCGTACTGATGGTCGAGAAGTTGCCCGGGCAGCAAGGATCGTGACAGATGGCGATTACCCAGAGGATCGGGGAGGGTCCCTATGAGTTTTGACAAGGCGGCGTTTCAACAGCTCCGGTCAGACCGTCTCGCCTATGTTGATGGCCTTCGACGAAACAAGGGCTTCGAAGCGGGCATTCTTCGGTTGCTCACGCAGCTCTACCCCGACAACGCGCATTTCATCTACGAGCTCCTGCAGAACGCAGAAGATGCGAGGGCATCTCACGCGAGATTTACCCTTACCAAGGAGTCTCTGGTCTTCGAGCACGACGGTTCACGGCTGTTCTCGGCACGGGACGTTGAGTCGATTACCAGCATAGGCGACAGCACGAAGGCAGACTCTCCGACGGAGATCGGGAAGTTCGGGGTGGGCTTCAAGGCGGTCTTTGCGTATACGCAGACCCCTGAGATTCACTCCGGCGAGTATCACTTTCGCATTCGTGACCTCGTGGTTCCGGAGCTGCTGCATTCTTCAAACCTCGGTGCAAATGGGTTCAAGACAAAGTTCGTCTTTCCGTTCGACCACCCAAAGAAGAGTAGTCGGCAAGCCACGCATGAGATCGCTGGGGCGTTACAGGCGCTGGACGACGCGACTCTGCTCTTCCTGTCGAACATCTTTCGGATCAGCTATGTGTTGCCGGATGGTTCTGAGGGTCAGTTGGAGCGCGTTCTGCCCTCGGATCTTCAGCAGGCGAAGAGCAAAGGCCAGCAGATCGAGGTCATTGTTCACACCCCTGGGAGTGAACCGCGCAAGTCGAGCTGGCTTCATTACCGTCAGGTCGTAACTATCGTCGATGAATCGACGCGCAAGGACTGCACCGTTGCAATGGCCTTCGGCCTCGAGGAGGCTGAAGGCCGGACGAAGAAGTCGAGCTGGAAGGTTGTTCCGCTCCATCCAGGTCGGGTCTCCATCTACTTTCCTGCTGAAAAGGAGACTTCGAACCTCCGGTTCCACATGCACGCGCCGTTCGCGTCGACAGTGGCACGCGACAGCGTTCGAGACTGCGAAGGAAATCACCAGCTCTTGGCCGCGCTCGCGGACCTTGCTGCTGAATCCATGGTGGACATCCGCGATCGCGGTCTGCTGACGGTATCAGCGCTTGAGGTGATGCCGATCGACGACGACAACCTGCCGAGATTCTACGAGCCGATCAGAGAAAAGCTCGTGCGTGCCTTTGTCAGTCAGGACTTGGTGCCCACTCGTGTCGGCGGTCATCGGGCATCCGGCGAGCTATTCCGTGGGCCTGCCGACATTGCCGCTCTGTTGAGCGACGAAGACCTCGTCACGATTACCGGTAAGAAATGGATCCCGCCACTTTGGTGTGCGAACCCGCCCCAAGTAAACCAACGCGCAGACAAGTTTCTCGACAGTCTCTCAATCGAGAGTTGGGGGTGGGAAGAGCTTGGTGAAGCGCTGGATTGCGCAAGCTGGAAGATCGAGTATGGA
>CAZNBS010000506.1:0-1640 GCA_964570955.1 uncultured Burkholderiales bacterium | reverse complement strand
ACGCCGCGGCCTGCGCGAAGGTGAGGCAGCGCGCGGTGGGAAGTGGCAGCAGCGCGGTGTCGGCCGCCGCCTCGTCGGCGGGTCGGTCGTCGTCCGGCCTGGGTGGATCGAGTTTCGTCGTGAGCATGTTCGTGACTCCAATCGAGAGGATTCGCGCGGCAGCTCGCGCCGCCGCGACGATGACGTGGAAGAACAGCGAGGGAACGCTGCGCGCTTGCCGCCTGAATCAGCGGCGGAGGACCGATTGCGGCCCCACTCGCGTGTGCCGCGAGCTCAGCAGGCTCGGGCGACGCGAACGCGGAAGGTGAAACGCTCTAGATCAAGTGCGCGTAACGAGCGCGACGCCGGGTCTCTCGACCCGGAAGGGTGTGCAGGCGGGGATCTCGTCTGCACCTTGCTACGTTAAGACAATAACACCGTGCGTGACGAGTCCATGCTCAGAGAGCTGCGCGAGAAGTCGGGCTCTCTGGCTCTCCGTAAACCGGGCCCGTACCGGCGTGCACGCGGCGCGCCGATACTTGTCGAAGCGATCGACATATCACGAGGCTAAGTCGAAGAATCGAAGAAAAATCGACGTGACACACCTTTTCACTCGTCAGGTCCTCGGTGCGCCGTCGCCTCCTCGTCGACCCAGTCCTCTTCCTCCCAGCGCATGCCCTTGCGCCCCGGAACCTTGCGGGTCGGGCCGGCGCGGTACAGCGGGCAGGACTTCGGCCCGTAGCAGAAGGTCTCGAAGCGATGCTCGCGCACGCTCGGCTTCCACTGATCCAGGATGAGCTCCACCGGCATGCGGCAGCCCCAGATGCAGGTCGTACACTTCGCGTCGTACACGCGGACGTCGAGTCGCCGGTGCCCGCGGGCCCGGTACTCTTCCAGCGCGGGCGGCACGCCCGTCCATGGCGGAGCGGGCGACTCGGGGACCGTTGTGCGAGCGACCAACTTCAGCTTCGCCGCCTTGTAGAGCTCGACCGGCTCGAGGCGCGGATTGGCGACCGGTTCGGCCTCACCCGAGACACGGTCGCCGGTGCGGAAGTCGTGCTTCGCTTGCGCGGCCTTTCCGATCCCGACCGAGAACGCCCGCTTCTCGTCTCCAAGCGAGCCTTGCACGCGCAGCGCGTAGCCAAGATACGTGTGGCTGCGCTCGTCGAACGAGCGCGTGAGGCGGATCCGGGGTTGGACGGAAAGGACGTCGCCGTGCCAGGCGAGCTTCATCGAGGGCCACCGAGTGTTCGTAGCGAGTCAGCGACAAAGTCGCCCTCAAACTAAGCGATCTGGCGACATTTTCGGGGCGCGCCCCATGGATTCTAAGCAGGCTGGCGACAAGTCCGGCCTGCTCGATCCACACAACTTACGCTTGGTATCTCGCCCGGGCCCTGTTCGTCCTCAGACACCAGGGAACCCTCGATCGCTCGCTGGCCCCATGCGTCCTAAGAAGGCGGTAGGTTTACTTTAGTCCGTATTTGACAATAACAACTTGACGAACTAGACTTAAACTAAACCTTTGACCGCGGGCGGTTTGCTTTTCTGCGTACTCGTCAATCATGGATAGTCTAACCCGAAGCAAAATAAACCAGCTTCTGACCGTTTGGCCCAAGGGCACGGTCGCCCCGTCGACTTGGCTGGCGACCCGCGGCGTTCCC
>CAZNBS010000505.1:0-1659 GCA_964570955.1 uncultured Burkholderiales bacterium | reverse complement strand
GCGCGAACAGGCGCTCGGCGCGCGGAACGTCGAGAGCCCCGGCCGCCAGCGGCATCGCCGCCGTCACGAGAAATGCCACGACTGCACGGATCTTCATCGATTGTCCTCCTGCACCTGCACCTGCACCTGACCCTGCCAGGGCCTGCGGCAAGCGGAAAGCAGCAATACCCGCCACACACCCGAATCGGCGATTATGCGCACGCACGCCCGGCGCGCGCGAGTAGTTGAGTGCTGTCGTGCGATACGAATGCTAGAATCGCGACTCGCGCCGGATCGCGGCAGGGCGAATGAGCCACCGGATCCACGGCAAGACCGCATCGGACATGAACGATTCCCTCGAAGATGGCAGCCAGACCGCGCCGGCCGCAGGCCCGCGCGTCACGATCGTCGTCGCCCGCGCGCGCGGCGGCGTCATCGGCGCGGGCAACGGCCTGCCCTGGCACCTGCCCGAAGACCTGAAGCACTTTCGCGCCACCACGATGGGGCACGCGATCGTCATGGGGCGCAAGACCTTCGAATCGATCGGAAAGGCGCTCCCGGGCCGGCGAACCATCGTGGTGAGCCGCAACCCGCACTGGACGCACGCCGGCTGCGAGAACGCCGCCTCGCTCGCGGCGGCGATCGCGCTCGCCGCGCAACCGGGCCCCGACCCGTCGATCTCCACCGAAGAGGTGTTCGTCGTGGGCGGCGAGCAACTGTTCCGCGACGCGATCGGCATTGCGCAGCGTGCGATCGTCACCGAAATCGATCTCGAAGTGGCCGGCGACGCGCACTTCCCCGAACTCGATCCGCGGCAATGGCGCGTGCACTCACGCAGCGAGCACCGTTCGGCCAGCGGCCCCCGCTACGCGATCATCGACTACCGCCGCGACTGAAGCGCAGGCCGCCTCCGGTAGAATCCGTTCCGGCCGCCCCCGTAGCTCAGTGGATAGAGCATCCCCCTCCTAAGGGGAGGGTCGCACGTTCGATTCGTGCCGGGGGCGCCAGAACCCCACGGTCGGACGGTTCACCGAACTGCGTGGCGACCACGCTGTTGGGCGCGCCGTCGGACATGCGCAGAATCCACTGCGCTTGCCTCGCCAGCGCGGCTGGCAAGCTCTGCGAGGGCGCGATCGACTCGAGCCGCGCGCTACTCGGCCCCCACAATCAGCTCCTTGGCTGGCCTGCCCAGCGATACTTTCATCATAATCGATTGAACCGCGGACGAAAGACCTTCAGAAAGAGGGTTCAAACCGTGCAGTAACGCTCCTGAATCTCCCGATCCGCCAGCAGCGCACTTCCCACTCCCTGATGCACGATTGTCCCCTGATCCATGATGTAGGCTCGGTCGGCCACTTCCAGCGCCATCTCCACATTCTGCTCGACGAGCACGATCGTCGTCCCGCAATTCTTCAGCTCCGAGAACAACTCGAACATCTCGTCGACGAGCACCGGCATGATCCCGTCGGTGGGCTCGTCAAGCATGATCAGCTTCGGCCCGGAGACCATCGCGCGTGCGATCGCGAGCATTTGCTGCTCCCCGCCCGACATCGTGATTGCTTCTTGCGAGAGGCGCTCACCGAGGCGCGGGAACCGCTTCGCGTTGCCGTCGTTAAACTCGGCTTCGCGGCCGCGGTTGCCGGATCGCAGCAGTCCCAGCCGAAGGTTCTCGCGCACGGT
>CAZNBS010000504.1:0-1670 GCA_964570955.1 uncultured Burkholderiales bacterium | reverse complement strand
GCCGCCCGCTGCGACCGTCGCCGATGTTCATGGGCCTGGTCGCGGCCGCGATCCGCCACGCCCATCCCGACGTCGCCGCCCCGCAGATCTCCGCCCGCTGGCTGCCGGGCCCGGCCGACTTGGCCGCCACGCCGCAGGTCGCCGGCGCGTGAAGGCCACTGGACTTGGCTGTGGATGAATGCAGAGTGTAGGGCGGGTAGAGCCGCGTAGCGGTGAAACCCGCCACATCGAGACAAGCATCACGGCAAACGTTCTGACATAATCTCGAGCTCTCTTGCAGAGGTGCGTTTCGCTGCGCTCTACGCACCCTACGTGAACCTGACCTATAGCCAATTGATGCACTCCGAATGCGCATCATCGCCGAACAATGTGACGTGTCGTTTCTTCCGAGGCCCAATCGCGTCCGGATGGTCATCAGCGACGTGGCGCCGTCGAACTCACTGGTGACCTCAGGCCTTGGGTTGGTGTTTTCAGACGCCGGATTGTTGCTGACGAATCTGCGTCAGCGGGGTTGGGACATCCCGGGTGGGCACCTGGAGCCGGGCGAGTCGCCCGTCGCCGCGATGCAGCGGGAAGTGCGCGAGGAAACCGGGGTGTGCGTGCGGCCGATCAGCCTGCTTGGGTATCAGTGGGTTCATGTTGCCGGACAGGTTCCGGACGGATATCGCTACCCGACGCCTGACAGCTATCAACTGCTGTTCCTGGCCGAGCCGACGGATCAGCACGCGTTTGTCGCTTCGGCGGAGACAAGCGGCGCCCGCTTCTGGGCGCTGCATGAAGTGGTTGCGCTGCCGTGGGTCGAGAAGAATCGTTCGCTCTTTGATGAGGCTGTGAAGCATTGGAGGCGACACCGCGATGGCTCCCGCGGAGAAACGTAACGCGTTCAGCTACACGACGAGCCTCAAAGGCATTGAGCCGCGAATGCTCGTGGGCTTCTTCGATGGCTGGACGCACCCGCCGTCGCCGGCGACGCACATGCGCATACTTGCCGGCAGCAGCCATGTGATCATGGCGATCGATGAAGACGAGGGCCGCGTCGTCGGATTCATCAATGCGGTCAGCGACGGGTTCTTTGCCGCATCCATTCCATTGCTGGAAGTTCTGCCTGCTTACCGAGGGCGCGGCATCGGAAGCACGTTGGTGCGGCACATGCTCGAGCGCTTGGAGGATTTCTACAGTATCGATCTGACGTGCGACCCGACTGTGCAGGCGTTCTACGAGAAGCTGGGACTGCAGCCGGCCACCGGGATGATGCGGCGGCACCGCAAGCGGCAGGCCACGGGTGCGACGCGGGCAAGCGACGACCTTTGATGGCGTTCGAGTGCAGGGCGGGTAGAGCTGCCTGGCGGTGACGGCTTCAACAACGCGCAGCGTTAAACCCACGGGTATGCAGCCACACCGCCACGGCGGGTTTCGCCGCTGCGCGGCTCTACCCGCCCTACGGCACTTGGGACGGCGCCGCGCGGGGCTGTAATATGCGGGGATGGCGAAGGAAATCCGCACGGACATTCTGATCGTGGGCGGCGGACTTGGGGGATGCGCGGCCGCGATGGCGGCGACCGCTCTGGGCAGGCGTGTGATTCTCACCGAGCCGACGCTGTGGCTGGGCGGGCAGCTCACGTCGCAGGCCGTGCCGCCGGACGAGCATCCGTGGATCGAGCAGTTCGGCT
>CAZNBS010000503.1:0-1676 GCA_964570955.1 uncultured Burkholderiales bacterium | reverse complement strand
CGGTCTTTTTCGTCAACGACGAAGAGGCCGGCTGTCTCGCGGCACCTGTGAGCGGGTTCAGGATCCAGGACCGGATCGCAAGACTCGAGAAGTCGCCACGGCGCGCCGATGCATTAGCTCGGGCACGTCAGCGTTTGGGCCGGTGGCTGGAAGCTGAGCAGCGTCCGGGGTCAGAGTTGGTCGCCCTTCGGATGGCTGCAGGGCTTTCCCAACGGCAACTCGCCGAGCTCCTCGGTACTCAGCAAGCGAACGTTTCCAGACTGGAGAAGTGCCCTGGCAATCCAGGCCTGAACACTCTGCAGAGGTGGGCCAGTGCGCTTGGCGTCTCGATAGATCGCCTCGCTTCCGCAATTCGTTCGACCACGGATGCCGGGCGTGAGTAGATCACCCTTCGTCTTTTGTCAGTACGCCGATGACGTTCGGCGAGAGTACGGCGACAAGCTGTCGATCATGGGCATCTATCAGGGCGGGTTGCGTGTCGTCGGAACGCTTCCGGTCGTATTGCCGAAACTCGTGGTCTTGGCGCACTTGGTCTCATCTGCCCAGCAGTCACTCGAGGCGATCACTTTCCGGGTTCTGTGGAATGGGACCGTACTTCATGAGATCCCTGCACCCGAAGCCCTGATCGAGCAAATGAAGGCGGCCCAGGATCCGACGAGTGAAACGCAAGCCATCCAGATGGTAATCGCGCTGCAGCCATTCACCATGGACGCCAGCGGAAAGCTGGAAGTTGTCGTCGACGCGGACGGGTCAACCATCCCCGGTAATGCCTTGAGAATCGAAGTTGTTGCGCCGGAAGCAGGAGACGCTCCTGCGCCATCATCGGGGCACTGAGGTACGGCAGTCGCCGCTTGCGCTGACTGCATCGTGACACGCGCGCAAACGCAACATTCGGTTGCACGGGCCTACGGGCTCCGTCGCTGCTTGCGCCGGCGCTCGCCGATCGGTGATGGCCCGGCGGTCGTGCGGCGCTGGTTCCGGAAGCCGTCGACCTCTGCCGCCCGGACGTCAAGAACCGCATCGACCATCGGGACGACTGGTCACGCATCGCAAGACCGTGCAGAATCAATCGGATCCGGCCGTACCGAATGGTCCTGGTTACACAAGACCTCGAGTTGCGCCCTGACCTGTCGACGCTGCTCTATCCGGAGATCCCAATGTCATCGCGATTCGCAACGATTGAAGCCGAAGCGCTGAGGCTCTCGCCGGAGGAGCGCGTATCTCTTGCAGACCATCTGCTTGCCAGCGTAGGCCCGAAGGGCGCAGTGGAAGAGGCCTGGAGCGCGGAGATCGATCGTCGCTTGGCCGATGTCGAGGCCGGTCGTACCGTACTGGTTCCGGTGGAAGAGGCGATTCAGCGCGCCAGGCGCGCGCTCGCGTGAAATTGTCGCTTTCGAGCGAGGCGGAACAAGACTTGGTCGAGGGCGCGCAGTTCTACGCTCGCGAGGCGAACGATGAACTCGGCCGCAGGTTATCCTGACCTGACCAACGTCACGCGGCTACGCAACAAAACGTTGCAATTCGCGCCGTGGAACGCATCCCACGCGCGGAAACGCAACATTCGGTTGCGCGACAATCGTTGCATGGCATTTTCGGAAGCATCCAATTGACCAGAAAAGCCCTCATCACCGGCATCACCGGCCAGGACGGCTCCTACCTCGCCGAGTTCCTGCTCG
>CAZNBS010000502.1:0-1697 GCA_964570955.1 uncultured Burkholderiales bacterium | reverse complement strand
CTCGTCGTACCGGCTGCCGTGGCAGGGACAGACGAACCCGCCCTCCTGGCGGCGCACCGTGCACCCCAGGTGAGTGCAAGCCGCGGACATGGCGCGAAGGCCGCTGGCATCGCGCTTGACGAACACCCCCGCCTGCTCGTCGTAGACCGAAGCTCCGCTGGCGAAGCTCTCCGGTGGTCCGAGGTTCCAGCGGCGGGGTGGTCCGTAAGAGACCGGCGCGCGCGCGAAGCGCAGCGTGGCCCAAGCGGCCTCGGCCGTCGCGAGCGCGCCAGCAACCCAGCCGAAGATGAACAGTACCCGGCGGCGCTCGAGGGGTTCCATGACCGTCAGGACTTGGGCTCGAGCTCGATCTTCACGTCGGTGGTCTTGCCCTCGACGACCTCGATCGTGACTTCTTTCGCCTGGAGCTTCTCGTGCCACACGCCCAACGTGTATTTCCCTGGCGGGAGCGGCGGCAGCTTGAAGGCTCCGCTCTTCGAGCTCACGGCGAAGTACTTGGTGTCGAGCACCACGACGAATGCGATCATGTCGTCGTGCACCTTGCAGAGCTGGCGGTACACGCCGGTCTTCTTGTAGGTGTACTTTCGCGTTTGCCCCTTGGGCCAAGTGCCCAGATCGTATTTGTCGCCGTCCGGCGTGAACACGTTGTGGCCGACCGGATCCGAGTTCTTGAACTCGATGGTCGTGCCCTTTTGGATCGGCAGGACTCTCGGCACGAAGATCAGACCCCGTTGGTCCATCTTGACGGTCACCTTGGAAGTGCCCTGTCCCGCGTCCTTGACGTAAACGATGGCGTTGGCGCGGTGCTTGGCCACCTCCGCCGAGATCGTGCCCGACACCTTGCCCTTCGGTTTCTCTGCCGCGGCAGGATTCGAGAACGTCACCGTCAGCGCGAGCGCGACGAGCAGGCCCTTCAAGACACGCATGAGCTTCATGACCACTCCTTCATTCGTTGGTTCGTCACAGCGCCACCACGGCGTTCAGCGCGACGAAGCGGAATCCAGTGTGTCCACCGGGGTCGGCGCCTACCCCGACGTCCGTGCGCAGCACGAGGTTCGGCCGCACGAGGCAGTTCAGCCCGGCCAAGCCCAGCCAGCCGGTCTCGCGGTGACCGTCCGCCGCCCCCGTCAGGAACGCGCCCTCATAGCGCAGTGACGGAAACAGCCACGGCAAGGTCACGTAGCTGACCTCGGCGTAGACCAGACCGAGGACCCGAGACTGCCCGTCCGTGGCGCCCGGATCCGAGTGCCACTGGCGAACCACCGCCAGGTCGAGCAGCAAGTCGTCGAGCACGACGTGGAGATCCGCACCAGCTCGGATCACCTCATCCGCGTGAGTGGCCCCCGTCGCGGTGGTGACCAGGCTCTTGCCGCGATACCCCGACGCGCCGAAGGTCACGCTCTTCTCGCGCCATGCCTTGCTGGTCGCCTGCGAGTCGATGCCGTCGAGGCGCATTCCGCCGAGCTTCCCCTCGGCTCTGAAGTAGAGATCCTTCTCGATCCCCTCGACCGGCGCCGTGTTCTGGGCGACGCCCGCGGTCCAGCCGGCGCGTCCGCCGAGGATGCCGGAGAGCTGGATGGCGTGGATGTACGGCTCGACGGCGAACGCGCTCAGCGCTGGTCGCGCGCTGGTGAAGCGCAGCTGGTGTCCGAGCACGCCGCGATGAATCGAGATCCCGTGGAGGTCGGGCTCGAAGC
>CAZNBS010000501.1:0-1706 GCA_964570955.1 uncultured Burkholderiales bacterium | reverse complement strand
AACGAATCCGCGTAGGTTCATCGCGAAGAATCCGACGTTTGCCGCGATCATGCCTAGGCTCTGGAATTTTAGAACGAGTGCAATCCAACACGCATTGCCTGCCATCATAACGCAGAATCCATAACGCTTTTTATTCCCAAGTGCGTAGATCGCAGAAAATGTCAGCGCCATCGCGATCCAATCGACACCATAGTGTTGAAGGAGATTTTCAGACATAATGTTTGTGTGCTAAGAGGGAGATGCGCCAATCACTTTGCGCTCTCGGCCAACGCGGGAGGGAGAAAGCGTTTGAGAACCGGGTGCACTATTGCGATTTGGTCCAAACGGAGCTGGCTGATGCTACGTCCAGAACTGCCGTCTCCGGCCACGTAGTAACCTTCAATTCGGTGGACCGGTTGCCCCGTGGATGTAGCCATCGGCTTCATTTCAACTTCGTATCGCACGCGGTGGGTGCCGAAGCCCTCAAAGTTCTGGTCGAAACTGTCGCCGAAGAGAGTGCCGAAATAGGCGAATCGCTCCGGGCCGAGCACCGAACGGAACTGTCCCAATAGTTCATCATACACGTGCCCACCCTCGTCAGGAAAGGCTGCCACTTCGACGATCAGCTTGCCCGTGGTCGCATCTACCTTGCCCGAGGCGTGTAGGTCTGCCAACTCCGCTATCCGCTGTGCTGCGCGCGCCACCGCGGCATTCAGCGTGGCCGTCTCCGCAGGCGTAAGATCGAAGAACCCGATCAACTGCGGTCCCACCCGGTCAGACACCAGAGCCATTCCTGTAGCGACCATTCCCGCCTTACGCAGCCATAGAGCTGTGGCCCATCTGGTTGCGGGAGCGGGTGTCGTCACCAGTTCGGGTTCTGCGCGCGGCGGTTCAATTATGCCCGATTGCGCAGCGACCGGCGCCTTTGTTGCCGCCGGCACAATCGACGGCAGTGGCGACGTCGACGATTCGATTGGTCGGCTAACGCGGCCGAGCATGAAAGCCCCACTGACGACCGTGGCGAACACGACCAATTTTACGAGGCCGAACTTGGTCATGGGTAGAGTATCAGTTGAACTGAGTAGACTTGTCGATAGCGGCGAAATCTAGCCGCCAAGCAGTAGCCCCACACTCATCATCAGATACCCCCCCTATATACCCGGTGAGAGGATGTCCCGTATGAGAGCGCTTCGCTAGCGATCGATGCCGAGAAGCCAGTGTGCAAGTATGTGCCTAGCCTTAGCTGATGCGTCCTACGTCATATTGTTGAGCAATGGCCGAGAAGTGGTCTTCTGTGTTTTTATCCGATAAAGGCATAGGGTTCGGCGTGACTTGAAAATCAGGAACAAGCGTCATGCAGGGGTGGACGTCCGACCGTAGCGCGTTCGACGAAGTGAGAAAGATGCTGCGGCCAAGACGCCGAGGATGAGACAGATGGGATCCTATGTGCCCAAGACAAAATGATTGAAAATCTCCGGCAATTCGCTAACTAATCCCTCTAGGGCCGACCTCCATAACAACAGTGGAGGTTTCGGCCCTTTTTCATTAACAGCATCTCCAGTAACACTCGACCAAAGTTCCTGCAAGGAATCGCTATGAATGCAGAGGAAGAAAATCGGGAGTTTTGCGGGCAGCTACGCCAGGCTTGGTTTGAATCTTCGCTCGAACGAGACCGGAGCATCTTGATGCTTTCATCCGGTGCCATTGGTATCCTGTTTGTGATTGTC
>CAZNBS010000500.1:0-1708 GCA_964570955.1 uncultured Burkholderiales bacterium | reverse complement strand
CGCGAAGCGCTCGTTGATCAGTTCCAGCGTGGGCATGCGCCCACGCACGATTCTTTCTTGGCGTCCAATGTCGTAGGCGCGGACGCCCTGCTCGCCTTCGACGGGAGCCGACTCTCCCTGTTCGCCGCTTACCCCGCGCAGCAGCGCATCGACTTCTTCCTGTGAGAGGATGTCGTCGGCCATGTCACCTACTGGATGACGAACGAGGTCAACAGCACTTCCTGCACCCCCTGGACTTCATCGGCGCCGTGGCCATCGACCGTGTGGGCATCGTTGCCGTCCGCGGATTCGATGCCCAAGGGCGCATTCACCGCCGCGCGAATCTCGCGACGCAGCAGGTTCTTGCCCTCCAACGTGCCAAGCTCTTCCGCGTTCTTGCTCGACAGCAGGAGGAGCACTCCGTTGCGGATCTCCGGCAGGTGCGCCTTGATCTGGTCCTCGATCACTGCCTCCGACACCTTGAGGTCGATTCCCACTTGCAGGTAGTGCTGCACTTCGCCCGAAAGATTCACCACGAACGGCTCGAGGGTCACGAACCTCGGCGGATGCTTGGGTCTGGGCTTGTCCGCCTGCGCCGTCTGCTCCCCATCGCCCTTGGACAGGAAGACCCAGACTGCCCCACCTCCACCCGCGAGCAGCAGCACCACGGCTGCGACGATGGCGATCAGGAGCCCTTTCCTTTTCTTCTTCCCGCCGCCCTCGCCTTCGCCTTCGCTCTTGGCTTGCGTCTTGTCCGACATGGTCGACTCCTCTCGGGTCCGGTGAACGCGGCGCAATGCCGCCACCCCCGCATTTACGGCGCCGATCCCTTCAATGTGAGGGCCGACGCGTCAAACCAGAGAAAAAACAAGACGCTCTGCGACGCAGTTTAGGTGGTTTCTAGAGCCAAAGCAAGGCTCGTCAGCGTGCGCCGCGCAGAGACCAAATCGATCGATGCGCAGGGGGCGATCAGGCGTAGGTGTCGACCAGTCCGATGCCGGTGCGGCGCGCCGACCCGTCCATCGATCCGGGCGCGGGAACCGAGCGCTCGGGCTCCGGCTGCCGGTCGACTTGCCGATGCGATCCACCGTCCGCGTGTTCCTGCGGCCCCGGGTGCGCTTCGCCACCGACGCTGACGTTGCCAAGTTCGAGTCCGATGGAGTGGATCATGTCCTGCAGCCGCGGAATGCTCGATTGCAGCGCCTCGCGCACACCGGCGTGGGCCGCGATCAGGCTCACGTTCGCCTGCTCGCCGTCGATGCTGAGGCGGACTTCGATGGGTCCGAGATGCGGGGGATCGACGCGCAGCTCGGCGACCTGCCGGTTGTTCGTTGCCATCCAGAGAACGCGATCGCCGAGGTCGCTCGCGAAGCCGCGGCGGCCGAACGCGACCGGGTCCTCCAATGGGGTCCTGGCAGCAGGAGCGGGCGACGAAGGAGTCAGCTCGACCTTACCCTCGGGTGTCTGCTGCGCAGAGCCCTGCACCGGCATGGAGGAAGCAACCGGTGCATCTACCTCCTCGTACTGGCCCGGCATGGTAGGCAGGACGCTTCCGTCATTCGCGGCAATCACTGCCGCCTGGAGTGCTCGGGGCTGCGCGGCCGTCGGTAGGGCACTCGTCGCCCGGCCCGGTTTCGTGCCCTCGATCGCTGTCTCGTCGGACGCATCGCTTTCCGTTGCCGGCTCGCCGCCACGCAGTTCCTTTTCATTGCCGTTAAAGACGAGCAGC
>CAZNBS010000499.1:0-1730 GCA_964570955.1 uncultured Burkholderiales bacterium | reverse complement strand
GTTCGTCACCCGCCCGCTGTCGGCCACGCTGCTGGCCATCGCCGCAGTGCTGCTGGTGATCGTGTTCCTGCCGGCGATCGCGAAGAAGCGCGACGAGGCGTTCGCCGAAGAGGAAACCTGAGTGTTGCTTCCTTTCTTTTCTGCGCCGAGAAGAAGGCCTCAGACTCTCCGGCCGCCAAGACCTCAAGATGGGGCCTCGGCCTCCGCATGTCGCCTTCAGCGTTCAGTTCTTGCTCACGCACCTGTGCATAGGGTAGGCAGCTGCGCTGTCAGTAGAACGAGCCCGCCATGTCGGTGGTGCGTGAAGCTTTCAGCCACCACCAAGACTCTCAAATCCGGTCGATTCAGGAGACAAAGGCCCGGTGACTTTTCTGCTAACCCGCTTATGGGCGAGCCCGTCTCGCCACCCGTCTGCGGGCACTCGGTAAGACCCGTTCGAGATGTTCAAGGAGTCGCTTCGCGCTTGGTTCTTCGCTCCATACAAGCATCTCGCCGTTCTCGATCCGCAGGCTCGAAAATCGTCCATCTCGTAAGCGTCGGTGCTTCGCCATCAGAGCGATGAGGGCAATGAATCCTTGCCAGAGATCGCGGCGCGGGAGCTCGAGCACGCGTTGATGACGAGCTTGCTGGCCGAGCACCCCAACAGCTGCCAACTAAAGCCCAATACGCCGTCATGCGCGGCCGCGCCACGTTATGTGCGTCGCATTGAGGAGTTCATCGAGGCCAACGCCGATCAGGCGCTCACCGCCCAGGCCATGGCAGGAATCGCTCGAGTGAGCGCCCAGTCGATATACGAAGGTTTCCGTCGCCGCCGCGGAAAGACGCCGCTTGGGTACCTGAAGGAAGTGCGGCTTGCACGAGCGCACGAGGCCCTGCGAAACGCAGATCCTGCGACCGCGAGTGTCGCCCGACTTGCTTTGTACGCCTCCCTTTGCCTCGAAGCCATCACGTACGACCAGTCTTTCGCATCACGAACGTGGCGATGCTGCCCAGAATCGACCGTGCGTGAGTTCGCAGCGCCTCACGCGCCGCGGACCGATATGCCAACTGCATGGCCTGCTCGTCATCAAAATACAGCTCGGCAATGCCGTCGTACGGCAACTCCTCGTACGGCGCCTGTGCCCCATTCTTGGCAAACCTATCTGTGATGAGGTTCTGTATGTAGCCTCGACAGCCGGGCAAGGCTCGAAGGAGTTCGGCGTGGCGGCCGTGCCATTCCGCAGCGAAGTCTTGTGAGGAGAGACTGGGCTTTCTACTGAGGATCGAGATCCGCACCAGCGACTCCGTCTTGCCTTCAGGCTCCATCGCGGCCCCGCGCGGTCGACGCTGATCTGTCCGAGACAGTATAAGGTAAGCGAGCGGCGATCCCATCTTGACGCCGTGCGCGGCGCCATCATCGCGAGACCAATCAGCCTGAGGCGATACCCGGCTGCCAGCGATACGGCAGCAGTTCGTCGATCCGGCTGGCCGGTTGCATGGGCAACCGCTCGAACGCCGTGCGGTTATAGGCGCGACCATTGGCATCCTTGACGGCGTGATCGAGCTGCATTTCGACGACCGACTCCGGGAAGTCGAGCACCTCCACGATCAGCGTCCTGGCGGTCGCACGGAAGCCGTGAGCGGTGACCACATCGGTCGAGTAACCGAGGCTTCGGAGTGCGGCGTCCAGGGTGTTGTCGGACATGAAGCCCCTCTTGCGGCCCTCGCCCGGCAACACACGGCCCCGTGTG
>CAZNBS010000498.1:0-1733 GCA_964570955.1 uncultured Burkholderiales bacterium | reverse complement strand
TGCCGGTCGGTCCGGTCGCCCGAGCTTCGTGCCGAGGCCGACGCAGTAACCCATCCCGAGGCCACCCTGGCCGGAGTAGTTGAAAAACGTGCGCGGCAACTCGAAAGCGAGCCGATCGTAAGCGAGGCCCTGCGCGACGCCGGCATCAACGGTCACCATGCAATCGCGCGGCAGCGCTTTCGCGAGCTCGGGATAGACGCGCTGGGGCATCATCGGATCAGCAGTCAACGCATGCTCGGCGGCGAGCCGCTCGCGACGCTTCAGCGCAAGCGCTTCGATCTCGGCACGCCACGCCGCGTTCGGCGTTCGCTCGGGACGCAGCGCCCGCAGTGCCTCCAGCAGTTGCTGCGCAACGGCCTGCGCGTCGCCCACGATGCCCACTTCGACAGGGTAGTTGCGGCCGATCTCGCGCGCGTCGAAGCGTTCCGATCGGGCGAGCTCGGTTTTCTCGGCTATGTCTATGAGATGACGTGGCGTTCTACCAGACATCGACCAGGCGCCATACTCCAAGCTCGGATTTTGACGTCTGGGCGATCGAGCGGTTTCCCCGCGTGGAGATCCTGTACTCGTATGCGGAGGCTTCCCTGACGCCCTTGGGTGCGCTCCTGGAAGACGGGGTCGACGGCATCGTAATGGCCGCTCCCGGTCTCTCGGATGACAAACTTCTTGCCTTTCCGGCACGTAGGATGAGGATAAGCCCAACCGCTTATGGCTAACTCTGCGTGATTCGCGCCGCGTTGATGACCTCAATCCATTTAGCCGTTTCCTGCTCCATGAACTCTCGGAATTCCTCGGTGCTCATGGGTCGTCGCTCGGCACCTTGCTCGTCGAGTCTCTTCTGAAACTCGGGCGATTCGAGTAAACCGTTGTTTATTTCAGCGTGAAGCCTCGCGATGGCGCTCGGCGGGGTCCCGAGCGGTGCGAACACGCCGTACCATAGGTAGCTCTCGTACCCCGGCACGGTTTCGCCGATGGTCGGTATATCGGGCAATCGCGAATTGCGCTTCGAACCGCCCGTTCCGATAATCCTCAGTCGTCCTGCCTTGTGGTGGGCAATCTCTGACGCGACTCCACCAATATAGATCTGTGTATGTCCGGCAATCACGTCCGCGGCGGCTGGTCCACCTCCTTTGAACGGTACGTGCGTCAGATCGACGCCCGCTTTGTACTTGAAAAGCTCGGTGCTCATGTGCCCGATACCGCCGATTCCGGATGACGCGTAAAAAATGTTGCCCGGTCGTGCCTTGGCGAGCGCAATGAGCTCCTTCGGCGATCGCACCGGAAGACTCGGATTCACGGTCATTGCGGCATCGCTCAGCGCGATCAGAGCAACCGGTATGAACGTCTTCACCAGGTCTACTTTGGAGGACTTGTTGATGAGGTAGCCATACGCCGTCGACGTCATCAGGAACGTGTGTCCGTCTGCCGGCGCCTGTGCCGCCAGCTGCATTCCGATGATTCCGCCTGCGCCGCTGCGGTTATCGACGATCACCTGCTGCTTTACGCGCTTGCTCAGCTCCGGCATGGCGAGCCGAGCCATGACATCGGTGCCGCCCCCAGGCGGCCATGGAATGATCATGCGCACCGGCTTTTCCGACCATGACGCAGAATGCGCGAGCGGGACGATGGCCGACACTGCAAGAAACAGTGCCAGCTTGCTTGCTTGAATCCTTTCAGGCTTCATCAGCTCCTCCTCCTAGTGTACAGCGTTGTAAAATATGGCACATAATGGC
>CAZNBS010000497.1:0-1742 GCA_964570955.1 uncultured Burkholderiales bacterium | reverse complement strand
CTGCTGAATGTTCGGCCTATTGGCAATATTTGCTGAACAGCAAATCAACCAACAGAGTGAGATCTCGCAGAGCCTGGCCACGAGTGGACCAGAGAACCCCTCCCAAGTGGCCCCGCGGCGGCCGCCTCGCAGCACCTCCGCGCGGCGTCCTCGACACGACCTCAAACGAACTTCAGAACGAGAGTCGAGATGATCCCAGCTATCGTCGCACCGATGGTCGCCCACTTGATGCGCAGCTCAATGTCCTCACGCCGATCCTTCTTCCGAAGTCGATCTTCCTCGCGCTTGTCCTTCTCCAACTGCCTGTTCTCCTGACGCTCACGCTCTCGTGTTGCCAACTGGTGCTTCGCAAGCGCCCGCAGCAGTTCCTCGGGTAGGTGCTTCACATTGATCTTCGGTCCGATGGGTAGGCCGCTCTCGACCAGAGCATGCAACGTCGTCTCATCGAACCCTTGGAACAGAGGCTCCAGCTTCTTCAGTGCTTCTAGTTCGGCAGGACTGCGGTTGCCTGCTGCGGCCGCCGCTTCATAGACCACCTCATTGGCAAGGTAGCCGCGCCAAAGGGTCTCCTCGAACACGGGCTCGGTAACGATCGACAGGCCTCGCAGCGTGCCCATCATGTAGCCAGCCCAAGCAGCCCGTTGCGCGTTGGAGTTCTCGATCGACCACTTGATGCCACCACAGAACATCGATGCGGCAAAGATGTACCAATCGCGCGACTGCTTGTCCTTCTCAAGACGCGCGGCCAGCTCTGCCGCGTCTTCTTCGGTGGATAGGTTCAGCCCTTTCGCAGCCTCGGTCTTCTCGACGTAGCTATCGAAGTCCTTTTCAACCTCTTCGACGAATTCCAGCATGCTCGCCTCCGTCGGCGTCTTCCCGACGAAGAACTGGTTCAGGAGGAACGGCAAACCCGAGCGGAACAGCTTCCCATTTGGCTTGGGCTCCAGGGACAGCGTGATCCAACCGGCCGGAATGGTGAACCGTTCTCCCGCTTCAACCTTGATGCCCTCACCGTTCTCGCCACGCCGGATGAAGTGAACAGTGCGGCCACACTCTTTGCAGTCCAGACTGATGTGCGGAACCGACAGCGGGAGAGTGCTCCTCCCACACTGCGGGCAGAACTTCTCTTCTTGTGGGCTTTGTGGTTCAACGGTGCTCATTTCTCAGCGTCCTCAAGATTGCGGACGTGTCCTCCCGGTCGCAGCGAAGCCCACAGCATGGAGTCGCCCGGCAGCAGCAATCAGGGCGCCGCTCACAACAAGTCACCTACATGAGGTCTGCAAAGCTTTGGAACGGCATCGAGTAGCGATTCGCGGCAAGAACGGCCTTGAATCCATCAGCCTGGGCAACCGATATGTGTCCTTGACGGATGGCCTCAAGTAGAAGCCCTTCGGTTCGCACGATCCGCTCCTCGCCAATCAGTTCCACGGCCCGCCGTCGAAAGCGCTTCTTCTCGTCCGAGGCAATGTGACATTCTCTCGTGGCGGCGAGAGCGAGGCAGGCCGCTTCACCCATTCCCATCACGTCGCGCAATTCGGCGAACAGTTGGAGCGATTCCATTGTGTCGACGACCACCTGTTCGAGATAGCCTCCTGCCAGCGCTCCCGCGAGGGCTTCCCGCTGGTCTGGCTCCGTAATCTCGTTCGCCACTTCGGCGGGAACGAGGAACCGATAGCCGTCCAGTTGACCGAGAAGCGGCAACTGACCAATCCGAATCAGATTGATGAGCACGTTCGCGTCGG
>CAZNBS010000496.1:813-1773 GCA_964570955.1 uncultured Burkholderiales bacterium | reverse complement strand
AGTCCAGGATCTCCTGACCGGGCGATTCTCCCTGTCGATTCGGGGGCAGCCTGGTGATGCGCCGCTGACTCTTGCCTGGGAACTTCTGGACGAGGCCACGGACATCGTGCCCGGCTGAAGCGATAATCTACCCGCATGGGCAAAGTCGATACCAACGTCCGGGACCTGGTCGGCATGATCGAGCGTGGCGAACTCCGCCTCCCCGAGATGCAGCGGCGGTACGTCTGGCGAGCGCCTCGGGTCCGTGACCTGATCGACTCGCTGTATCGGGGCTACCCGAGCGGCTCGATCCTGGTCTGGGAGACGGACGAGGAGCAGCCCAGCCGCGACCTCGCGGTGACCCAGCAGTCCAGCCCGTTCACGGGCCACAAGCTGCTGCTCGATGGGCAGCAGCGCCTCACATCGCTTTCCGCAATCCTGCGCGGCGAGCCAGTCAAGGTGCGCGGCAAGAAGAAGCCGATCGACATCCTCTTCAACCTGGATCACCCCGAGGGCCTGGGAGAGTTCACCGAAGTCGAGTCCGACGAGGATTCCGTACTCGCGGAAGATGACGACGCTGATGACGACAACGGCTTGTTCGAGGACGAGGAGGGCGAGGTCAGCGTCCAGGAGCGGCTGAAGCGGGCCACGTTTGTGGTCGCTTCCAAGTCCCTCTCGGCGATGTCCAACTGGGTGTCGGTCACCGAGGTCTTCAAGTCGCCCAGCAACCGACACATTCTGAAGCGAGCCGGAGTGACGGCCGACGACGATGATCGATACGACCGGTACGAGGCTCGCCTCAACAGGCTGCGGCGCATCGCTGAGTACCCCTACACGATGCACGTGCTGGAGCGGAAGCTCTCGTATGAGGAGGTGGCCGAGATCTTCGTGCGGGTCAACTCGCTCGGCGTGAAGCTCCGTGGCTCGGACCTCGCCCTTGCCCAGATCACGGCTCGGTGGCGCAACTCGCTGAAACTCCTC
>CAZNBS010000496.1:0-780 GCA_964570955.1 uncultured Burkholderiales bacterium | reverse complement strand
AAGAGGAGTGCGAGAAGCAGTGGTTTTCGTTCGATCTCGGTCTGCTGGTGCGCGCGATGGTGGTGTTCGCCACGGGGCAGTCACGCTTCAAGAGCGTCGGGAACATCCCGGTCGCCAGGCTTCAGGAAGGATGGGAGAAGGCAAAGGACGGCCTCCGCTTCGCCATCAACTTCCTCAAGGCCAACGCCGCGATCGACGACGAGTCGCTCCTGTCGTCGCCGCTCTTCTTCATCACCATCGCGTTCCTGAGCCAGAAACGCGAGGAGCACATCACGAAGGTCGAGCAGAAGCAGTTGCTCCACTGGCTCCATGTTGCCAATGCACGCGGGCGTTACTCGCGGGGATCGAGCGAGACGCTGCTCGATGCCGACCTGGCCACGATCACCAAGGGCGGCACGGCGGCAGACCTCACCGAGACGCTCCGGCAGCAGTTTGGCCGCCTCGACTTCGCGGCGTCGGACTTCGCCGGCAAGAATGCGCAGAGCCCGCTGTTCTCGCTGGTGTTTCTCGCGTTGAAGGACGCCGGCGCGAAGGACTGGAAGACCGGGCTGGGAATCTCGCTGACGCATCAGGGCAGACTGCACTACATCCAGTCGCACCACATCTTCGCCAAGTCGCTCCTCAAGGGGCTCTACGAGCCACGGGAGATCAACGAGATCGCCAACATGGCCTTCATCAGCGGCGGAACGAACCGATCGCTCAGCAACAAGCCGCCCAACGAGTACCTGCCCGGGATCATCGAGAAGCCGCTCGCGAGGTTGTGCTGATCCCCATCGCCAT
>CAZNBS010000495.1:0-1783 GCA_964570955.1 uncultured Burkholderiales bacterium | reverse complement strand
GCCAAATAGCCCGCCCTTGAGATCGGTGTCGAAGTCAGCGGGCCAAGCTGAGCCGTAACCGAGGGGATACGACTTTTGTTTTCCGTTCGATACCCGAGTCACAACGACGTCTCCTACATAGAGATGCCCTTCACGCCGAACGTTTTCGACAATGGAGAAGTCGTTGGCATCGAAACCGCTGTCCGTCAGACTTGAGCGGAAGTCGTCGACTTGGTGATCCTCAACCAGGACATAGTTCTTTGACACCATAGGGCTCCGCTACCGCGAAACGCAGTTCACATTCCCGAATGCATCGCGCGTGCAATTTGTTCGCACCGGCGGGTTGTCGCACATTGCAGTATTTCCCAGCGAACAAGAATACTGCCGCCACGCGCGAGCTTCAGCCTCGTTTTGAGCCCGTGCTCGAGCTTCTGCGGCCCGCGCTTCATTTTGAACACATTGAGCGAACTGATTTGTGCCGGGCTGAAAACCGTACCCTGAGCACTTGGCACGCAGGGCGTTCATATATTGTTCCTGTCGGGCTTGCTCTTGAGCGGCCCACCTCGCCCTGTCTTCAGGGGTGGCACATCCCCATAGCGATGCCCCCAGTTCGATGCATACGATCAGGCGTTTCATGTCGATATCCCCCTTTACCTGATGGCTAACGTTCGCGGCCAGGCGCGCTGGGCGTAGGCGCGTCGAGCGCCGAGCGAAAAGCGTCGCTCTGCGCCGCGCTGTTAGAGGGCCGTAGTCCGAGGTACGCGAGTATCAGGACCTGTGACAACGGCATGAAGACTTCGTCGAAGAATATGAACCCAAAGCAGACATCGGCCTTTGCAAGGCAGTAGCTAAGCGCGTACCACCGGCCATAAACCTCCATCCACAACGCGTCGCCGAGCGGGTCGCCTGCTGCAGTTCGTGCAACAACGTGCGATCCGATGTCGAACAGGAACAATGCCAGAAAGAGTAGAGCGGCTAGACGTGCGAGTAGAGGCCATGATGGCCGCTGGAGAAGCGCAAGCACCGCCGCGCTGAGACCAACTACGAACACCGAGATCCACACTAGATCTACGGCCTGCAGATGGGTGAACGGATACTGGCGGTACCCCTCTCGCGCCCATAGTGGAAGCCAGGACACCACGACAAGCAGCCATGCGAATTTCAATCGATTGAGTCCCGGCATGCTGTCGTACGGCCCTCTAACGTGGAGGTGTACGGCGCGCCGCAGCGCAACCTTCAAATAGGCACGGCGGCTCGCGGCGCGTCCGCACCACCGCCATGTTAGATGCCAAACACGTCATGTGCGCGGTTGTCGAGCAGGTACCGCTCGAACTCGTAGATGTGCGCGAGGCGTCCCTGTTTCTTCGGCTTATGCGTCGGGTCGGTGTACATGTATAGGTGGAAACGTCCGCTCGATCTCTGCTGCGCGATGGTGGCAAGTTCTTCGCGCAGAACGAGCCAGATCTTTTGCGAAGACAGGTCCACGAAGGCGACGAGTTGAGCGGGAGTGTCTTCGTCCACCCACCAGTCAAGGGCCGCCTTCCCCTTGCCGCCCCCAGGCTTTGCCTTCAGGTTAGTCTTGACTTGGATGGAAAACGGCCTTTCCTGCTGCGAGGCATACGCGACAAGATCTACACCCGCATCCGTAGTCATCGGAGCTGACTCGATGCCTCGTCTCAACAAGTGGTACTGGACAAGCAACTCACCGCATCGTCCGATCTGCGACTTGCGGATCACTCGCTCAGCGGTCTGGGTTGGCATCTAACGTTCGGCGAAGGTCCGCTGCAACCGGTGGTTCGGCGTC
>CAZNBS010000494.1:0-1785 GCA_964570955.1 uncultured Burkholderiales bacterium | reverse complement strand
CATCCGACGGATGGCAGCCCAGGTGGTCGTGCAGCCGCGCGTGCGTGCCCTCGCTGATGAGATAGTTGTCGTGTTCGGTCAGCTATGTGATTACGGAAACTGATGACGACGCGCCCGGGCATCGGCCGCCGCGGCGCGGCCGCGCGGCTCTACGCCCACTGGCCCGAGCCAGTTCGGCATGCGGCGCGCCGGCGCAATGTCCACTTTGTCCCGGCCGGGCCCGGATCGGTTCCGATCCGGCTCAGCGTGCCAGTCCGGGGTACAGCTTCGACGCGAGCGCGAGCAGCACCGCGAACACGAGCAGCAGCACCGCGAAGCTGGTGCTCCACGGATGCACGCTCGCGCCGCCGACCACCATCGCTCCGCGCAGGGTGTCGACCAGCCAGGTCAGCGGATTCACCGCTGCGATCACGCGCAGCCAGCCGGGCATCAGTTCGAGCGGATACAGCGCATTGGAGGCGAAGAACAGCGGCATCGTCAGCAACTGGCCGACTCCCATGAAGCGTTCGCGCGCTCCGCTTGTGCCCGTGCAATCCGTGCAGGTCACGACCCTGACGGAGTGAACTCGCGCTGCTGCTGGCGTGCGGCCTGCTCGTCAGCGGCAGCGCGCTCGCGTCGTCGCTCACGCTGTACGCTGGGGCCTGAGGGGCTCGGATGACCGCGGTGGCGGACTCAGAACGTGTGAAGCAATCATCCGCTCCCGTCTTGCACGCCGGGAAGCGCCCGTGCTTCGTTGCAAATGCTCGCCATATCGGCCGATATGGCTGCGCTTTGCGCCTCGCCCGGGCGCTTCCTGGCGTGCCTTCCGGGCGCGGCCGATTGCTTCACACGTTCTCAGCGCGATCTTCAACGGCGAGCAGAAGATCGATCTCGTCGATGCCGAGATCGCCGTGGGGGTCTACCGCAGGCCCTTATGAGTCCGGTCGCGGGCGGCTTCCGCGGCGGCCTTGGCTATGCGCCCGGCGGCGCAGCGGTGCCGTCAGGGCCGGGCGTGTTCACGCTGTCGTGGTCGCGCAGCCCGTCCAACCTGGCGCAGGTTCACGCGGCGAGTCACGGCGCCCAGCCGCTGGCCGACGCGACCCAGAGCATCGCTGCGGCGCAAGTCAGCCTGCGCCGCAAGCCGAGAAACCTGGCTCGACCCGCATCTCATTCGACGGTAACGGACTTCGCCAGGCACCGGGCTTGTAGCTCCGGCCGGCGCTTCGCGCCTTAACCTGCGCCTGCGGCGCAGGTTAGCCTGCGCTGCAAACCGCGCGGCTTGTGGCTCCGGCCGGCGCTTCGCGCCTTAACTTGCGCCTGCGGCGCAAGTTAGCCTGCGCCGCAAGCCGAGAAACCTGGCTCGACCCGCATCTCATTCGACGGTAACGGACTTCGCCAGGTTTCTCGGCTTGTCCACATCCGTTCCGCGGGCCAGGGCGGCGTGGTACGCGAGCAGTTGCAGCGGCACCACGTGGAGGATCGGCGACAGCGGCCCGGCGTGGTCGATCAGGTTGATCACGTTCAGGCCGTCGTCGGGCTCGATGCAGGTGTCGCGATCGGCGAATACGAAGAGCTCGCCGCCGCGGGCGCGCACTTCCTGAAGGTTCGACTTCAGCTTCTCGATCAGCGTGTCGTTCGGTGCCACCACCACCACCGGCATCTCGCGATCGACCAGGGCCAGCGGACCATGCTTGAGCTCGCCGGCGGCATAGGCCTCGGCGTGGATGTACGTGATCTCCTTGAGCTTGAGCGCGCCTTCCTGGGCGATCGGGAAGTGCACGCCGCGTCCGAGGAACAGGGCGTGCT
>CAZNBS010000493.1:254-1818 GCA_964570955.1 uncultured Burkholderiales bacterium | reverse complement strand
GTGGCTTGACGAAGGAAGCACTGCAAACAAAGCTTGGCAATGTTGTAGGCATTCGACTAACCTTTGGCCAGCAATCGCCGGAGTAGAACACATGAGAATGGCGCGGGAGGTGTTTGGGAAGGTGTCGCGGAGTAGCGACGGCCCTTGGTTCGCTCCGCGCCCAATTGAACTATTCAGCTCCGCCAAGCGCAGGGCGTCCTTGAGCTTCCCCCGGTTTTTCGTCTAACAAGGGTATGGCCTCAAGCCGCCAATTTTCGTTCGTCCTGAGCCGTGACCCAGTGCTGCAGGAACTGGATCGGTGACTGATAGCCGAGCGTGGAGTGACGACGACTCCGGTTGTAGAAGATCTCGATGTAATCGAACAAGTCGGCCCGCGCCTCATCATGCGTGGCGTAGCGGGTGCCATGGACCCGCTCGTTCTTCAGGCTGTTGAAGAAGCTTTCCGTCGGCGCGTTGTCCCAGCAATTGCCCTTGCGACTCATCGAGCAGATCATGCCGAACTCGGCTAACTTGTCCTGGAACGTGCCACTCGCGTACTGGCTGCCGCGGTCGGAGTGAAAGAGCAGCCCGGGTGCGGGCTTGCGCCGGAACCAGGCCATGGTCAGCGCGTCGACGGCGATGTCGGCGGTCATCCGCGGCTTGATCGACCAGCCGACGACTTCGCGGTTGAACAGGTCGAGCACGATCGCCAGGTACAACCAGCCGGCAGCAGTCCAGATGTAGGTGAGATCGGCCGTCCACACCTGATTCGGGGCCGTCGGCGCAAAGTTCCGGTCCAGCACGTTCGGCGCGACGGGCAACGCGTGCTTGGAATCTGTCGTCGCCTTGTAGCGCCGCTTGTGCCGGGCCCGAATGTCGTTCTCGCGCATCAAGCGTTCGACTCGTTCCTTGCCGGCTGGGAAGCCACGGCTACGCAGCTCCCGCACCATCCGCGGCGAACCGTAGGCGCCCTTCAGTTCGGCATGGATCGCTTGCATCAGCGCCAGCAACTGCGCGTCGGTCAGGCGCTGCCGGTTCGGCTTTCCGCCGCGTCGCCAGGCCCGCTAACCGCTGATGCTCACCGCCAGCGTCGTGCACAGCGCCGGCAGCGGGTAAGCCCGTCGTTGCGTCTCGATCCAGGCGTACTTCACAGCAGTTCCTTTGCAAAGTACGCCGCCGCTTTTTTTGCGATTTCAAGCTCCATCCGCAACCGGGCATTCTCGGCCCGGACCCGCGATAGCTCCATCTGCTCCGGGGTCACCGCCTTTGCCCCGGGCGCATGCAGCTTGCCCGCCTTCGCCGCCTTGACCCAGTTGCGCAACGTCTGCTCGACCAACCCGAGATCGCGCGCGACCGCACCCACGGTCTCTCCAGATTTCACCCGCTTCACCGCCAGCTCCTTGAACTCTGCGGTGTACTCCTGCTTCGGTATCTTCAACATTCCAGCCCTCCATTTCGCCTATCCTATCCATTCCAGCTTGGAAGACGAAATTCCGGGGAAACCTCAAAGCGCCATATCACTCGGAGCCACTGCCACGTGAAGCTGTGCCAGGATGAGCCGCAGCCTATCCGCTTGCTCGGGCCG
>CAZNBS010000493.1:0-244 GCA_964570955.1 uncultured Burkholderiales bacterium | reverse complement strand
ATTCCAGCTTGGAAGACGAAATTCCGGGGAAACCTCATACTTTGCCAGCAGACCGCTCGGTCCTTTGCCTTGGTTAGGGCCGTTCTCGCAGAATCCTATTGATGACTATTTCAACACGGAACTGAGCCACGAGCAGCTGTTCTTCGAGGATGGTCAATTCCCTTCAAACCTCGGTTATTTCGATGACGATCAGGTAAAGGAAGAACCAAATCCGTCAAAGTATAGACGCAAGCCAACTCGTTAC
>CAZNBS010000492.1:0-1837 GCA_964570955.1 uncultured Burkholderiales bacterium | reverse complement strand
ACAAGCGTTTAGGTTGGCGATAATAGTGAAAGTCAGCGTTGTCGTCCTTAGCTTCACTCAATGGGATTTTGTCAAGCGACTAGTAAAACAGTTGCTGGAGCAGGACTATCCCGCTGCGGATTACGAAGTGTTGGTTGTGGATAACGGATCACGCGACTGCACGGCAGCGAGGCTCAATTCTCAAAGGAAGTCTCGACTAAACAGTGTTGTCTTAGAGCAGGCACTCAGTCGTGCCGCAGGTCGCAATCGCGGGATCCAAGCCGCACGTGGCGAGTTGCTCATCATGATAGACAGCGACCACACTGTACAATCAGACTTCATTTCGTCGCATGTTCGGGCACATAGTCGCGGCCCTTGCGCTGTCGTCGGGAAATCCGACAATGCGGAGCATCCTGACCTGATAGCTCTCAACTCGTACCTGAATGGTTGCGGTGCGGTGAAATATCCAAGCGGCACAAAGCTTCCTGGACGCTACTTTACGACAGCAAACTGCTCAATACTGAGGCAATCCCTTCTCGCTGTCGGCCTGTTCGACGAAACTTTCGACAAGTGGGGCGGGGAATACCTCGACTTGGGGATGCGCCTCGAGCACGCCGGTATCCCGATCTACGGCGACCATGAGTCACTTGCGATTCATCATCACTTCAGATCGCTGAAGGATGTTTTAAAGAACACACAGGCGTTTGGCGAAGCAGGAAGCCCGTTACTGCTGAAGAAGCACCCCCAGTTGTTTCGAGAGCTGAATCTCGACCGAGTCTTTAAGAATCCTCATGAACCAAACCGTTTCGGAGCGCTCTACCGCGCCGTGTTCCGCCTCGCTTGCTCGCGCCCCATTTACTTGTTAGCCCGCGCCTTCGCCAACATCAATGCGCGCAGACCGTTGCCACGATTCATTTTTGATTACCTGCATCTTCGGCAATATATTTCGGGCTACTCTCGTTTCTTAAATTCACAATCATAGAAATGCCTACAATTATTGACGGCAAATCCATCGCAGCAGCACTGCAATCAGACTTAAAATGCAATGTCGCGCGATTCGTAGCGGATACAAAGACAACTCCCGGCTTGGCGGTCGTTTTGATCGGCGACGATCCCGCCTCGGCAGTGTATGTCAAGTCAAAGGGTAAAGCCTGCGAGAAACTCGGAATGTACTCCGAGACTCTCAAGTTTCCGGCGGACGTGTCACGCTCGCAAACACTTGAGACTATTGCGAAACTCAATGCCGACGAAAAGATTCACGGCATCTTGGTTCAGCTTCCCTTGCCGAAGCATCTCGACGCCGACGAAGTGATCGAGGCGATTGATCCGATGAAAGACGTGGACGGTTTGCATCCTGCCAACGCCGGGCTGGTCGCGCTGGGCCGCCCCCGCTTTGTCCCCTGCACACCTGCAGGAATTGTCGAACTCTTGCGAGCAAGCAGCATCAAGGTATCTGGCCAACACGCCGTTGTCTTGGGCCGATCAAATCTTGTCGGCAGACCCATTGCGACGCTCTTGTCAACTAAAGGTGAAATGGGCGACGCGACTGTCACAATCTGCCATTCAAGAAGCCGCGATCTTCCGGCTATTACTCGCTCAGCGGATATTCTTATCGTCGCGATTGGTCAACCGAATTTCGTGACACGCGAAATGGTCAAGCCCGGCGCAGTCGTCATTGACGTAGGAATTCATCGCAAGCCCGAGAGCGAAGGCGGCGGCCTCTGTGGTGATGTTCAATTCGACTCGGTAGCCGAAATCACCTCCGCCATCACACCGGTACCCGGCGGCGTTGGTCCGATGACGATTGTGATGCTGATGAGCAATTCCTTGAAGGCCGCGCATCTGTCCGTTCAATCGC
>CAZNBS010000491.1:0-1842 GCA_964570955.1 uncultured Burkholderiales bacterium | reverse complement strand
CCGAGTCCTTCCATCGCGGTGGGTGGAGCCTCTCCAGGAGCGCCTGGTCCAACGGGACGAAGCGCTGCCGCTCCCTGCGTTCTCGTAGCGATTCTCGTTTGACCGCCGTGATCAGATATCTCTCAGGCGTCGCAACAGGACCGTTCCGTTCAAGGGCCCTGGAAGCCTGGTGGACGGCGATTTCAACGATCCGCGGGGCGTCTTCGGCGCTGCCCAGAATGCCGACCACGATCTTTCGGGCACGCGGCCACACCTGATGCGCTACCTCGATGAGCCGCTGGTCAACTACATTCCCGCGGTCGTCGGGGTTTCGGATCCATAGTTCCGCGCGTGGCTCGTCACAATCACTCATGGCGATCACCAGGAGTCGCGAACCGGAAGACCTCCAAAGAAATAGGAGGTTTCCAGCGGGTCAAACCTCACCCAATGTTTCTATGCAGGCCGCCCGCAATTCGTTTCACCTTCACAGAGTCAAAACAAAACTGGTGAGATTCACTTTTCCACAGGCCTCTTATCTGTCAAGGAAGGGGTCTACCCACCGTATCGGTGGTTTCACCTAGCAATGGAGTACTCCGGAAAGGAGGCGGGCATGCAGGCAACGAATTTCGTGAACGGAGCAGCCAGAATTGGAGCCGAGGCGAACGGCGGCCGCGCCTCCAGTTGGCACAACGGCCGCGGTTGGACTCCAGCCGAGATCGAGGAACTGCTGAACCTTTCCTCCACTCAGACCATCCGGACGATCGCCCGCAAACTCGGCCGCACGGAGAAGTCGGTCCGCCGCAAGCTTGAGCAGTTGGGGCGGACACAGGAACTTCTGACCGGCTTCAAAACGAAGGATCTCGCCCGCGACCTTGAGGTGAGTGTGCGCCAGGTTCGTCGATGGCGAGCGCGGGGATACCTCGACTGTGTTGCCGGGAGGATCACCGAGGAGTCCTTCGAGAAGTTCTGCCGCAACCATCCTGAGAAGATTCCGTATCGGCAGTTGAGCAGAGAGATGCAGTTGTGGCTCGAAGGCTATGGGTATCCCGCAGGACAGGGTCTCCGGGTCAGCGAACTGGCATCGATGCTGCACGTCAGCCCGAAGACTGTCCGCCGCTGGATCGGCCTCGCATGGCTGCAGATCAAGCAGAATCGCATTCCTGAGGAATCGGTTGCCAAGCTGTTCCGCCAACATCCCGAACTGATTGCAATCGAGGCCCTGTCTCCGGACGTTTGCGAGTGGCTGTCGAAGATTGAGCGACCCGTCTACGCGACGATTCGGGAGCAAGTCACTCTGCAGTCACTGGCTGCAGCCGGGCTCTGAGAGTATGGTGCGATTTCAGATGGCGCCATCGCGGCCTGGCTTTATGAACGGGCTCTGGAACAACTGGAACGGCAGGGGTCTGATTTCCCCATTGGGAAAATCAGCCTCCGGCAATCCGACATTTCGACTATGTCGCTTCTGCGCTGAGGCGATGTTCCGCTTCATCGGGCCGCGAATCGGGTTCGAGTCTCTGATTCCCAAATGCTCTCTCTGGCCAGAGGGACGGGGTCTGAAATCCCCAATGGGAAAAACGCTCCCCGGCCAGCACCGGTCTCGGCGGGGATCGAGACGGCCGGCACCGCTACCAAACCTGCTACCACTTGCCACAAAAACCACCCCAAAACACGGTGAACGAAGGGCCATCAAGATGAGCTAAGTGCTTGAAGAACAAGGAACAGCAAGAACCAGCAGACACGTGGCGTTGGGCTCATAACCCAAAGGTCGGTGGTTCAAATCCACCCCCCGCAACCAAATCGAACCACGCTGCGTTGCGCCGATTCAGACTCTCTGCCAACCTCCCTTTAACAAGCCAGGCTAAT
>CAZNBS010000490.1:0-1861 GCA_964570955.1 uncultured Burkholderiales bacterium | reverse complement strand
GATCAAGAACGCGAAGCCGGGCAAGACGCCGAAGGGCGTAGCCACGGTCAAGCCCTACAAGATGGGTGACGCGGGTGGTCTGTATCTGGAAGTGACTCCGACCGGGGGCAAGTACTGGCGACTGAAGTACCGAGTCGTGGGCAAGGAAAAGCGTCTTTCGCTCGGCGTATATCCGGACACCGGATTGGCCGAAGCCCGCCAGCGCCGGGATGACGCGCGGAAGCTGCTCGCCGAGGGGATCGACCCGAGCGAGCATCGCAAGGCGACCAGAACCATGCGCGCTGAGCGCGCGGCGAACAGTTTCGAAGCAGTTGCGCGCGAGTGGTATGCGAAGTACGCGCCCGGCTGGCACCCGTCACACGGCGATCGAATCCTGCGCCGGTTCGAGCGTGATGTATTTCCGTGGATCGGCGGGCGCTCCGTTGCCAACGTGACCGCGCCGGAACTGTTGGCCGTCCTGCGGCGCATCGAAGGTCGAGGAGCGCTGGAAACCGCGCATCGAGCACTCGGCAACTGCGGACAGGTGCTCCGTTACGCCGTAGCCACCGGTCGCGCCGAACGCGATGCGTCCGGTGATCTCCGGGGGGCTTTACCGCCCGTACGCGGTGAGCATTTTGCTGCGGTCACCGAACCGAAGAAGGTCGGCGAATTGCTGCGTGCGCTGGACGGCTACCGCGGCACATTGACCGTGCAATGCGCCCTGCGTCTGGCGCCGCTTGTATTCGTGAGGCCGGGTGAGTTGCGGAAAGCCGAATGGGCCGATATAGATCTCGATGCGGCCGAATGGCGTTACATCGTCACCAAGACGAGAACGCCGCACATCGTGCCGTTGTCGTCGCAGGCGGTAGCGATCCTGCGCGAATTACATCCACTGACCGGACGTTCGCGCTTTGTCTTTCCGGGTGCGCGCAGCAACGGTCGGCCGATGAGCGAAAACGCCATACTGGCAGCGCTGCGACGACTCGGGATTCCGAAAGACGAAATGAGCGGGCACGGATTCCGCGCGATGGCGCGAACGATCCTCGATGAAGTGCTCGGCGTGCGGATCGACTGGATCGAACATCAGCTGGCACACGCAGTGCGGGATGCGAACGGCCGTGCGTACAACCGCACGGCACATCTGCCGGAGCGGCACAAGATGATGCAGCAATGGGCGGACTGGTTGGATGAGCAGAAAGCGGGGACGGAGGTCATCCAAGCCCCGCCTTTCCATTCGCAGAGTTGAAGGTTAGCGAAGTAATCGGCCCGCTGCCGCAAATCGCGCCGAAGAAACTTTGCGCCACGACGTTGTGGCAAGGTGGAATACGGTGCCGCGGAAGACCGATATAGCAGTGGTGCGTACTGCCCGCGGGTTAGCGTGGTCCTGGGTGGCGTCATCGACATTGGTGAATCGGCTCGGCGGTGTACAGCCGTCGCGCCGATATCCCGTTTAAGAAAGTGAGCAGGACGACGTACCCGATGCGGCGCCGCATTCCACAACGAATGTTGGAGGAGCGCGTGGCCTAATGCAATCGGAGCATCAAGCCGGAACAAGGCTCGGCAAAGTTTGAGCATCACCCATCCAAGTGCCGCCGGCATCGACATCGGCAGCGGGTCGCACTTCGTCGCCGTGCCGCCTGACCGCGATGAACAGTCGGTGCGAGAGTTCGCCAGCTTCACCGCTGACCTCGAGGCACTGGCGGACTGGCTCAGCGCCTGCGGCGTCGATACGATACCGTCGCGATGGAATCCACCGGCGTGGACTGGATCGCGTTGTTCGAGCTGCTGGAGTCGCGCGGCTTCACGGTGCTGCTGGTCAACGCGCGGCACGTCAAGAACGTGTCCGGGCGCAAGTCCGACGTGCTGGACTGCCAGTGGCTGC
>CAZNBS010000489.1:0-1882 GCA_964570955.1 uncultured Burkholderiales bacterium | reverse complement strand
CGTGCCGGGGTTGATTACCTCGTAGCCGAATAGCTCAAGACCCAGCACAAGGTGAATCACTTGGAACAGCAGAAGCGTCGTCTTACCCGTGCCGCCCGGTGCAACGAAAACGCCAACATCCTCATAGAACCATTTGTCGATGACTGCGGGCTGCGTTGAGCGCGCGTGATCCCATTCGTGCTGCGAGATTGGCCCACTGAGCTTGAACGCTTCGGCCTGTACCTGCTGGGCTTGCTGTTCGATTGCGTTTATGAACGATTGCGTGATCGTCACGACCGCGCTCTTGTCGCTGTGGGGTTGCGCTGCCTGTTGCAGAACACGGTCGAACCAATCGCGCTGCGCGGGCGCTGGGGCCGCGATCGGCTCCGCGCCAGTGCTACCCCCTTGGCCCGCGTGCTGGCCGTGCTGTAGCGGCGGCGGTGCCGCCTGCAAATTCTCCGAGCCGCCAGAAGCGGCTTGTCCTACGCTATGCGTGCTGTGCATGTTGATTCCTTCTCAAAGCCGTCCTGACCCGACGGCTTTTTTCTTGATGGACTTACGCAGCGCTTATCAGCGGGTGTGCGGGGGCGGCAAGTTGCGCGGCTGCATTGGGTTTTCGTCGCCATGACCGTCAAACAGCTTGTTTGGCGTTCGGCGCGTAGGCGCTGGTATTGCGGAACTTCCGCGACTCAAGCCAAGCGTTGATGTCGTCGATGTGGTAGCGAACCGGCGCCTGCTTGGAATCGCCCATCTTGATGAACTCCGGGCCTTTGTCCTTGCCCCGCCAAATTTCGAGCGTGTTGGGCTTGATGCCAAGCAGGGCGGCAGTTTCGTCGTTGGTGCGCAGGTTCGGGTCGAGCGCAGAGAATGTGGTCATGGCAAGTAGTCCTCAGACTGTGCCGTGCCAGCGCATGCAATAGGGAGCGTCAGGCAAGGCGAGTGCTTGCCGTCATTTATGTTGTCACCTACCCGACGGGATGGGGTGTCCGGGTCCTGGGAGGCTGGTTACTCTTGCTCCACCGGCTAACGGAGACAGATATTTAGGTGCCCTGTCTCCGGCACCGAGCCGCCCCGCGTTGCACGGGGCTGGCTAAGTTGGCGCAACTATAACGCAGCTTTACGCTAAGTGTTTGATATTTTTAACTGTTTAGCTTTCTGAACAGTCGTTTAGCGCTGCTGCCTGCTGCTCAATCCAGTCGGATATGCGTTGCGTCTCGGGCTTGAGATATTGCAGGTGACTCGTCTCAAGGTAGTGGCGCGCGGTCACGCCCTTGGGGACGTGGTTTGTGAGCAGCTCAACGCGAGTCAGGTCGATGCCGCAGTTGGCGATGCCTATGGTCGTGAAGGTGCGTCTGAGGTCGTGAGGGGTGATCTTGGTGCCCGCTACCTCGCTGACCTTCTTCATCGTGTCGCGCGGGTCGCGTATGTGCCCGCACTTGCCCCAGGACGAGAACACGAACGGGCTACCCTTGACGCGCTGGCGGGTCTTGAGCAGTTGCACCGCCTGCGTGGATAGCGGCAGCCATACGGGGTTGCTGTTCTTCGGGTCGGGTATGTGAATCCAGCCTTCCTCAAGATTGACCCGATCCCATGTCAGTTCGCTGCATTCCCCGATGCGAAGGCCGGTCAGCATGAGCAGCATCACAAGGTCAATGCTTGCCAGCGTGTCACGGTTGTATGCCTGCTCACGGGCTTTAGTGAGGAATGACCACACCGCGCCCACCTTGCTATCCGGCACGCGGCTGGTGCGCGGCTTGAGTGGTGCCCACTTCTTGTAGAGCACATCGACGGGGTTGTCCGTCAGCACGGGCGACCCGTCCGGCTCGCGGTATTCGCGGAAAGAGGTGATGGCGTCGAAGACATCCGCCACCGCCATGACCTTGGAGAGCGGGTGCATCTGGTC
>CAZNBS010000488.1:0-1883 GCA_964570955.1 uncultured Burkholderiales bacterium | reverse complement strand
CGGCATGCTGGAGCCCTGGGCACTCGGCCACAAGGCGTGGAAGAAGCGCCTCGGCATGGCGCTCTTTCAGCGCAGCGATCTCGATGCGGCGCGCGTTCTGATCGCCACCGCCTGGCAGGAACTCGAGAGCATCCGCAAGCTCGGCCTGCGCCAACCCGTCGCCATCATCCCGAACGGCGTCGACCTCCTGTCGCCGCTCTGCCCCGGTCGGCCGTGGCAACGAGCGCATGAGCGCGTGCGCAACGTCCTGTTCCTGTCCCGGGTGCATCCAATAAAGGGCCTGATGAACCTCGTCCAGGCGTGGGCGCGTCTTGCGCCGCGCGGCTGGCGCCTTCGCATCGCCGGTCCCGACGAGGGCGGACACCTCGCCGAGGTGACGGCTCTGGCGCGACGACTCGGGGCCGCCGAGTCGATCGAGTACATCGGCGAGGTCGACGGGGAACGGAAATCCGCGGCGTACCTGGATGCCGACCTGTTCGTGCTGCCGACTTTCAGCGAGAACTTCGGAGTCGTGGTTGCCGAAGCGCTGGCGCACGGGCTGCCGGTGATCACGACGCGCGGCGCGCCCTGGGCCGACCTGGAAACCCGGCGTTGCGGGTGGTGGATCGAGATCGGCGTGGAGCCGCTGGTGGCGGCGCTGCGCGAAGCGATGGCGCTGGGGGACGACGAGCGGTGGGCGATGGGCGAGCGTGGGCGGGAATATGTGCGCCGCTTCGGCTGGGCCGAGATTGCCCGTGAGACCGCAGCCGTCTATTCGTGGCTCCTCGGGATGGGGCCGCGGCCCGAATGTGTCCAAATGACGTAGACGACAGGAGAAGGATGGCAGTCATTCTTGGGTTCAACGCCTTCCACGCCGACTCGGCAGCGTGTCTCGTGGTCGACGGAAAACTGGTTGGTGCCGTTGCCGAGGAGCGCTTGGGCGCACGCATCAAGCACTCCCCGGCTTTCCCCGAGCACGCGATTCGCAGGGTACTGTCGGACGCAGGATTGACGCTGCGCGATGTGACGCACGTCGCGATGGCGCGCGACCCGAAGGCGAACTACGCCGCGAAGCTGGCCTACGTGGCGCAAAGGCCCTTGAAGGCTGCGGGCGCGGTGGTAGAGCACTTCCGTCGCAACCGGGAAACGAAGGGCACGCTGGAATCATTGGCGGAAATCTGCGAGGAAGATCCCTCACGTCTTCGCTTCGAGGCGGTGAACGTCGAACACCATCTTGCGCACATTGCCAGCGCCTATTTTCTCTCGCCGTTCGAGACCGTGACCGCAGGGCTTTCGTACGACGGTTCGGGCGATTTCGCGAGCATGATGGCGGCGCGCTGCGAAGGGAATCGCATCGAGATTCTCGATCGCGTCACCCTGCCCGACAGCCTGGGGTTCTTCTACACCGCGCTCTGCCAGTTCATCGGATTTGACCGATACGGCGAGGAATACAAGGTCATGGGGCTGGCGCCATACGGTCAGGATCTCCACCGGGATCTCATGGCCGAACTGGTCAGGCTCGATCGAAATGATTGGTTCCGGCTGGCGAGCGGGTACTTCGGCATGCACGAGGGCGGTGAAAGCGGCGCCGTCGACGAGAAGGGCCAGGTGGCGATGGGGCGCTTTTACACCGATCGCCTGGTCGAGGTGCTCGGGCAGCCGCGCGAACGGAATTCGCCGCTCACCCAGCGAGAGAAAGACATTGCGCGTTCGACGCAGGTGCGCTTCGAGGAAGCCGCAGTGCACTGCCTTACGCGTTTGCACAAGCTCGTTCCCACCGGCCAGGTCGCAATGGCAGGCGGATGCGCGTTGAACGGCGTGGCGAACGCTCGAATACTTCGAGAGACGCCGTTCGACACGCCTTACCTGCAAGCTGCTGCGTCGGACGACGGCACTTGCCTCGG
>CAZNBS010000487.1:0-1908 GCA_964570955.1 uncultured Burkholderiales bacterium | reverse complement strand
CGGATCCCCTCGAACCGCCCCACCCACCAGATGAACGGCCCGATCAGCGTCATCATCACCAGCATCCCGAACACGTTCCAGCCCTCGGAGTCCACCGCGATCGCCACGCACAGCGAGACGCAGAACACCACCAGCATGAACCCCGCGACCACCGCCACCCAGGGCACCAGGCCGTCGGGAAGCAGGGGCTTCGACAGGACCAGCGCGATCAGCCCGCCGGTGACCAGCACGAACGGCACCAGGTAGATCACGAGGTTCGCCAGCAGCTTCCCCCAGTACACGTCCATCGGCGTCACGGGCAGGCTCATGATGAACGGGCCGGTCTGCTGCTTGCGCTCGGCCATGACCGAGCTCTGGATGGCGTACGTGCCCACGACCAGCAGCAGCACCAGCAGCAGCAGCGAGCCGGCCGCCTGCGCCGGGCCGACGCCCGTGGCGACCAGGCCCAGCGCCACCGCCATCCCCGCCAGGTAGCCGTAGAGCTGCTTCTGGTAGACCTGCCAGTCCTTGATGACCAGGCGGCGGACCATCGCCGCGTCGGACGCGAGCCAGTTCATGCGTAGTTGCCCCCCTGCACGGCGGTCACGAAGATGTCCTCCAGGGCCATCGGCTCGACCGACTGCACGTCCAGCCCCAGCGCCTGCAGCGCGGGCAGCGTGGCGTCGTCGAAGGCGCCGGTCTTCAGCTCGATCACCGGCGAGCCGCCGCGCGCCACGAACACGCCCGGCAGGTCCCTCAGCGCATCCGTCCAGGCGCCGTGGCAGATGATGCGGCGCCAGCTGTCCAGGAACGATTCCTTCTCGCGCGACATCACCACCTCGCCGCCGTGCAGGAACGTGATCGAATCGGCGATCTGCGCGATGTCCGCCGTGTTGTGCGACGAGAACAGCACCGAGCGTTCTTCATCGCCCAGCACGTCGGCCACCGCCGCGATCACCTCGCCGCGCGCGACCGGGTCCAGTCCCGTCGTGGGTTCATCGAGCAGCAGCAGCCGCGGATGCCGCGCGAACACCAGCAGCAGCAGCGCCTTGACGCGCTGGCCGTGCGAGAAGCCGCCCAGCTTCTGCCCCGGGCGCAGGTCGAACCGCCTGAGGAGGTCCTGCGCGTAGGCCTCGTCCCAGCCCGCGTAGATGCCGCGCACCAGGTCCATGTGCCACCGCAGCGTCTGCCCGCGGTACAGGCGCATGTCGTCCGACGCGTAGCCGATCTCGCGCTTGACCGCTACTTGAGCCTGCGGCAGGCGCTGCCCGAGCACCTCGACCTGGCCGCCGTCGGCCCGCACCAGCCCCATCAGCAGGCGCAGCAGCGTCGACTTGCCCGCGCCGTTGATGCCGACCAGGCCCATCACCTGCCCGGTGGGCAGCGTCAGGTCGATGTCGCGCAGCGCGAACCCGTCGTACTGCTTGCGCACGCCGCGCAGCGAGATCGCCGTCTCCATCATTCGTCCCACTCGCATTCTTCCTTGGCGCCCAGTTCCTGCTCGACCCGCTCGACCACCTCGTGCGGGCTGAGACCCAGCTTGCCCGCCGCCTCGAGCATCCCCTGCAGCTGCGCCTGGAACTCGCCGGCCGCCAGCTGTCGGGTGGCTTCGAGCTGCTCGGCCACGAACGAGCCCTTGCCCTGCCGCGTGACGATCACCCCGGCATGCTCCAGCTCCAGGTACGCCCGCTTGACCGTGATCACGCTGACCTTGCAGGCGGCGGCCAGCTCGCGGATCGACGGCAGCGCCTGCCCCGCCGCCCACTGCCCGGCCATCACCTTGGCCACGACCTGCTCGACGATCTGGGCGTACATGGGCTTGGGGGAGTGGGGGGAGAGGAAGAGGTCGATTTGCATGGGGTTGGCTCCTTGTGTGTATAGATAATATATACAGATGGGATCAGTTGTCAAGGGGGTGTTGCGCCGGGG
>CAZNBS010000486.1:0-1931 GCA_964570955.1 uncultured Burkholderiales bacterium | reverse complement strand
CGCCTTACCGATACCGCGGCTTGCACCTGTCACAATTGCGTGTCGCACTTCCTGCTCAGCCAATCCGGTCTCCCTTCGTTGAAGCCCAACTGTGGCGTAGGTCCATGCACGATCCACGCGCGTCCGTCTAGGTATTCCGATCGGGCGGGTACCCCCCCCAGCATCGAGCTCTAGTTTTCCAACATTTTAATGTTAAAATACCTGATATCGACGTGCAAGCCGCTTCATGACAGGCGGCAAAACCACTGTCGACGGATGCAATGATTCTCTGATCTGCAAAAACGCACCAAGGAGACTTAAAAATCATGGAGATCATCCTTCCCCCCGGGTGGCCACGTCCCAAGGGCTACAGCAACGGCGTTACTGCCAAAGGCCAGCTATTATTCATCTCCGGCCAAATAGGCTGGACGCCGGACGAACGCTTTGAGGCTAAGGATTTTCTCGGTCAAACACGGCAAGCCCTCATTAACATTATGACCATCCTCAGAACCGCAGGTGGTCAACCTCTGGACCTGGTCCGCATGACCTGGTTTGTCTTGGACAAACAGGAGTATCTGGCGGCTTCCTCTGACCTCGGACGCGTGTATCGCGAAGTCATAGGCACCAATTACCCTGCGATGACTCTGGTGGAGGTCGCGGGTCTGCTCGAAACCGGCGCGCGCGTGGAAATCGAGGCGACCGCGGTGATCTCCACCGAGGCTTGAAACGTGTGCCTCGAACGGTCTCGTTGCATAACGTACGCCCGTCCTGTCAATGGCGCGCGCGGTGATTAAAGGGTCTTTCGCTGCAGGATTTCTCAGACGTACGGTATCACCTCTTTCGCAAAACGCCGAAAAAGGTTACTCGCGGAACGTTCATCCTGAGAAGTCGTCGTCACGGCTATGTCCGTGATACCCGCCTCTTTTATTTCCCGAGCCTTGGCGATGCAATCTTCGGGGGTCCCAGCGATACAGCATTTCATCGCCACGGCATCCGGCACCAGCTCACGGTGTTGCGCCGTCCGATCCAAATGACTGTAGAACCGGTAGTTTTCGGTGACGTTGCGAACGACGTCCGCATGCTCCACCCCGATCGTGTCCGGCAAGTACTGTTTGCGCGCTATATTGCGTGCTGCCGTCTGACGCACCTGATCAAGCGCCGCCGTACGGTCGTCGTCTATCGCGCCCTCGATGGCAGCAATCACACGGAAATCTCCGAGACCGCGTTCCGCAGCCGCCGCACCTTCACCTACAGCCGCCACCGTTGCGGATACTCCCTCGGCATTGCCACCCATATGACCATCGACGATCACACCGTTGCAAATCATTCCTGCAACCCGTGCGGACCTTGGACTCATGACCGCTAATTCTATGGGCACCCGCCCCCATTGTTCGGTGCCAACCACCCGAACTCGCTTCTCCTGCCCCCAGACTTGACGGTCGGCGCCTTCGGCTGGCGGCAGCGCATCGACCTCCTCTCCATTGAAAAGAGCGCGCATGAACTCGATGCGCTGCTGGATCTGCACGAGTTTTGCCGGCACCAACCCGGCCGTTCGTACTGCCGAGTCACCGGCGCCTATGCCGCATACGGCCCGCCCTCCTGAGAGCTGATTGAGCGAAGTGAACGCATTGACTGTAACAGCCGGATGCCGCGTCACCGTATTGGTGACACCGGTACCGAGTCGCACACGACTCGTATTACAAGCGCAGGCGGTCAGCGCGACGTAAGCATCGTGCCAAATCATCTGCGAATCACCGATGTAAACGGTATCAAACCCACACTCCTCAGCCAGTTTTGCAAGCCTGACGACTGTCTCGATAGGCGCCTGGGAGTGCGGCCAAATCATAGTGCTGAATCTCATATGTCCATCCTTTCTATTCGGTTTCCATAAGTCCATGTGCGGTTGCTTTTTTGCGCCGACCAGTTCACTCCGGTTGGCGGTCATCAGTCCG
>CAZNBS010000485.1:0-1935 GCA_964570955.1 uncultured Burkholderiales bacterium | reverse complement strand
ACGATGCGTTCGCGGACATCGGACGGGATCGCAGGCACATTCATGGTCAGCTCCGAGGGGAAAGAATCACCGTAGAAGAATAATACTATTATTATTCTTATGTTGCAACACCTTATTTTGCCGTTCGTCGAGCGACGTTCCCTGGAACGGCCCGAGCCTCTCGATCACTCCCGCCGTCATGCTCGCGAGACCAGCCTGCAGACGGTCGAGCGCGGCCGGGTCAGACAACCCGGTCTGAGGGTTGGCCGTTAGCGGGGGGGAAATAGCGACAATTCCTTGTAACTGACTGACCGGGCGACGAAGTGTGCGGACGATCAGAAGCCCGGCCGTGAATTGCGTACCGTGGTACGTATTACGCTGGTACGTACCGCTCCGTCTGTCCAATCGACGGACGTGAACGGCTTTCTAAGGCGGCATAATCCTGACTTATGCCGCCAAGACGGCTACAGCCCAAGCTCGCTGTGGGAACCCACGCGGATGAGGCGCAGCGTTGCATCGTCCGGCTTCTGGTAGATCAGCACCAGGTCGGGCTTCAGGTGGCAGTCGCGGTGATCCTTCCAGTCGCCGGTCAGCGCATGGTCGCGGCAGCGATCCGGCAACGGCTGGTCGGCAGCCAGGAGCGGAAGGGCATCGCGCAGGAGCGCGTCGAGCACGGCCCGGTGTTGGCCCTTCTGCTCTCGTTTGTAGTCGCGCTTGAACTGGCTCGTCCATTCAATCGCCCGCATGCAGTTCCGCCAGCAGCTCGTCCACGGTTTCGACACGCGGGAGATTGCCGGCCCGAGCCTCGCGCATCGCGGCGATCGTCGTCTCGTTCGGGATCAGCGGCTCGAACGGCAGCGCCTTCTCGCGAGCGACACGGGTCAGCATGAGGCGGAACGCGTCGGACACCGTGAGGCCCATCGAAGCCAGCACAACGGTGGCTTCGTCCTTGATCGTTTCGTCGATGCGGGCGCGGACAACAGCATTGGCGGCCATGTCGGACTCTCCTAACCAGTGAGCCACATTGTAGCCCAGGCACTGCACAAGACGATGAGCTGCGGCGAAAGAGGCCTGAATGCAATGGCTTAGCCAAGATTGTCGGTTTCTCTGGCGATTAACGGCCAAGCCTCCAGTTCTCGCTGGTACCTCTCCACGTTGGCCGCGTGCTGCGTCGTTACGTCCGCGGTCTCCCGCTCATGTCGTTTGGTCAGGCGGAAAAGCTTCTCGAAGAAGCCCATAGGCCGGACCTTGGCGGCCAGCAGGGTCGGCAGTGCGACCGGCTTCACGGGGTCGGTGATGGCCGAATCGGGGACATAGGTCGGCAGCGACAGGCTTGGGCGAACAAGGGTAGGTGCGGGGTCGTGGATGCGGAGCGAGTCGAACGCGATCCGGTCGTCGACGGTCAGCGTCGCGGCAAGGATCCCTTGCAGCTCAGCGACCGCCTCGGTCGCCTCAATGGTCTTCAGCTCGGCGTCTTCCTGAGCATCCCGGTGCGCCTGGCGCTCAGCCTCCTTTTCTTCACGCAGGCGTTGGCGGTCTTCTTCCTTTTCCGCTCGTTCCCGGGCCTTGGCGTCGCGGGCATCGGCGGCGGCCTCGGCGCGAATGCTTGCCTCGATCGCGCGCTGCACAGCGGCCTCTGCTCGGGCGGAGGCTGCTCGGGCCTGCACGGCGCGGCGCTCCTTCGCATGGGCTTCCCGCACCGAACGGGCATGAGCCCTTGCAATCGCACTGATGAGATTCGTTCCGCGGGCCATTGATCGACGTTCTTGAAGATCCCGGCTCGGGAGTATCCAACGCGCGCCAGCGTTGGTCGATAGCGCCCCTGGGTCAGGCGGGCGGGATGCTGGCGGGACCTGAACCCGTAGCCTCGCCGGTGTCCGCGGGCAAGATAGGCTTGCGATCGCTAGGCCTCGTGCTTGTGCTGCAGCTCCTGGATGAGCTGTAGTGCTTGCCCAC
>CAZNBS010000484.1:0-1936 GCA_964570955.1 uncultured Burkholderiales bacterium | reverse complement strand
CATCTTCGGACAATGAGCCCAACTCGCCAAGACAACGGGCAATCTCTGCAGGATCAGTCGTTGTCTTCAACGCCGCACCGCGTTCGAACCCGATCGGCAGGTTGCACTGTGGGGTCATCAGCACCGGCAACGCATGCGACCAGGCTTCGAGCACCGTCATCGGCAGGCCCTCGCTGTGCGAGGGCAGCACGAAAGCCTGCGCCCGTTCGTACGATGCCTGCTTCGCGTCATCGAACTGCGGCCCGACGAAACGGATTCGATCGAGGATGCCCAGTTCGCGCGCAAGCGTGCGCAATTGCGCCTCGTGGCCGTTCTGATCCCAGCCCGCGATTGCCAGGAACCATTCGCCGGGCAGCGCTTTTTTCTGTATTGCCTTGTTCCAGCCATGAAGGAGTTCGACCAGACCCTTCTTGGGATGGATGCGCCCCAGGTAGAGCAGCACCTTTGCACCGGGTGGAAGCGTGTCCTCCCAGGCGGGCCGGATGCCGGAAGGCGCGGCCGGCAAATCGACGCCGTTCGGAATGACGCAGACGGGGTTCTTCAGGCCGTAGGCGCGAATCGCGTCGCGCTCGGAATCGCACAGTGCGTGCAGGCAGGTTGCCCGGCGCAGGTGTGCATCTTCGTAAAGCAGCGTCGCCAGCCGCTTCTTCCATGCTGCGTGGCGCACTGCCCAGGGGTCGAGCATGCCGTGCGGCGAAACCATATACGGCCGCGAACCCGACGACCAGCGTACGGCTGCAAGCGACGGGTACATCCACAGGCCGTGGACGTGGAGAAGATCCGGAGCGAACGCACGAAGCCGGGCCATCAATTCTCGCTGGAAGCCGAAGGCGCGTGGCCCGAAGACCGGCTGCGCCGATACGGAGACCGTTCCCCATTCATCCGCGTCTTCCGCAGTCCACTCGTCCTTCGGGCCGAACACCGCGACTTCGCTGTCGGCGCCGATCAGGCTACGACAAAGCCCGGATACAGCCGGAAACAGCCCACCCGCCTCTCGGGAAACCGATGCCATGAGCATTGCAACGCGGAGCCTGTAATGGGTGCCAGCCTCCTGATTAGGGCGTGTTAACACAAATTACGCAGGCCGTCGGCCATGAGCACGAAGCTCAGGAAGCCCAGGAACATCGCGTCCAGCTTCTCGAAACGCGAGAAGATGCGCCGGTAACCCTTCAGTCGCCGGAACAACCGTTCGACCTCATTGCGGCGCTTGTACATTTCGCGGTCGTATTCCCACGGATCGATTCGCGTCTTCATCGGCGGCACAACCGGGATGAAACCCAGTTCCAGCGCCAACTGCCGTGTCTCGTTGCCTTCGTAGGCGCGATCCATGATCAAGTGAACTGGTCGATTCGTTGGCCCCAGCGCCTGGAGCAATCGCCGGCCCTCGGGCGCATCGTGGGCCTGGCCGGGCGACAGGCAGAACGTCACGGCCGTTCGAGCATTCGCGGCAACCATATGAACCTTGGTGTTCCATCCGCCGCGTGACTTGCCGATGGCTTGCGCGCCGTTTTTTTTAGAGCGCCGGTGCCGTCGGGATGCACCTTGATGCTCGTGCTGTCGAGCGACACGGCCTCGATCTTGATGCGCACCACTTGCTCGCGCTGCAATTCCTCGAACATCTTGTCGAGCACGCCCGCCCTGGTCCAGCGGCGCATGCGTGTGTAGATCGTGTGCCAATTGCCGAACCGCTTGGGCAGGCCTCGCCACTTGCAGCCGTGTTCGGCCACGTACAGCATGGCGTTGATCACCTGCAGGTTGCTCATGCTGACGTTGCCGCGCTGCCTCGGTAGACAATGCGCGATACGTGCGAATTGCTCGGGTGTGATTTCCATGACGAGCAGTGTCGCTCATCGACGTGGCCCGGTCAATTAGTGTTAACACGCCCTAGTCGGTATCGATCTTGATCGCCCGGGATGGAGCGATTCCTAAATTGGCT
>CAZNBS010000483.1:0-1939 GCA_964570955.1 uncultured Burkholderiales bacterium | reverse complement strand
TCTCCTTGCGGATCAGCCGGCCCAGGCCGTCGTAGCTGTAGCGGCAGACCAGGGCGCCGAGCTGGTTCGCGTGGGTGATTCGGCCGTCGGCGGCGGGCGGAAGGGTCCCCTCCTCGTTGACCTGGATGAGGCGGTTCCATGCGTCGTACTGATAGACGTATTCTTCATCGTAGGCGAGGTTGCCGTTGGGGTCGTAGGTGTAGGCCGGGTTGGGGATGGGCGTGCCGTTGTCGAAGTTCCCCGTGTACCGCTCGGTCACCTGGTTGGCATTGTTGACCACGTGGTCGTAGTTGCGGATGTCCTCGTAGCCGTCGCCGTCGAAATCTCCCCGGCGGACCTCGCCATAGGGATTGACCGAGTTGCCGGTGCAGTTGCCCAGACTGTCGAGGGTCCAGTCGATGGACCGCAGATTGGGCGTGCCCAATTGCTGGGAAGTGATGGCGTCGTTGTTGCCGCTGAGCTGGCCGATCTGCCAGTTGACCAACCGCTGGAGCCCGTCGTAGGCGTAGAGCGACGATCGAATCTCCCATCCTGCAAGGCCCAAGATGAGTAAGGTGAGGAATCGCACCATGTTTACTTCCATCCGGTGTTCTATGGTCGTCGGTCACGATTACTCAATTCGCACCGGCGAGAAAACTGCATGCTTGACCTTTAAACGTCGAAAAATATCGAAGACCCTGGGCTTGACCAAGATCGCCGGTTCGGCAAGTCGGCTCTGTTTAAAGTCATCGCGGTCAATTCGAGATTTGCCAAAACACTCCCAAGTCTGAACGATATCTGGAAGCGCGTCAGGATCTACATCCTTTTTCGCGTAAACGATTCCCTCGGGTTGTTGCGTGGTATGATAGTGTCCGTCGCGCCTGCATGACGAACACGGAGGAGGGCTTCCGTGAATCAATCCTTTGGTTGCCTTATCCATTTTCGGCATAGTGTGTACTGGAATAATCTGCCACCACGGCAATGGGCCGTGATCCCGTGAAGACCGTACTTGGCGCAGTTCCAGCCCGGTGATTTCGGCGCGGCGCAATGCTTCAGCAAGTGCTTCGGCCACGAATGTTTCCGTGCTCGACTTGACAATCAGCCCGGACTTGGGGAACGCCCGGTCGGGTGAATAAAATGGAGATATCTGTACGGCGCCAGTGCCGCACACCGGACAGGCCCTGCCGAGGTCGTAGGTCGTGCCGTGTCTGGGTCCGAAGGGAGCAATCTCCTTCCGATCTACGATAAGGTGTACGAACGGAAACGACCGCAACTCGGAGTCGGCATAGACATGTTCGACGCGCTCGGACCATCGAAACTCTGGCCGCTTCCTCAGCGCGGCGCGCAACTTGGGCAGGCGAGGATCATCTGCGTCAAAAGTGTAGTGATAATGATTGGCGAAGTTCTCTCCTTTAGCAACAATCTCGTGACACCCAACCGTCGTAAGCATCTCAGCTAACACGGACCACGGAGTCGTTCCAGCGCCGAAGGACAGAAAAATGCGTTTTGTCATCTGAAATACTTCTCAACTGCGCCAAGCCACTCTGGAAACTTACTGTACACTTCCTGATATGCCTGCCAGACGTCCTGTTTATCCCAACTTCTTCCAGTCTTGAGCCGCGTTTGCAGCAAATTCGTGATCTGTTGATGCTCCTCTCTTGTCAAGATCACCGCCGGGATATCATTTGTATTAACTCCCCAGCGTTTTGCATGTCGTATTTCCAGAATAAGATGCGCTTGAATCTTACCTCCCCATCCGCTGGTGAGCTTTTGCGCATGCCGGTACGGTAGTATCTTATACAGGTGCTCGGATATCCGCCCATGAGGATGGACGCCGCCTCGCCGTTCATCGCATGTGCCGCAGGGATCGGCAGGCCGGTTTCGTTCGGGTCGCGCTGGATGAAGCGGCCCAGGACCGGTGACCCAACGCTCGCAAGAGTTCGCCAAGTAGGTTAGTTCC
>CAZNBS010000482.1:0-1945 GCA_964570955.1 uncultured Burkholderiales bacterium | reverse complement strand
CACTCTTCTCGATTTGGCCACGCAGCTGCGAGACGCCGTTTATGAATTCGGTACGCCCAGACAGCTTCTGTTTGGTGATGTGATCGCGGCTGTTCTGAGGAAAAAGGTTGACAATTCAACCTGGAAAGCCTTGCCGACATATTCGGGTCTGTCCCGAGACAAATGGCTCTACGCGCTCCAAAAGGATTCGTTCATCAAGGAGCTCTGGCCTGCACAACACCTTTTAGGTCAGGCGAATGTTCTCAAAGGTGAGTCTGCGATCGTTCAAATGCCCACCAGTGCCGGTAAGACGAAGGCAACGGAGCTCATCCTTCGAAGCGGGTTCCTTGCCGACCGCGTGTCGCTGGCCATCATCATCGCCCCGTTCAGGGCACTGTGCCATGAGATCAAGGACAGTTTCGTCGAGGCATTCTACAACGAACCCACCAAGGTGGATGAGTTATCCGATGCCCTACAGGCGGACTTCGAGATTGCCGCACTCCTTGGGCACCAACAAATCCTAGTCGTTACCCCGGAGAAGCTGCTTTATGTCCTTCGGCACGCCCCAGAGCTGGCTGCCCACGTCGGCCTACTGGTTTTTGATGAAGGCCATCAGTTCGACAGTGGCACCCGAGGCATCACGTACGAGCTGCTCCTGACATCGTTGCGCTCTATGATTCCTGTAGGAACTCAGAAGGTGCTAATCTCAGCGGTCATCAGCAACGCCGAGGCTGTTGGAGAATGGCTGAACGGGGAGCCCAATGTCGTCGCAGGCACAACCTTGATTCCAACCTTCCGGTCGATCGGATTCGCGAGTTGGCTCGATCAGTTGGGAAGGATCGAGTACGTCGACAGCCGTGACGCCGAACAAGGCGAGTTTTTCGTTCCGAGGGTGATTGAAAGATTCAAGCTCGGGAGGAAGAAGGGGGAGAAGAAGGACCGTTTCTTCCCTGAGAAAGAGGACGGGAAGGCTATAGCACTTTACCTCGGTCTGAAATTGGTCCCGAATGGCAGTATCGCTGTTTTTTGTGGGCGGAAGTCAACAGCGGCCAGCGTCTGCGAAAAGGCCGTTGATATTATCGAGCGAGGCGCACCCGTGGCCTTACCATCAGATTTTTCCGACGCCCAAGAAGTTGCGCAGCTGACACATCTGCATGTCGAGAATCTTGGCACTGACGCTCCGGCGTCTCAGAGCGCGGCATACGGAGTTTTTTCCCATCACGGTAACACACCGCATGGTATTCGGCTGGCGGTGGAGCATGCCATGCGTGAGGACCTTGTACGATTCGTTGTTTGTACATCCACTTTGGCGCAGGGTGTGAACCTTCCGATACGGTACCTCATCGTGACGAGTGTCTACCAGGGGATGGAGCGCATCAAGGTTCGTGATTTCCACAACCTCATTGGTCGAGCGGGCCGAGCGGGGATGCATACCGAAGGCAGCATCCTGTTTGCTGATCCGGTGATCTTTGACAAGCGGAAAGCCCGCAAAGACAAATGGCGCTGGGACCAGGTAAAGGAGCTTCTGGAACCGAGCAATTCTGAGCCATGCATCAGCAATCTTTTGTTCCTCTTCGATCCCATCAAGAGTGAGGACGAAAAATACACCATCACTATGAAGGCTCTGGATTTTGCCAAAGCCTATATCGACGATCCTGATGAAGTCGCGAAACTGGCTGCCGGTATAGCCTCACAGCATGGAGACAAAGGGTTCTCAAGAGATGGTGTCGAGCGGCAAGTCGCCTGGAGAATCAGCCTAATCTGTGCAGTCGAGAACTTCCTGTTATCTCATTGGGATGAGTCTGAGGATGGCCTTTCGGAAGCAGATGTGATTCACCTGGCCGAAGGGACGCTTGCCTTCTTTCTGGCCGATGATCAGAAGAAGGAGCATATCCGCGAGTTGTTTCAGCTTCTCGCAGGGAACATCTCTGCAAACATCACTGATCCAGCTCGTCGCAAATGCTAT
>CAZNBS010000481.1:0-1953 GCA_964570955.1 uncultured Burkholderiales bacterium | reverse complement strand
ACAACCGACGTTCCGCCCCGAACTTCTTGAAGTGAATCTCGGCGTCGCCCGGCTGCTCGGGGAAGGCGATGGTCACGGTGCTGCCAGCAGCGAGATCGCTACAGCCGCAGGAGCCGTCGCCCTCGAACAAGGTGCCAGCTGGCCGCAGCGCAAGGCCGGGCGCCGCTCCGATGCCCTCGTTTGAGACAACGACGCCGTCGTCGGCGACGCTTGTGCGTAGGTACGGCCAGGCGGGCAACCCGAACTGGTCGAACAGGGCGAGATCGAGTTCCTCGAATGATGCCGCCGGATCTCGAAGCACGCGAGCGCTCTCCTGGGGGTGTCGCGGAACCAGCCTCGCCGCGATGAGACGGAGCGACGGCGGCAGTCGATAGTGATTGGGTGGCAGCGCCGACGCCGCCTGGATGCACCATCGCATCTGCTCGAGGCGTGACCGAATGTCCCCGTCCGCGCCCATGAGTCCCGCGTGCAGAGCCGCGAGAAGCCTCCCGAGGACCGCGACGATCGTGTCGAGCGAGAGGTCCTCAAGCCGCAGTCGCAATCGCCCGACCTCGATGGTTGCGGACTCCACATCAACGTGCCATGCCTGATCCGGTTGGCTCAGCGCCCATTCCGCGAGTTCTGACTCTATCGATGCGCGGTGTGCCGCTGGGACACTCTGAAGCGCGTCGTAGGACGCGGCCGCGAGCACATCCCCCAGCCGCTTGAGCTTGGCATCCCCCCGACACGCTTGAAGTACGTCTGTTACCCTCGTGGGCGCGGCGACAGCGAGTTCGCGGATGATCTCGGAGCAGTGGCACGCCACTGGATCCGCTTCTATCAACTCATCGAGCGCCCGGAGGTGCGGCTTCCAGTGCTGCCATCCATCCCCGAAGTCGGCAGTCTGAAAGAACTCAGTCCGAGATTCCGGATTGGCCAGCACCTCGCGGAAGGGCGCCAGCTTGACCATGTCGATGAATAGGCCGTGCTCAGTCTCGAGCTCATCAAGCGCACGCGGCTGGTGCGTGTAGTAGTCTGCATCAAGGATGGCGGTGACGGCCGTATCGACGAGCCGATAGAATACCCGGGCCTGTTCGTCCGGCGTTCGTGGCTCCTTCTTGTAGCGGATCTTCGGGAAGCGGAGTCGTAGCGAGCCACTCAGGCCGCGGAGAAAGAATCGCACGCGCAGCTTGGCGGCGAGAAGGGATGACTGCACTTCGACATCCGAATCGAATGACTCGATGATCACCTTCGGATCGGCCTGGATCTCCTTCAGCCGCTCGGCCTCGGGATCGATGTACTGCCTGCTCTGGAAGAGCGCGTGATCGATACTTCGGTACTCCTCGCCCGATGGATCGGCAAAGCGCAACATGTAGAGCCGATCGACAAACTGCGTGAAGCACAGCGACCGGAGCTTGGCGAGATCGAAATGCTGCTTGGTCACAGACGCCTTCGGAATGCCGAGGAACCTGGCGTTGAAATCGTGGAGGAGATCATCCGTGATTCGTCGGCCGCCCCCCGTCGCGGTGAATCGCAGCAGTCCGTGGTCGTCACGGAAATAGTGCACGCTCACGGTGTCCACGATGACGTTCTGCCACGAATACCACAGCGGTCGCCGTTCGTCATAGTCGTACGCTCGCACCGACAGCTCATCCTGAAGTCCCAGGACAACGGTTGCCGCGGCTTCGCCGCGCACAGGCAGGCGAGAAAAGACCCCGAACCGATTGGTCGGTGAGAGCCAGGCAGCCTCGAGCCCCGCCTTCAGCGCCTCCAGGTTGAATGGAACGGTCGACTGGTACGACTGCACCGTGACCTCGCGCTGATCGAGCACGCTCTCGTCGCGGGGTGCGGCGGCCAGTGGCTGAATGTGTTCTGACGGGTCGTACCGGGAAGCCATTGGCTGGTCCTTCCTGCTGAGCGCTCGTCCGGGACGGGACGCTGGACTGCCCTCGGACCCGGTGCCTGCAGCAACGG
>CAZNBS010000480.1:0-1957 GCA_964570955.1 uncultured Burkholderiales bacterium | reverse complement strand
AAGTCCTATCATTGCAGATGAACGAGGAATCCGTTTCTCGACCAGGAGATGGCCATGAGCGAGCCGCACGCCACGAGTCGCGCCAGCGCGACGCATTTCGATGCCGTTGCCTCCACCTGGGAGGCAGATCCCGGGCACACGGCGCTGGCTCGCGCCGTCGCGAATGCGATCCTCGAGGTCATCCCTCTCGTGGGCACCGAGCGGGCGATGGAGTTCGGCTGCGGAACCGGGCTGGTCACCGGATTGCTCGCGCGCAGCGTCGGGCACCTGCTCGCCACCGACAACTCGACAGGCATGCTCGACGTGCTGCGCCGCAAGTTGCGCGAACTCGACATCCACAATGTCGAACCCATGCAGGCGGATCTGGCGCAGCAGCTGCCCGCCGGGCCCTTCGATTTCGTGTTCAGCAGCATGACCCTGCATCACATCGAGGACGTCGCGGACCTTCTCGCGCGCGTGCACGACGCACTCGCCCCCGGCGGCCGGGTCGCCTTCGCCGATCTCGCGAAGGAGGACGGCAGCTTTCACGGGCCCGACATTCCCGGCGTACTGCATCACGGGTTCGAACCTGCCGAGCTCACGCGCTGGCTCGAAGCCGCCGGCTTCGCGGATGTCCGGGTGCGCATCGCGCACCGGATGAACAGATCGCGCGCGGATGGATCGACGCGCGAGTATCCGGTGCTGCTGGTGACCGCGCGGCGACCGGGCGAGCCATGACCAGGTTTTCAGATCACCGCTTCACGGCTTCGCGCAGATCGGCGACCGTCACCAGCAATGTCATCGGGTCCAGCGGGGATTCGTCCAGACCGAGCCGCAGATAGAAATCCCTGGCTTGTTCCGACAGGGCATGGACAACCATTCCACGGATCCCGATGGCGTCGGCCGCATGGATGACGCGCAGGGCGGCATCCTGGAAGAGGGCCCGACCGAGCCCCTGCCCGTGATGACTGGTGGCGACCGCCAGGCGACCCAGCACGACAACCGGAACCGGATTCGGCATGTTGCGGCGAAAGCGCCCCGGGGCGGCGGCGGTGGCCACCGCACTCGAGGCCAGGGCGTAGTAGCCCACGACTTTTCCGCCGTCGCAGACGACGAAGACGCGCGAGGCGCCGCTCGCCTGGTTCGCTGCCGCGCGGCGCTCCAGCCAGGCGTTGAGCGACAGAACCCCGCAGTCGAAGCTTGCGATCTCGTGATCGAGTTGGAGCGGCTCGGGCGCGCGCAGCATCCGGTTCAGGTCGTCTGCCAGGGCGCCTTGCTGCGCATCGTCCGCCGCAACCGCTCGTTGGGCTGCGCCGCGTGTTCGAGCCGCTTCAGGAATTCCCCATAGGCCTCAGGACTGACGACCATCAGCGCGCGATCGAGCAACGCCTCCTCGGCGGCACGTCGTGCCGCTTCGAGCATGAAGTCCGTACGCGTCTTGCCAGCCGCCTCGGCCGCACGGTCGATCAGGATGCGCTCGGCCGTCGGAATCCGCAGGTTCAACGTATCGCGGCGCGGTTTGGTGGCACTTGCGGTGGTCATGAAACTGCCCTTATCCGTTGTCTGCCACTACATTAACATAATGTAACGACGCCGTCATTACGTTACGCGGCAAGCGTCGAGGAATGCTCGGGCGCCAGCTGCAGCCCCGCGTTGCGGCTCGCCGGGTTGATCGTCCCGCGGCCGGCGCCGACCAGGAACGCGGCGCCCGCCAGCCAGGCGTACGGCGTGATGCCGGGAGCCGGGTCGACGGCGGGCAGCAGCATCCCGAGCGCGATCGCGACGATCGTGAACACCGGTCGCGGCGAACGGGCCCGATGGCCCGATCGGAGTCGACGTCGAGCACGTGGTTCATCCGTGGCTCCGCTTGCCGCGACCTCCACAGCCGCCGAGCACCTGGATCGCCTCGGAGCTGACCCACTCGGCTGGATGCGGAGCGAGTTGCGCGCGCGCGCAGGCGCGCGCGGCGCTCGTGTTA
>CAZNBS010000479.1:0-1969 GCA_964570955.1 uncultured Burkholderiales bacterium | reverse complement strand
GGCGATTTCCACGTCATCTGCCGTGCTGTTGGAATCGCAGTCGGTGGGGCCGCTGAGCGTAAAGGCCGATTCGTGCGCTCCCCGGTCAACCGTCGTGTCCATGATTCGCATACGGCCGTCAATGTCGGTCGAGACGCCGCTAACGTCGCTGTTGTTGCCCGTGTCCACGCAGCCTGAGCTTGCGGAGCCCATTCTGAGGTTGCCGACAGGTGGATTGATGAACACGGGGTCGGTGTCGATGTTTAAGTTCGGCGAGCCGCTTCCGAATGGGATTGATCCGCCGGGAGCGTCGTCCTGGAGGCAGGAATACTTCACGTCGGTCGTGCCGCTGTTGACCGTGAATTGCGAATCGTCGTTGGCCGTTCCGTCCTTGTCGTGGTTGGACCACAGGACAGTGTTGCGTAGGGTCATGGTGCCATTCTGCATCCAGATTCCGCCGCCCAGCCACGCGGCGGTATTCTCGCTGAATGTGCAGCTTCTGAGGGTCAGTGTGCCGGAGGAGAAGTTGTAGATCGCTCCTCCACTGTGAGCTGACTCGTTATCGTAGAAAACGCAGTTGATCAGCGTAGCGATCCCACCATCATTCGAGATCGCTCCTCCCCCCTTGTTTGATTCCTCAGCGGCATAGGTGACGTTTTCGACAAAGCGGCACTCTCGGACCTGTAGATTCGGGCTAGCACTGTTAAGGTTCTCAATCGCGCCTCCTCTCCAGTAGGCAACGTTATTCTTGAATGTGCATCGCTGAATCGTGGGGGCGTCGCCAGACACCGGCTGCAACCAGATGGCTCCGCCTAGTCGGGCTCGGTTGTTCTCGAAAATACAATCGACAAGTATTGCTGCACTGTTGCCGACGAAGTTAATCGCTCCGCCGAACGATTCCTCGGCGATGTTCACTCGACCGTTGTTCACAAAGCGGCAGTTGACGATACTGGGATTACTGCCACCAACGACTTGCATTCCCGCGCCAAGAGAGCCTATGCCTTCGGTAATGGAAAAGCCGTCGAGTACGGTTGAAGCCGTTAGGCTTGAATTGGCATATACAACGATTTCGCAGTTGTCGGATTTGTCACCGACAATCCCGATGTCTCCGCTCAGTATCGTGTTGTTGGTGAAAGGATTGATATCGCGTGCGTTCGGATCGCCTTCGGACCCTGGCGTGCCAAAGAAACCGCCGCGTACGCGGACTGTGTTCTTGAGCGAGAAATAGTCACTGCTTGATGTGCCCGGCGTGTAGGTTCCCGAGGCAACCCAGACTTCGTCGTTGGTGCCGGATGCATTGATAATTCCTTGCAGATCGCCCGATGGGCTCATCCAGTTGTCGCCGGTTCCCGTTGCCCCGGCCTTCACATAGTGAGTATCTCCTTGAACGGATGCGTTCATCGAAAGCGCCAAGACTAATGTCGATCCGATAATAGGACGCATTTTTGCGATCATCTCACGTTCTCCTATCGATTTGGTATTTGTTTCTATGAATCTAAGGCCATAGAATGAGCAAAGTGGCCTATGCTCAGGAAGCTCATCTTTTTCCTATTCGGCACGGTGGCGTTGACGGCAACTCCTGCCAGTGCTGCATTATTCTCGATTAATGCGTGGGGGATGGAAAGTACGGTTCTGAATCTTCCCAATCTTGCGAGTGATTATTCGGATTTGGTACAGAATCCATTTGTTGGCGAACATCACGCACTCCTAGGTCCATCCGGTGCCCACTCATATTTCGATTTTAGTTGGACGCCTGACACCGCCTCCTTTCTGATCGCCGCGTCGCACGTCGCATTCGACGGTAACGGCGGTACGCGATCTCTGTCTTCCGGTAACATCTACATCACGCCCACCGTCGATATGCTCCTCACCGCCACCGGCACTTACGCCTACGACCTCCCGGGATGGGATATGCAGGTGGCTTATGGTCTGGTGGTTTTCGATGGCCAATTCCACGAGCGCTTCGTTCAGACGTACGGTGATGACACGT
>CAZNBS010000478.1:0-1993 GCA_964570955.1 uncultured Burkholderiales bacterium | reverse complement strand
CGCCCAGCGATTCGGGCTCGTCCACCTCGCCGTCGCCCAGGAACACCCAGACCTTGCGGCCCTCGGTGTCAACGACGCCGCGGGCGTGCAGATACTTCATGAAACGAGCCTGGTAGATCGCCATCAGCGGGCCCAGACCCATCGAGACGGTCGCGAACTGCCAGAAGTCGGGCATCAGCCAGGGATGCGGATACGACGGCAGCCCGTTGCCGCTGACTTCCCGCCGGAAATGGTTCAGCTGCTCCTCGCTGATGCGCCCTTCGAGGAACGCACGCGCATAAAAGCCGGGAGACGAATGCCCTTGCAGGTAGACGAGATCGCCGCCATGCGTCTGCGACGGCGCATGGAAGAAATGATTGAAGCCTACGTCGTACAGGGTCGCGGCCGAGGCGAATGTGGCGATATGCCCGCCGATACCGTGGGATTGCTCGTTCGCACGCACCACCATCGCCATCGCATTCCAGCGTACGTACGAGCGGATCCGGTGCTCGAGCTCCTGATCCCCGGGAGAGCGCGCCTGGGCGTCGGCCGTGATGGTGTTGACATAAGCGCTGACGGCGCCCGATCGCAGGCGTGCACCCCTGCCGCGTGCGCGTTCGCTCGCGCTCTGGAGCAGAAACTGCGCGCGCTCGACGCCTTCGCGTTCGAGCACCGAATCGATTGCTTCGAGCCACTCCGCCGTTTCCCGCGGGTCGACGTCGGTGACAGGGTCGTTCACGTCCATGGCACACCCTCCAGAAGTCTCATTTGATCGCCCCGGCCGTGAACCCGGCCACGAACCGATCGACGAAGAAGTTGTAGAGGATGGCGATCGGCAGGCTCACGATCAGGCAAGCCCCCATCAGCGATCCCCAGAAATAGACATCGCCGCGCACGAGGAAGGTCGGCACGCCGACGCTCACGGTGTAATGCGACGAGGACGTGATCAGGGTAAGACCGTAGACGAACTCCTGCATGACCAGCGTGAGCGTGAAGATGACGACCGTCAACATGCCGGCCGAGGAAATGGGCACGATCACCTTCATGAACGCACCGAACCGGGACAGACCGTCGATCATCGCGGCTTCCTCGATCTCGCGCGGGACGGACTTGAAGAAACCCATGAGAAGCCACGTGCAGAAAGGCACCGTGAAGCTCGGATAGACCAGCACGAGCGACCACAGTGTGTCCTGCAGCCCCAGGCCCGCGACGATGCTCGAAAACGGTATGAACAGTATCGTCGGCGGAATGAGATAAGTCAGAAAGATCGCCACCCCAGCACGGTGGCCCCAGCGTCCGGAGAGCCGTGCCAGCGCGTAGCCCGCCGGTACGGCGAGGACGAGGGTGATTGCGACCACCAGGGCTCCGACCTCGATCGTGTTCCAGAGCCAGCGGCCGAACTCGGTGTCGAACAACAGCGTGCGCAGGTTTTCGAGTGTCGGCGGTTCGTTGAACAGGAACGGATTGTTGGCGACGTTGAGCAGATCGCGCGTACGCTTGAATGTCGTCACCAGCATCCAGCCGAACGGGAAGGCGAGGAAGAATACGAACGCGGCGAGAATCGCCGCATGTCCGGTACGCAGCAACGTGCGCCTCAACGGTCTGCGCGCAGCCATCGTCAGCCCACGTCCGCACGGCGTGCCACGGTCAGAAGCAGGATCGCCGCGGCCAGCAACACCGGAAAGAGAAAGAGCGAGATCGCCGCCCCCGCGGCCAGATCGCCGCCCTGGATGCCGGTGAAGAACGCATAGCTCGCGATCACCTGCGTGGTGTCGTACGGTCCGCCGCGCGTGAGCACGTAGATCACGATCATGTCGGTGAATGTGAATACGATGCCGAACAACAGCGCGATCAGCATGATCGGCATCGTGAGCGGGATCGTCACCCGCACGAGATGCCGCCAGAAGCCCGCGCCGTCCACTTCGGCGGCGTCGTGCAAATCCTGCGGAATGGCGCTCAGACCCGCGAGGATGATCACGGTCGCGAGAGGCAGCAGGCGCCAGACATTGACTGC
>CAZNBS010000477.1:0-2007 GCA_964570955.1 uncultured Burkholderiales bacterium | reverse complement strand
CTGCGTTTCAGTCCCGCCTGCTCGAGCAGGAAACCCGTGATGACCCGGTGCACGAGGCGTCGCAGCGGTGTCAGCAACTCGGGATATCACAGGTGATGGCCACCGCGGGGCCGCTTTCCAACGAAGCGATCGAGAAGCTGCGTATTCCGGCCCATGCCGGACAGGATTCCGATTCGATGGCGGACAGCGTTCCGGGGTCATGGCGGACAGCATTCCGATCTGATGGGCGCGGCACCCGGGTCGCCGAGATTCTCGCCGCCAACGCGCGGCGTTTTCTTGCCGGCGAGCCGCTCGTGACCGGAGTCGATCGGGCGCGGGAATACTAGCTAACGAATCACCTTGAAAAGGCGCGGATCGAACGGGTGCCTGGCGACGCCGACGACTTTAATCCCGGTGCTGGGCAGAAGGACGGGATTGAGCAGCGTATTCCACGTTTCGGGCGCCACCGCGCTCGGCACCTCGATTGCCGGGTATTTCGCTTCGGCGAGCCAATCGTCTCCGATGCCCCGGGTCACCACGATCTGTGCTGGATCCAGCCAGCTTGCCGGTAGGTCCTTCAAGGAGACTCTTTTTCGAGCCAGGCTATCGGGGAGTTCGATCTCCAGAAGCTGGTAGCCGGAGGGCAGATCATCGATGCTGTTGATCTCGAAGTTCGCGAGCATCTCCAGGATCGCTGCGGCCGGCGATGGCGCACAGTACACGATGCGCCGGCCCCGCGTGTGCCACCGCTGGCCTGCTCGCAATCCCCCGAGCCCCTGCAAATCAGCGTAGTTGCTGATCCGCCAGATATGCGACATCAGGCAAAGTAGCCTTCGTCGATCTGAATGAGCATTTCCTCGACGATGCGTCCGCCGGTCTCGCTCGAAAGCAGGGACATCGGTTTCTCTCCGCTAAGCCGCTGTTGCGGTTTCCGGAGCCACGCGAGCGCTTTGTCGTGTGAGTCGAAGACCTGCTCGGCCAGAGTCAAGATGCGGCTTATGCGAGCGGCGCGCTCGGCCTCTTCGGGCGACAAACTCTGGCGTTTGGCACGGCGGTGCGAAAGGGTGCGGGGTTCGATGATGACCGTGATTTCGCTGGCGCCGAGCCCCTCGCTTCTCAAGGCGTCGATCGCCTTGAGACCGATTCCGAGATGGACGGCCTTAAAAAAATCGAACTCCGAGGTTACCGGTTTCCTTAGGCCGAGCCGTTCCGAGACTCGGGTCCAGAAATCAGGGCTCTCCAGGTAAGCTGCCACCATCGACATGGAATTGACACTCACGCGCCAGGGTCCGGCATTTGCCGGCGCATTATAGGCACATTGCCGGAAGCTGGCAAATTTCGTGCGAGCGTTCACCGCTCCACACCAGTACCGGCCAACCCCAACACCCGCTCCATGGCAGCCCGCGTATCGGTCTCCACAGTTGCAAGGACAATCGGCAACCGATGCCCTGCCCCACTGAGGCTATCTGCAATGCGCTACGTGCCTTTCAGGAAGGTCACTTCGGCCGAGCGCAGGATGGTCGTCATCCGCTGCATCTGTTCGATCACGGCCAGGTGCTGCTCGTCGGTGAGCGCCGCGCAGCAGTCTTCGAGCACGAACACGTCGTAGTCGCGGTCGTGGCCGTCCTTGGCAGCCGACAGGACCGCGCCGCTGGTAGATACGCCGCACACGTAAATGCGCCGTATCGAATTTGCCCGAAGTATGGGTTCGAGCCGGGTGGCATAGAAAGGGCTCACCCGGTGCTTGACGATGTCGTAGTCCGAAGGCTGCGGGGCGAGCGCCGGATGCACCTCCGTGCCCCATTCGCCCAGCTTGAAGAGGCCGGCTTTCTTCGCGCCCTGAAAGATGCGCGAACCCGGCGGGCATTCTCGGTAGTCCGGCGAGAACCCGACGCGCACATAGCCGATCGGCACGCCCGTGGCACGCGCTTTCCGAATCGCTTCAGCGGTGTTCTCGATGACTTTGCGCCGCGCCAGGATCGGCCCGTAGCCTTTGCTTCCGTTCGGTCCGTCCTCGTGCACGAGATC
>CAZNBS010000476.1:0-2009 GCA_964570955.1 uncultured Burkholderiales bacterium | reverse complement strand
GGACGCTCTGGAATCGAAAGTGGCTGTCGCTCGACATCGCAGGCGCTGGTTGCGTACGCCAATCAGACAATCTGCGAATCCCACAGCGGTGTCTTTCCAGATGAAAAGCGCCTCCTCGATGGCCGCTTCATCCTCGAACGCGACGTCGGCTGCGTCGAGCAAGCCTGAAATCGCTTCGACGACCCGATTCTTCGGAACGCCGTACCGGCTGCGCAGCACCCATTCCGTTTCCAGCAGCACCAGGAGGCTGACAAAAACGGGGCGCCCTGTACCGACTTCGCGCCGGATCAGCTTGTTCGCTCTATCGAACTGAGTCTCGTCGTCTCGAACGAGGAAGCGAGCCAGGACATTGGTGTCGATGCCCAACATCACCGCGACAGATCGTCGACCGGCAGAGCCTTACGACGCTTCTTGCGTAGCACCGCTGCCAGGTCCGCAACGTTCTTGGTTTTCACCCGCATGACCACCGTGCCGTCTGGCATCAATGTAAACGTCATTCTGTCCCCGGCTTTCATGGCGAGGCTGTCCCGAATTGACTTCGGAATCGTCGTTTGGCCTTTGCTGGTCAAGGTGGCGTCATTGGACACTGCAATCTCCTGGTCTCCTTACCGGGATAGTTCTAGTAAGGCGACCGTCACTCTGCAATCTGCCGAGGACATCCCGTCACTTCCTTGAGCCGGGCGGCGGGTCGGCAGCCCTGGCCGCGCGCCAAGGCGCCAGTGAAGTTAAGGTTCCATCCTCGCTCGCCCTGAGCGCGGATTCCTGGCCTGCCGGGATTGTGCGTTCAGTCAAACAAGCCCGTCAGGTCGAGCGCGAAACGCGAGTGCGGGAGCAGCCCCTCGCGCCCGAAGGCTTCGATGCGCTTCGCACGCGGGTATACGATCCACACTTCGAGCGCGCCTGCCGCGCGCAATGCGTCGACTTTTTCCGTGAGCTCCTTGCGCGAATTCGACGGCGAAGTCACCTCGATGCACAGCTCCGGCGCCGTCTCGAAGGGGGTCTGGTCGCGGTGCGCCGCAACGAACTCGATGCTGGCCCAAGCAACATCGGCGACCAGCAAGCCGATGGGCGTGAGCACCGAGGCTTCCACAATCACCTCGCCCCCCAATTGGGCCAGGCGCTGCGCCAGACGGCCCTGCAGCGCACCGTGATAATTGCTCGCCGGGCTCATCACCATGCGACCCCAGCGGTCGAGCTCGATCTTGCCCGGGACGTTGGCGAACAGCGGGTCGTCGCACATCTCGCGGTACATGGCGCCGAGCGCTTCGTAGGACAGTGGCGCTTCGATGATTTCCGTCGTCTCGGTCATGGTGCGCCCCCCGACTGCATGCTGCGGGAACAAGTAAAGTCTATGCCCGGGTGCAAAGTCCGGCAACCAGCCACAAGACATCGACTCGGGCGCGATCATCGAAGCGCCGGGTGCGGGGGGCAGAAGCGCCGCAGCCGCCTGGCGGGCTGCAGGTATCGAGTCGGCCAGTTGATCGTGCGCCACATGTGGGCGGAGGGGCTGTCGTCGAAGTGCGAATAGTCGCAGCCGACCGACTCATCGGCTTGGAAACGCAGCACCTGATGATAGCGAATGGTGAACGCGCTTTCTTCGTCGACGTAGTGCTCGACCACTTGGGCGGCCCGTTGGCCGTGATCTGCGCGTATGAAACAGCTCGCTGCCGTGTCGTGCTGGAGGCAAGCGAGCACGATTATCTCGCTCGTCCCGTTCTTTTGCGCGCGGCGCGCTTTGCGGCGTGTGCGTGCTGGGCCCGAAGCGGTATTTGACGAAGTCGAACAAGGTCGGCTTATCGGACATGCGCGGCAAGCGCGGATCAGGCCCCATGAGATGCAGCTTGCCGCGCGTATCCTGCGGCTTCGGCTGCGGCTGCGGCTCGCGCCGATCGCGCTCGCCCGAGGTCTGGATCGCCGAATTCACGATTACGTACCGATCGATCGCGCTGGCTACCTCGACCTGCGCAACGATCCGGGCGGCCTGCTGCACGGCGCGATCGGCGTCTCCG
>CAZNBS010000475.1:0-2029 GCA_964570955.1 uncultured Burkholderiales bacterium | reverse complement strand
CAAGGCACAGCAGATCGCCGACAACTGGACGCCCGAGCGGCTGCACCGCAAACTGGAGCAGTTCGCCCGCCATTACTGTCCGATTCTGAAGCAGATTGAGGAACGCTATCACTGGAGTCTGGAAACGGTCGAGTACGCCACCGATATCGTGTTCCACCGCCAGTCGGACCTGCAGGACCTCTACGGCGAACTGATCCGGACCGCCATTCACACCGTGAAACCGGATGACATCGCCACATTCCTCGGCAGGAAGCTGAACGGCAATTATCAGGACGAAATGGGCAACCGCTACAACGTCCGCATCGAGGGGACACGCGTTCGCCACTCGATGGGCAAGACCTCGATTAAGATGTACGACAAGTTTGGCCGCATCCTGCGGATCGAAACTACCACACTGGACATCACCTTTTTCAGACACTACCGCCAGGTAGAACAGCGGGACGGCACGACCGCCATGAAGTACGCGCCCATGAAGAAGACCATCTATAGCCTGGGAGCGCTGCGGGAAGTTCTCACCGCCGCCAACCGGCGCTACATTGAGTTCATCTCTGCCATTGACGACCCCAGCGACGGAATACGGAAGCTGAACAGGCTCAGTCAGTCCGTCCGTGAACATCAGCGCTGCTACCGCGGCTTCAATTTCTTCGATCAACAAGACGATCTGCTGTTGCGAGTCATCGCCCGCGGCGAGTTCAACATCAGTGGTTTCCAGAACAAGCGCCTTCGAGCATTCCTCCCAGCTTGCAGCAGCGGTCAGATCTCACGCCTGCTGAAACGTCTGCGAACGCACGGCCTGATCAAAAAGGTCGGCCGCTGCTACAAGTACTACCTCACCGCTCTGGGCCGCCAGGTCACCGCTCTCGGACTCAAACTAAAGAACCTCGTCATCATTCCGGAGTTGAACACCGTGGACGCACACTGACAAATCCTGCCAAAATTGAACAGAAACCTACTACGTAGGTACTAACGCAAATCGAACTTCGTTAAGCCGAATGTTTATGCCTCCTCCCGGCTACCGTATGCCCCTTCGCCAAGAAAAACCATTACACGCGCGTGGATTTTGCCCCTCAGCGTCCGGAAGGCTTGCAGTCGCGCCTCTCCGATTTGGGTGAAAGCCGCGGGGTCTTTAAAGGCCAATGGAGCCGTTCGGGTGCCCGGAAAAAAACCGGGCATTCCTCCCGTCTTGTTGCAGACCGTGATCACGAAATCCAATTGCTGTCCTTCGAACTCGCTCACCGGTTTCGAACGCTGGGCAGAAATGTCGATATTCAGTTCCCGCATCACTTTGACGGCTTCCTTCCGCACCTAAGTCGGTTGCGTACTAACGGAAAATACGTCAAATAACTCGTCTGCCTCGTGCCGAAGCCCTCTGCGATTTGGCTCCAGGCGGAATTACCTGTACACACAATTAGTACTCGCTGCTTCACGGCCAACCACTCCTAACGTTCTCTCGCCTACTGGGCGTTCTGAGCCCACAAGAATTCCATGATGCGCTCGTGGCTTGGGTCTCGAATTCGTCGGAAGTCCGCGAGCCTTCCGTCTCGGTCCCCTGAACAACCGCAGGATCTTCGAAGCTCCAGTGGATTCGCCCCGTTGCAGGTGGATACTACCGGGGTCGATGCGAAATCCGATGATGGGCCGTCGAGATGCCGGCGTCATGCCTTGGATTGTATCTGAGTTGCCGAGACAACGCCTGCAGAAGCTCTGCAAACGCAAAACTCCACTGCTTGTACCACCCGCCACCCTGGTTCCCGCACATCCTCTCGGGCGGAATCTGAGAGAATTGTAAAATCGCGTCGGATTTCCCCCGTTCCGCGAGTCATTATTTTAGAGGTGGCCAGTACTTTCTGGACTGCTCGGAGCCACCTGGAGGACGTTGGGTATGCCCGAGAGCAGCCGGGAAAATCAGGAACGCATTCCAGATTTTTATCTCCGTCCGGTTGTAAGAGGGCAGCGGATATATCCTGAAGTGCGTGCTGCATTTGAGAAGCTGTGGCCCTGGTTTTGGAGCTACGTCGGAAGGCAGCTT
>CAZNBS010000474.1:0-2036 GCA_964570955.1 uncultured Burkholderiales bacterium | reverse complement strand
ATCGGCTTCACCAGGAAGTAACGCTCCCAGGCATCGTCCGGAATCTCGCCGAGCTTGCCGCGATACGCCCCGCCGGCGCAGTTGACCAGAATATCGAGCCCACCGAGCATGCGCACGGCCTCGTCGACCGCGGGCTTGATCGTCTGCGGCTGTTCGAGATCGACGGCCACGCCCGCGCAGCGGATGGCGGGGTGCGCAGTCGCGATCTGCGCGGCAAGCGCATTGCAGGCTTCGCGGTTGCGCCCCAGCAGCGCCAGGTGCACGCCTTCAGCGGCGTAGGCGAGCGCGATCGCGCGGCCGATGCCGCGGTTCGCGCCGGAGATGATTGCCTTGCGATCAGCCAGTACCAGGTCCATTCGAGGCCGCAGCTCGTGTCACTGCACGACGATATTCGCCGCCTTGATCACTTTCGCGTACTTGGCGACCTCGCGCTTGAACAAGGTATTGAGCTCCTGCGGCGAGCTCCCCACGGGTTCGGCGCCTTCGCGGGCCATGAAATCGAGTACGTCCTTTGCCGCCAGTGCCTTGCGAATCTCACCATTGATCTTCTCGACCAGGGGCTTTGGCGTCGCAGCGGGAAAGAACATGGCATACCAGTTGTCGACGTCGAACCCGGGGTAGAACGAGAGCATCGTTGGCAGGCTCGGGAAGGCTTTCGACGGCTTCGCCGTGGTGACCGCCAGGGCGCGCACCTTGCCGGCCTTGAGCTGCGGCATCACCGTGAGTGCGGTGGCGAAATTGAAATCGACCTCGCCGCCGATCAGTGCGGCCATTGAAGGCCCACCGCCCCGGTACGGGATCGCGGCAACGTTGATGCCCGAGGACTGCATCAGCATCTCGATCGCGAGGTGACTGGTCGTACCCGCGCCGTTATGGCCCGCGTTGACCTTGCCCGTTTTCTTCGCCAGCGCCACCAGCGATCGAACGTCTTTCGCCGGAACGCTGGGGTGTACCACCAGCACCAGCGGCACCGACGAGATCCAGCTTATCGGCTCCAGATCTTTCAGCGGATCGATCGTCAGACGCTTGGCATACAGCGTGACGTTCACGGACAGCGAAGCAGTGGTAAACAGGATCGTGTAACCGTCCGGGGGCGACTTGGCCGCGAGCTCCGCACCGATCAGGCCGCTCGCGCCGGTGCGGTTGTCGACCACGAACGTCTGACCCGTGCTCTCGAAGAACTTCTTGGCGAGCAGCCGCCCCTGGATGTCGGTGCCACCGCCCGCGCCGAATGGAATGATGATGCGAACCGGCCTGACCGGATACGCCTGTGCTTGTACCTGGCTGGACAATGCCGCCGTGACCACGCCAACCGCGATGCTGCTTGCAAACAACGCTTGTCGCGAATCCATCGTTTCGCTCTCCCCGTTTGTTCCATCGCCGTGCGAGCCCACGGCTCATCGTGCTCGAAGATCTCTCCGCGCACGAGACTCGAAGCCGATGCCGCGACTTCGCCCGTGACGGTGCGAGCATACACGCGGTGCCGGCCATTTGCAGCACGGGCGATATCGTGTCCACGACATGGCCTGCGCCCCGGCCGAGCAGGCCATCCGCGTACGCGATTCGCCGCATATGCCCATCAAGGCGCGTGCGGTTCCTGCGAATTGACGTTCTCAGCGGGTGCGCAATTGACGATACCGTCCTGCGAGAAGTACGCGTTGAGCGCGCACGAGTAACGGCCCGCTTTCACGCTCGTTCAGTGCGCATAGCTCGTGCCAATTCCGCAAGGCGGCTAGCAGTCGGATGCGGGGGGCGCACTCGCGGGGGCGGCGCTGCGGCTCATCGCGCGGGCGCGGCGTGCCGAGCCACTCCAAGCGCACCCGGCGGATGCGCCCATCGCGGGACGCCAACAGCGCGGGATCACATGGCAGGACGAGGAGGCGAGGCCGCTGCCGGGACGCGAAGCAACCTAACGATCGTTGCGCTGGGTGCCACCCCCGCAAAATGAATCCCCGCCTACGTACGGCTGATTCACGCGAAAGCCCGGGGTCACGACCCGGGGCAACGCGCCCTTGGCGCTCACGCGCGGCACCGTC
>CAZNBS010000473.1:0-2071 GCA_964570955.1 uncultured Burkholderiales bacterium | reverse complement strand
GCAGCTGCTGGAAGGCGGCCCAGATGTCAGTCTGCTCGTCAGCCAGGTTTTTCAGCTCGATCACTGCAATGGGCAGACCATTGATGAAGCAGACCAGATCCGGCCGGCGCGGCTGCTTGCTGCCCTGTACGGTGAACTGGTCGACCACCAGGAACTGGTTGTTGCCCGGGTGTCCGAAGTCGATCAGGCGCACGCGGTCGCCGCGCTTGCCGGCATCGGTAGCGATTTCCACCGCGATGCCTTCGAGCAGCGCTTCGTGGAATCGGCGGTTGCTGAGCAGCAGCGAGGGCTGTTCGGGTTTGGTGAGCCAGTGGATGGCTTCATCCAATGCGGCGTCTGGCAGATCGGGATTGATCAGGCGGAGGGCCGCGAACAGACGGCCGCGCAGGACGACGGCACGATAGTCCTCACGCTCGGGAGTGTCGCCGTCGGGGGCCAGATCGGGGCCGTGGCGGTATTCCCAGTCGATGTCCTGGAACCAGGCGAGCGCGAGTGATTCGAGCTGGCTTTCGTTCACGCGCAGGCTTCCTCGGCAATGGACGCCAAAGCGGCTAGCTCGCCAGATAGAAGTCTAGGCAGCAATGCATCGCGCAATTCGGTCAACGATTCGGATTCTTCCGAAAGATTCGACTGATGCGTTCGCAATGCGTTGACACGATCTTCAAAGGCAATCAATGCAGAGTCATCCGGCACTCGTATCGGAAGGGCTGCAAGAATTCCTGTGTTCAGATTCGGCATCGTTGCGCCGACGGCGTGCTGCTTGAGCCATGTTCGTGTTTCAAGCAAGTTAAGCCACTCGGACAAGTAGGCCTGAGAGGGCCATGCTTTCCCAGGTCGAATCAGCAGGCATCCAGTGCCGCAAAGCCATCCCGTCTCTCGATCGCTGATCAGTGCATGCCTTTCCACGTCGCCTCGTCGGCTGTAAACGACGTCGCCAACTTGAAGACGGTGACGATCTAGGGATCCGGCCTTTGTCCGTGAAACTCTGGCCACACGCTCGACGCTTACTCGTCTGCTTTGCAGGTCTTGTGGCATGACTACGGGAACACCGTCTGTTTGGTAATCGGATGCGTGAAGCTGGCTTCCGAACGGACCGGTCTGGATAAACCCGCCGCAACGTTGTACCTCTCTCCCCAGCGTGCTATCGCGCATGGCAACTTTGAACGGGGCCGGGTCGAAGTCCACGAACCAGGACTGGAACAGGGCTTGGGCGATGGCTTCCAGCGTTTCGCCGAGGCGGCGGTTGAGTTCGATTTTGTCGTCGAGTCCGCCGAGAATAGTGGCGATGCTCTCTTGGTCGGTGATTGGCGGAAGCTCAAGTGGGGTTGCTCTCAGGATGCCGAGGTTTGTATGCGGAACGCCGACCTGGATTGCGTTCTGCCGGATGTACTCCATCTGCTCCGGCGAATTGAACACGTAGTAGAGAAACAATGGATTCGCTTTTGCTTTGTCCACTGTCAGTTTCATCTGACTTTGGGAAACTACGTACTCTTCAAATGGCTCATTCGGCACCAACGCAACTTGCCCTAACGTGCCGCGTTGGGTGAAAACGAGGTCTCTGGGCCGAGCGATGTTTGCGCTCAATTCCTTGGCTTTTTCGGGCGAGACATAGGCGAATTCGCCAGAAATCCAGCGCGAACCCATGTTCTGGCCGCGGATCACCGGCACCCCAGTGCTCGTGTAGTCGCGGGACACCAAATTTGACCCAAACGGCCCACCTACGAGCGCATTTCGTGTATTTGCAGCCAAGTCGGCGACTGTGAGCTTTACTCTCACGTTCATCCCTGCGCCCCCTCCACCATCTCCGCCCGCGTCAGAATCGCGTTGAGCGCCAGGTTGATGTAGTAGTTTGAGCGCCCCAGCTTTACCTTCTGCACAAAGCCGCCCGCGGCCAGTGCGTCCAGATACCTGGTGGCGGTGAGCCGCGACACCTTCAGGTCGCGCTCGACGAAATCGATCTTGGTGTAGGGGTGGGTGAACAGGTTGTTGATCAGGTCCTGGCTGTAGAACTTGAAGCCGCTGCGGATGCGGTGCTTGTAGTCCATCAGCGCGGCCTTGATGTCGGTGACGG
>CAZNBS010000472.1:0-2072 GCA_964570955.1 uncultured Burkholderiales bacterium | reverse complement strand
GCTGCGTGGCGTTGAGCGTGATCACCGCGCTGCGGCCGGCCTCGCTGCCGCTGCCGGCGGTGGTGGGAATGGCGAGCAGGGGCGGCAACGATGGCCGCACGTGCCGCCAGCCTTCGAGCTTTTCGTCGTATTGCGCCAACGGCGGCGGATGCGTGGCGAGCAGGCCAATGGCTTTGGCGGCATCCAGCGGCGAGCCGCCACCCAAGCCGATGATCATGTCGCATTTCTCCTGCTGAAAACGCGCGACCCCGGCCCAGAGGTTGTCCTCTATCGGATTCGAGACGACTTCATCGAACACGCTGAACTCCAGCCCGGCTTTTTTGAGCGGCACCGTGACTTGTTTGATGATGCCGCTCGCGACCAGACCCTTGTCTGTCACGATCAGCGGCCGTAGGCCGCCCAGCTCGGTGAGCGCCGCTTCGAACTTTCCGATCGCGCCCGGGCCGAAGATGATTTTGGTGGGAAAGGAGAAGGTGGTGATCATAGCCGTTGCTTGATTTGAACACGCTTTACGCTTGCGCGCAGTTTTTTTTAGTCTCTTTGGAGTGAACTCGTTGCTTTGAATGCAATGTTTCCCTCCAGCAGATAGAAACAACCCAACTGATAAAAAGCTTCTTCATCTGCTCGGTGCATTTCCAACTGTTGGCGATTTCTTTTGAGTTGCGGTTTATCCGCCCTAAAGTGGTGTCAATCCCAAAGTACTCCAACCGCGGCTGAGCAGAGGTTTCAAAAAGCTCAAGGGGCGGGCAAGCTTCCAGGATTTTGATGCAACGGCCAAGCCGTTGCAGGAACCTCTTTTCTGAGATTCGCGATTTCGGACGGACTCTAAAGCTCCAGCCCCAATGCGATGGTGATGACGTTCGTATCGAGCTGGCGGTAGTCAGTAAGGCCTTTGCCGTAGTGCAATGACAGGTCGATTGGCACTCCGACTTTAATCTTGCGGGGTGTGTGGAATCCCAGGCCGTAGGTGAACCCGTCGATCTTGACGCGCTCACTGACGTCAGCGAAATCGAAGTTGTAGCCCAGGCGACTATAAAGGTGATTCAAGAACTGCAGCTCAACGCCGAGGCCCAAATGATTCCAACGGCTGTACCTCTCTTCGTCGCGCAGACTTCTCTGGTACTCGAGTGTGGCCATCACGCCCACATCAGCTTCCGGCCGCGGCACGGTGTCGACCGAGAGGCCGGAACGCAGCAGCCTGATGGGCGCACCCAGCGAATACCTTCCATGCTTCAGCTCCTCTCCCAAGTTGCTGACCGAGACCGCCAGGGCATACCGGGCTTTTTCTGTGTCGAGGCGATATCTCATACCGGCATCCACCAGAAAGCTGTGCGCATTCAAGCCGGGTAGGTAGATTTCCAGGTATTTCGTGTTCAAGCCAAGGGCAATCATGCTTTGCTTGAAACCGAGTCTGGCGGCGCCGGAGAGTTGCGCTTCCCGCACGCCGATTCTTTCTTCCCCAACGGCATTGCCGAACCTGTCGGTGAGCTCGATCGTACCCAGATTCAGATTGAAGAAATGCGCGCCCAACGTGATGCTCTCACTGACCGGCAAGCCAAGGGCAAACGCCTCCTGATTGAAGAGCATGCCGCTGAAGCTGCCGGCGGCCGGAATGTGCGAATAGGCGACGGTGAGATCATCCAGACGCAAGCCGGCGGGATTGGTGTAGGTCGCAAACAGCCCTTCGCGATACGCGGCGCCGGTCAGGCCCAGGGCCATGCCTTGCGCGTCATTGGGCCGCAGGATTTGCGCCAGCTCGGTCAAGCTCAGACTGGGGTAGTCGGACTTGGGGAAGCCAGGTTGCGCCAGTACCTGACCTTGCAGAGCGAGTGCCGCCCCCAGACAGATCACAACCAAATGCTTTCTCATGGCTGAATCTCCCAGTTTGATTGGCTTGAAGACAGATTGCTGTGAAGCAACCGAGGCGGGCACCCTGGTGGCACCTGTCCAAAATCGCGAACTTTCAAGAAAATGTTCCCGCGACGGCTTAGCCGTTGCATGAGACTCTTTGAAGATTCCGCGATACTCGAGAGCTTCGAAGCCTCGGCTCAGCCGAGGTTGGAACACTTTCG
>CAZNBS010000471.1:0-2080 GCA_964570955.1 uncultured Burkholderiales bacterium | reverse complement strand
CTCCCCTCTCGCAGCGTGCCGGGACGAAGCGGGCACAGAGCGCCACCCTGTGCCCGCGTGCCGGATTGTCTCAGGCTAGTCGCACGTTACGACCGGCGCTAGCTCATCGGTCGCGGCCTGCATCGCCTCTTCCACGGTCATTTCATCGGCGAAGATCAGCCCGGTGTAGCGCAGGAAGATGTTTTCCATCTCGTTGAAGCGCGCCGGGGCCGGAACCAGCTGCGCCGCGCCCGCCAGGCCCTGCAACAAATATTCGCGTGCCGGCGGATATTGCGGTGATGGGCTTTGACAACGTATCGCAGGCGGCGCATACCAAGCCCGCTCTGACGACCGTCGAGGTTCCAAAATCTGCGATGGGAATGCTGGCGATGCTTCGCCTGCACGAACTGATTACCGGAGCTGCACCGGAAGTCGCGGTGAAGAATATGCTGTATACCTCGATCGTCGCGCGCGCCTCGGCCTAGCGATCGCTGCCAGGCATGTGAGGCGCTCCCCCCGCTAGCCGCTACTGCGCCTCGGCGTAAGTGGAGCACACATTGCATCCGCATTAACTCTCTGTGTGTCCGATTGCTTCTGCCTGATCTATAGGCGCCTTGCTGGCTGGGCGCGAAGAACAGTTTTGATGAATGACCAGCAACCTCACCCGCTGAGTTCGGCAGGCTACGCCATTACACAGCTCTTCCGCGCCGGATAAGCTACCGTGTCGAAAGACAATCCACCTGTTGTTCGCTGCCAACACGCAGTAACGGATTTCTTGCCGCTTTCGCCTTGATGCTTAGTACGAGCTAGCCCAGCGCTTACCGGCATCAGTCAGAGTCTAATTGCCATTACTGCACATAGCGGCTCTATAGCCTGCTTGACTATCATTCATCAGCTTCAGAGACTATACTGACCACTCCACATGCGACAACGGTCCCATGTCTAGTTTAGTAAGTGGGACACCCTTAGAAGCAGACTTGTAGAGGGAGGTCCAGACACTGATTGTCGTGGCTTAGCGATTTGGCAAAAAGCAATGGAAAGGAAGGTAGATTTGGATACAGCGCTTGGAAGGGCGAGAAATCGCGTCCGGTACTACGCGCACTCTAAGGATGGTCTAAGCGAGACTGACTGGCAACGCTTAATCGATCACCTGAAAACGACCAGCGAGCTTGCCGCGCAGATGGGGAAGGAATTTGGTATCGCGGACATGGCGCACGCTGCGGGGCTGCTGCACGATATTGGCAAATATTCACAAGAATTTCAGGCCCGGCTTAGAGGGAGCAACCGGCGTGTCGATCACGCCACGGCCGGCGCCAGAGAAATCACAAGATTGTTTCCTGCAGAACCCGACAAATGGCTCGCCGAATTGATCTCCTACTGCATCGCTGGGCATCACACCGGCCTACCCGATTATGGCAGTCCAGCCGATGTCGAGGGGGACCCGACGCTTCTAGCCCGGCGCGAGAAGAAAAAGCTGCCCGACTATAGCCGCTACCGCGAAGAAATCGACACCAGCCAGCTCCAAATGCAGCCACCCCGGCTGACCGTGAACCGCGCCCATCCGGGGTTTACGTTGTCCTTCCTGACGCGGATGTTATTTTCTGTGCTGGTCGATGCGGATTGGCTGGAAACAGAACGCTACATGCAAGGCGGTCAGGCCGCGCTCCGGGGGCTATATGCGAGCATTGAAGCCCTGACGGACCAGTTCAATCACCACATCGAGCAGTTCAAGAATCCGCAGCAAGACATCAACCGCAAGCGCACCGAAATCCTCAATACATGCTTGCAGAAATCGCAAGAGCCGCCGGGATATTTCACCCTCACCGTGCCGACCGGCGGCGGAAAAACCCTGGCGTCAATGGCGTTCGCCCTCAACCATGCCCGCGCTCATGGCCTGCGGCGTGTGATTTACGTGCTGCCCTTCACCAGTATCATCGAGCAAAACGCCGCCGTATTCCGGCGCGCGCTTGGCGATCTGGGCGCGGAAAATGTGCTCGAACACCATTCCAATTTTGACTGGAAAGACGCGCATCAGGCGCAGGATGACGAGACCAACCGGCTGCACGAAAAGCTAAAACTCGCTACAGAGAACTGGGACATT
>CAZNBS010000470.1:0-2081 GCA_964570955.1 uncultured Burkholderiales bacterium | reverse complement strand
CGCACCGACATTCAGCAATTTATCTACTTAGCGGACTACTACAGACGCCCGACGGCGCTTCCTGGCACGGAAGCGGCGACGGCTGCTACCGGATGGGCAAGGGGAGGCGCGTCCAGCGTGAGGGACTTGAATCCGCCATTCTGGAACAGGTGCTAAACGACCTACGCTGCGAGCGCTTTGTCGCAGAACTGGTGCAGGAAGCGCGACGCATGGCCTCGCCAAGGCCAACCGACGAACCGGAGCCACTGCGCCGCCGCGCTGATGAATTGACGGTGCAAATCGGTAAGCTTGCCGATCTTGCAACACAGACGGAGACACCCCGGCCATTCCTGGACCGTATCAAGACGGCGGAGCAGGAACGCCAGGCGCTCCTGGATCGGATCTCGGCCGCCGAAGAGGAGCTAGCGACGACGGCAGCACTCGAAGCGATCACCGCCCCAGACGTTCGCAAGATCCTTCAAAGCTTGGCCTCGCGACTGGAGCAGTCCGACCGAGAATCGATCAAGGACTTCCTGTCCGGCCTGTTAGAGCGTGTCGAGATGACAGTCGACGGCCGCGGGTGCGTGATCCACTACCGGATCCGCACCGGGGATTCGCTGGCGTCCCCACGGCGAGCAGAGCGAATCCCCGCTATCAGAGTCGCGCGCGGTCACTCCTTGTAAGGGATTCATTGCGAGGCAATTTTTGATGGGCAGAAGAAATCGCTCTACCCCTTAGCGCGAGCCATAACGTAGCCGCCGGATCCTCAACGCAGAGCGCTCTCTCTAACTCAGCGGCAACGAACGGCAGCGGATACCGTGATCCTCTATGGTGATCAGTGATCCCGCCGTTACGTCAGCGGCGCACTGGGGGAGCGCCCGTTCAAGTACGTCGTTCACGTAGTCAACCCTCGCGGATGCGAGGCGCAGCGTGATGATCGAGGGCGCTGTGCGCCCACTCAATGCCATCAATGCGGAGAAATCCAAATCCTGTGTGAGCACGCAGCGCTGCTCTTCGGCTGCCAAGGAGATGATTGCCTCATCTGAAGCAGATGCAGACAGTCTGTCTGTAACACGCACTGCGTCATGACCGAGTTGCCGGCGGAAACCTACCGTGTCCGGCGATATGTGGAGGTCGGCAAGAAACCTCACGCGAGTACGGACGTCCGCTCGCTCGCAAGCCACGCCCCGTATTTCGCTGCATGGTATACGTCGTCTTTTTCAAGCTCCGGATATAACCGGACAATATCGTCTGCGGTATAACCGTCGCCCAGCAGTTTCAGCACAAAGTCGACCGTGTAGCGCATGCCGCGAATCGTTGGCCGACCACCGCAAACCTTCGGATCGATTTTGATTCGCGCTAGCATGGACTTACCTCAACCGATAGATGAGAAAGTCTAGCACGGCGCTCGACGAGAGGATCGGATGGTTACGAAGAAGCGCCCAAATTGCGGACATGATGGATACGCGTCTCCAATCGCTGCGTCGCCAATCGAAGGATGATCTCGCCAACGTGCCTGGTTGTTGATTGCGGAGCCTTCCTTGCTGCCGATATTCCGGGAAGCGATGCAGCACGACAACAAGCCCGCGGAACGTTGCGCACGCATCGTCATGGAATTGCTAATCTCGGAGCGGCAGGGTGGCCAGCGCATGGACGTCGACCATAGAAGACGACTCAAGGCGCTTCACCCCGGACTGTTCAACCGCTATATGTCGACGCGATAAACAGACCGGTTGTCGTTTGACAATCGACTCGTACCCACAAGTCGATGCGTCACCCTTGCAGGCCCGACATTCGGCTCATCCCATGCTGTATTCGTCGCTTTGAGTGGCGAATACGAGGAAGTGGTGAACCCTAACCTAACGAGCATGGTGGTTGGCACCACCCCTGAAGATGAACGCCTTTGGGGTGGACCATGTCTTTCACGCTAACTGCGAGCGCACTTCGAAGAAGCGGACATGTTGCGCAGAGAGGGTGCGCACTCTCCAGTTTCGGAAGTTCGAGACCGATTCGAACCCCGATTCTAAGGCATTGATTTCAATATATGCTGGCGTCCCCACGGGGATTCGAACCCCGGTTACCGCCGTGAAAGGGCGATGTCC
>CAZNBS010000469.1:0-2085 GCA_964570955.1 uncultured Burkholderiales bacterium | reverse complement strand
ATGAAGATGGCATCGGCGCGTCGCAGCAGGTCGGCGTACTGCTGCTTCACTTCGCCTAGGATGCGTACGCCCAGACCGGGGCCCGGGAAGGGGTGACGGAACACCATGTCGTGCGGGAGGCCGAGTTCGAGGCCGAGTTTGCGCACTTCGTCCTTGAACAGTTCGCGCAGCGGCTCGAGCAGCTTGAGATGAAGTGTCTCCGGCAGACCGCCGACGTTGTGATGCGACTTGATCGAAGCGGCCTTCTTGGTCGCGCTGCCGGCGGATTCGATCACGTCCGGGTAGATCGTCCCCTGCGCCAGCCACTTCGCGTTGCGGACCTTGGTCGCCTCCCGCTGGAACACCTCGACGAACTCACGTCCGATGATCTTGCGCTTGGCCTCGGGATCGCTCACACCTTCGAGCTTGCCCATGAACTGCGCCGTCGCGTCCACGTGGATGACCTTCACACCCAGGTTGCGGGCAAAGGTCTGCATGACCTGCTGCGCCTCGTTCAGCCGCAACAGGCCGGTATCGACGAACACGCACGTGAGCTGCTCGCCGATGGCCTTGTGGATCAGCGCCGCGGCCACCGCGGAATCGACGCCCCCGGACAGGCCGAGGATCACCTCCTCGCTGCCGACTTCGGAGCGGATGCGTCCGACCGCTTCCTCCACGAAGGAGGGCATGCTCCAGTCCCCGTCCAGTCCGCACACGACGAGCAGGAAGCGCTCGAGGATCGCCTTGCCCTGCAAGGTGTGCGTGACCTCCGGGTGGAACTGCAGCCCGTAGAAGCCGCGTGTCTCGTCGGCCATGCCGCCGATCGGCGTCGCTGCGTTGCTCGCGATGATCCTGAACCCTTCGGGCAGCCGTGTGACCTTGTCGCCGTGGCTCATCCACACGTCCAGCAATCCGTGCCCCTCTGCGGTCACGCGGTCCTGGATGTCGCGCAACAGCCTGGAGTGGCCGCGCGCGCGCACCTCCGCATAGCCGAACTCGCGCACCGGCCCGCTCTCCACGCCCCCGCCCAGCTGCGCAGCCATGGCCTGCATGCCGTAGCAGATGCCCAGCACCGGAACGTCCATCTCGAAAACGACCTGCGGGGCGCGTGGCGTCCCGCCCTCGTACACCGAGGCAGGACCGCCCGAGAGGATGATTGCGTTGGGCGCGAACGCGCGCACGAATGCGTCGCTGACGTCGTGCGGATGGATCTCGCAGTACACGTTGCACTCGCGCACGCGTCGTGCGATCAGCTGCGTGTACTGGGAGCCGAAATCGAGAATGAGGACCTTCTGATGCATCGCGGGCGCCTACTCCACCCGGTAATTCGGTGCTTCCTTGACGATCTGCACGTCGTGCACGTGCGATTCGCGCACGCCCGCCGAGGTGATTTCGACGAACTCGGCGCGCTCGCGCATCTCGCGCACCGTGGGGCACCCTGCATAGCCCATGCTCGAGCGCAGGCCACCGATCAGCTGCTGGATCACGTGCACGACGCTGCCCTTGTAAGGCACGCGCCCCTCGACCCCTTCGGGCACGAACTTCTGCGCCGCGACGCCTTCGGCGGCGTCCTGGAAGTAGCGGTCGCTCGAGCCCAGTTCCATGGCAGCCAGTGAACCCATGCCGCGATAGGACTTGTAGGAGCGCCCCTGGTACAGCTCGATTTCGCCCGGCGCCTCCTCAGTGCCGGCGAACAGACCGCCGAGCATGATCGCATCCGCACCCGCTGCGATCGCCTTGGCAATGTCGCCCGAATACCGGATGCCGCCGTCGGCGATCATCGGCACGTCTGTATCCTTCAGCGCGCCGGCGACGTTGGCGATGGCGGAGATCTGCGGCACGCCCACACCGGCGACGATCCGGGTCGTACAGATGGATCCAGGTCCGATCCCCACCTTGACCGCATCGGCACCGCTGTCGAGCAGAGCCTTGGCGGCATCGGCGGTGGCAATGTTCCCGCCGATCACCTGCACATTGGGAAAGCTGCGCCGCGCCCAGCGCACGCGTTCGAGGACACCCTGGGAATGACCGTGCGCGGTGTCGACCACCAGCACGTCCACGCCTGCATCGACGAGCATCTCGGCGCGCTCCTCCGTGCCTTCGCCC
>CAZNBS010000468.1:0-2090 GCA_964570955.1 uncultured Burkholderiales bacterium | reverse complement strand
CGGCTCGCCTGGATCGACGCCTGGGAAAACCGCTTCGCAACGTCCACCCTCCGCAGCTCCCCCAAGAAAAACAGCCGCGCCTCGATGAACGACAGCCGATCCACCTGGGAGGGGGGCACGCCCTTGAGCTTCGCCGGAACCCCGTTCGACCTAGTCATGCGCGCAGAGCGTCCGCTTCCAGGACATCACAACCATATCTTCATGATAACAACTCTGCTAGGATAAGGCGAGCTTCTTGAGGGAAGACACCGAGCAGGCATCAATGAGGGGGACCGAGTGCGCGAACGCCCAACGGCTGGAGGCTCGCTGGACTGCGCGGCCTGCGGGCACGTCGCCCATCCATGGTCACTACCCCACGGCGGGCCCCATAGCGGGCTCAGGTGACTCGGTGTGACCGAGAACTGGCTTCATGCCTATCTCGTCGCGTCGGTAGGGCGCAACCTCTGCACGCGTATTCATTGCACGACCTGCGGTGCAACTGAATTCCGGCACGGGCTTCTCCGTGCACTTGCGACTGCGACAGAGCGGCCGCCATCACGCGCATACACGCCACAGGTCGCTATCGATGTGGCGCGGGCCCTTGCGGACACGCGGCCCTCAGATGCCGAGGCAGTTCAGCTGGAGGAGGCCGGACGCTGCGTCATTTTCGACATTTGCCGTGCGATTGGCGAGCGCGAGGCGGAACAGTTGCTTGGCCAAGGCTGGGGCGGCGATGTGCTCAGAGGGATGCAAGAGCACCATCGACGCGTGCTTGAGGCACGACGCGCCAAGGCGGAGTACGAAGCTCCAGCCAGAGTCCAGGAACGACGCGAGGAAAGAAAGCGCGTCGCGCACCAGAGGCACGAACAGCGGTTGACCCTCAAGAAGGAACGTGACCGCACCTGGCGGGAATCGCAGGGCAAGCGAGGCGACTGAGGCCGCGTGACGGACTTGAAAGGGCCATCAGGATGTTCTGGAACAAGAAGGCGGATCCGCGACCTTTCGGTGTCCCGTTGGACGACTTGGAGGCAGCGCTCGCCGCGACCACGCTCAAGACGAGGCGGGACGGCAACTCGCTGATCGTTACGCATCCGAACTTCGCGACTCACGTGGATGTGGTCGCGCCGGCCAACCGCGAATCAGAGAACGGACCGATCAAGGCGGTAGTTCAACTCCGCACGGAGTTGCCGCGTGAACTTGCGGCGATGTTCTCGAAGCCAGAACTGACGGTGGCCATGAATGCCATGGTCACGTTGGGAGCGCTGACCTACGACAACGGCAAAGTCTTCGTTGGCTCGCGGCTGACCATGTACGAGGCCGAGCAGGCATGGAACATTCAGTTTCCCCTCCTGCTGTTCTCGGTGATTGCGAGCACTGATTCTCTCCTGGGTGCAATGCGCAGAATGTTCGCCGGGGAACCAGCTGAGACGTCTGCATCGGCCTGGGAGGAGCGCGATTTCGACCAGGTCAAGGAGTACCTTTCGCGGTTGTGCGTCTGTACCACGGGCGGCCTGGGACTCTCTGCCGAGTTCGGGCTGCGAGACGGGGCGATCAGCGCTGCGACCGGCGACAGAGACACGGCACTGTGGCAGCTCCTTGGGGACCAGCCGCATCCGGAGATGGGCGGCGGGCTGTTCTGCCTGCTACAGCTTCCTCACCAGTTCCGCGATGAGTCTAGGTTGGACAATGTCCTCCTGCGCCTGAACCAAATGGAGATGGCACCTCACGACCTTCCGCCGCACTTCGGCGCGTGGTGTCGTGGCCGCATCGGCAACAACCCCGCGTACGTGAGCTTTCTTCCGAACGCGATGCACTCCGTTGCCGGGATCGCCGTCAACATGTCGTTCTGGGCCCTCAACCGCGCGCAATGGGCAAACGCCACGCTGTTGTCCATGGGGGTTCGAACCTGAGGCAGCCTCATGAACTCCGAGCCTGCATGCCGCTCGACCGCAATTGGTACTGGGGCTGCAGTAGAATGGCTGCACATTTCGAGTTGGGTCGACGCCCATGCCAACCTGCCTACCCGGGCAAGGTGGACGCGAAAGCGGATGCGGCTCCTGCGGGAGCAACCAAGCGGGCAACAGCGTCGGCCCTTCTGTTCAGGAGGGCTT
>CAZNBS010000467.1:0-2098 GCA_964570955.1 uncultured Burkholderiales bacterium | reverse complement strand
ACGAGCGCGACGTGCTCGTCACGCTGATCGAAGCCTACGAGAACAAGCACTACGACTTCGGGCCCGCCGATCCGGTGGAGGCGATCAAGTTCCGTATGGAGCAGGAAGGGCTGACGCCTCGCGATCTGGAGCCATACATCGGGCAGAGCGGCCGCGTCTCCGAGGTGCTGAACCGCAGACGCCCGTTGAGCCTTCGGATGGTCAAGAAACTGCACGACGGGTTGAAGATCCCGTACGAGAGCCTGATGGTGGGGGTTCAGTAGAGCGTCGACCCGTGCAGGGAGCCGCAACGCGGGCGGCGCGAATCTTCACTGAACAGCAGATATCGCTGTGTCGTCGAACTCGAGGGCGCTTTGCCGACGCTGCCATCGGGGAACTTGCCGGTCTTGTAGCCTTCCAGGGCCTTCTTGTTGGCGTAGAGGTGATGAATGCCGCCAAAGGATTCATGCAGCGCATGGCCAGGTTGGATCACCATGCTCTTGACGTGACGCCAATCGCGGTAGCCATCGGGATACGGGACCTGCGGCGCGTCTGCTGACACGGCCGGGGCAGCGTTGACTACGAATGCGAGTGCGGCAAGTGAGCGTTTCATGTCTGACTCCCAGGTGCTCGGGGTTGGGCAGGGGCTTCGTGTTCGTGACCTTCGCGGGACTACCGTAGATCGGCCGGCGCGGCGCCGAAGTTGATGTGGAACGGGTCCCCATCGATGACCAACGCGGGTACCGACTTGACTCCCGCTGCCTCGGCCTCGGCGATGCGGTTCTTCTGTTCGCCGAGATGCACCAGTTCGACCTGATACCGGGCGGGATCGAGCGCGACAGCGAACTGCTGCTCGGCGGATGCGCAGACCGGGCATCCCGCGTGAAAGAAGACGGCCTTGTTCATTGGAGACTCCCTGGATGATTGAGGTGCGGTGTCTATGCATCGACTCGATGCACAAAAAGCATAGAGTCGAAACATCATGACTGTCAAGACATGAATCGAGGCGATACAATTGCCGGCGTGGGTCATCTAACACCGCTGCTGGAACGGTTGGGCGCGCTGGTCCACCAAAGCGTGCGCGACGATGCCGCGCGCCATGGTTTGCTGCCGATCCACGTGCTGGTGTTGGGTTATCTGGCCCGCGCCAACCGTTACAGCGACCTGCCCATCGCCATCGCCGAGTATTTCGGCATCACCCGGGGCACGGTCTCGCAGAGCCTGGCCGTGCTCGAGGACAAGGGCTTGCTGGTGAAGGAGCCCGATGAGCGGCACGGAAAGCGCATCCACCTGCGGCTGACCCGCGCTGGACGCGCGGTGCTGAGCGATTCCTGGACACAGCGCATCGGGCAGGAGTTGACGTCGCTGCCATCGGGCGCTACCGCGCTGGAGGAGTCGCTGCGCGGCGTGTTGATGACGCTGCAGCGCCTGAACGGCCAGCGGCCCTTCGGCGTGTGCAGCCAGTGCGCGCACTTCCTGCGCGAGTCGCGCAGCGCGCGCTGCGGACTTACCGGCGAACCGCTGGCGACGGAGCAGACCTTGAAGATCTGTCGAGAGTGGACTGTGCCGACCAAGGATGCCGCTTAGGCAATCGGGGGGATCCTCGTCGGGGCGCACGCGCAGCACGACCGCATCGTCGTGGAGAGCGTGAATGACCATCGGGCCGATCCGCAACGACGAGGATCTGCAGCGCGCCTTCCGCCGCCTACGGGGTGTCTTCCAGGCCGAGGAGGGCAGCGCACAGGCGAGGGAGCGCGACGTGCTCGTCACGCTGATCGAGGACTACGAGAACGAGCACCACGGCTTCGGCCCGGCCGGTCCGGGGCCACCCTGATCTTCACTGACCAGCAAACATCGCCATCGCGTCGATTATCAGATTCTGCTTCGCCTTGGGCGCGGGCGAGGAACTTTGCTTCGGCACGCTAACTGTGGCGAAGTTTTCGTGCGAGCAGCGCGTTACTCGTGAGATGGGTGGCTGCGGCGGACACGCGCCGTACAGCGGCCGTCGCATGAAGCTTACGGGATCGTTCGTGTTCCCAGCGACGCGGCGATCGGGTCCTTGGCGGTCGATCGCGTGATTGACCGCGGTGCCGATGGCGCCGGAGGAACCGTCGACCTG
>CAZNBS010000466.1:0-2134 GCA_964570955.1 uncultured Burkholderiales bacterium | reverse complement strand
GTAGGTCGATGTGAGCGACCGAGACGACCTCCGGGCGCCGTGGAGCCGTAGCGCCCAACGCATCGATTTCCTCTGGACACCAGTCCCATAACTTGCTAGTGGACCGGCTCCGCGCGCGCCCGTAGCTCAGTTGGATAGAGTGACGGACTACGAATCCGTAGGTCGCAAGTTCGAATCTTGCCGGGCGCGCCATCTGTACCTCCGCTGAACCAGCACCCCCCGCATCAACTCGATTCTACCTATCTGGTTCTGTCAGCGGCCCGTGCTACGGTAGCTGTGTTTGGCAGGGCTATGCGGGTCCACGATCGGGACCCACCCGCTTCGGCGGAACGGCGACGCGTCGAGCCACCACCTGCGCCACGGGGCTTTGCCCCAAGGAGCAGGCTCATGGTCGTCCGAATGACGGTTTCCAAGATCTCGTTGCACGACTTGGCGCACGCCCTGCGCACCACGAAGATCGAGTTGACAGGAACGCTCACCGAAGTGCGCGTTCGTAGCACAGTCGAGCCACCAGGAAAGCACCTCGCAACGGTCGTGCTTCTTCTCAACGAGCCGCTGTGCGCGGTGCGCAAGCTCCGTTGCATCGTCTTCTCTGAGGTCTACGAGGCTTGCGCCTCAAGCCTAAGAGGAGGACGCAAGGTTCGGGTCACGGGAGAGTTTCTCATCAGCGGAACCCGGCGACAACCAGCACTGCGCGTGCACGCCCTACTCCCCATGGGTCGTCTGGCGAAACGGCAACCGCGTGCAAGCCACGAGCGCACCCGAGGCTGACCGCTATTGAGGACCAAGGAGGCGCAAATGATTCGCCTATACGAAGATGTGGTTCAGGGATTTCTGGCGGCGATCGGCCCCAACCCCACGCTCGCCATCGCCGCGAAAAGCCAATGCGGCTACGAGGCCTGGGTGAAGTTCGAACTCTATCGTTGGGCTCACGAGCGGTTCTTTCCGGATGCTACCTCGTTGGACTGGGAGAGGCTTCGCATCGAAAGCTGCGAAGACCTCGCGCCCATTCCAGAGCAGGACAAGACGCAGAAGCTCGTAGACTTTCGCCTATCGGCCAACCCCGGGGGAGAAGCCCGGCCCTTTCATTTTCTCGAGATGAAAGTCGTGTTCGACAACGAGCACCGAGAAAAGATGGCGAGGTCGGCCGGTGAAGACCTTTGGTATCTCTCATCCCTTCAGGCAGAGTGTACGCCTGCAACGGTGGCGGCCCTGATCTTCGTTGGCGGCACTCAGCCGGTTCTAATAGATACGGTGATCCGCGATTGCTGCGATGCTGCGCGACCCGTCACCTCGAGCGTCGAGTATGCCAGCCAGATGCGCGTGGAGAAAACGCGCGTGGGAGAAGACATTACTGCGGTCTACTTGGAGCGCCCCTGGACGCCCCTATTGTGAAGTTCAACCAAGCGGCACCTTGAACTCTCGCGCCACCCTCGCCCCGTCCGTGTCCACCTGTAGCTGGCCCTCAATCGAGACTGCGTCGCCTTCCACACGCACAGTGACACGCCCGGGGAAGAGGCTCCGCAGCACGCCCCTGGCGCGGGCGGGCTCGGTACGTAGCAACGACACGAGGTCCCGGAGGCGCTCCCGCACGGCAAATGGGGTGACGAGAACGGGGTCCTTGCGCAGCACCTCTGCCCGCAAGAGGTCGGCCGACACCTGAGCAAACCGCGCCTCCGTCTCCCGTAGGCGCTCGCGAATCGCAGGGCTGGCGTCTCCTTCGCCGATGAAGTCGAGGTAGTTCTGCACCTTGCGCTCGAGCTTCTGGCGTTCGGCACGGAGGCGTTCGATGCTGTTGGGGTCCTCGGCCAAGCGCTTGCGCAACTTGGCGTTGGCTACGTCCGCAATCTCGGCAGCGAGCTTGTCGTCCAGCAGCTCAGACACGACGCTCACAACCGCAGCTTCGAGCTTGCGCAATGGCACGTGCCGCTTGTTAGAGCACGTGGCCTTCCGCGCGTTGAAGCACTGGTAGTAGCCGCCGCCCTTCCCCGACGACAACACGAGGTTGCCGCCGCCACACGCTCCGCAGGCCAGAAGGCCACTCAGGAGGTGGTCAGGCGCCGCGCTCTTCCGGTTGCCCCAGCGGCGTTCGACCGCCGAGGTCGCGGTGACACGAGCCCGCGTGATGCTGGCC
>CAZNBS010000465.1:0-2200 GCA_964570955.1 uncultured Burkholderiales bacterium | reverse complement strand
GGCGCCACGCGAGGTTCCAGGGCGCAAGTCGCGATGCGCCATCGTGGCGTCTCTCTCCCAGAGGAAGAGGGGAGCGTAGCGCGGTAAGTGGCTTGTTAACCGCTTACCGGATCTTCAATAGGTCTCATCCAGTTGCACCACGGGTGTTGGAGTCATAGACAGCACACGCGACAGACTGGCACGCTGCGAGGCGTGAAAGCAGTGCTCCTGACGAAGACGCGCGTCGCGTACACCGATTCATCCTTCGCAGAGATTGTCGTCTGGGCAGTACCGTATCCATTGCAGGGCTCGGCGCATTCGTACAAGCACCGTTTGGCCTTCGTAGCTGAGGGAACCTGCGTTCTGCGCTACGACAATGAGTCCGGGAGGGGTGACCATCGACACACGCCGGATGGAGAGGCTCGCTACCGATTCTTGTCGATCGACAAGCTCTTTGCCGACTTTGAACGCGATACCCGGAGATTCATGAATGAAAACCGTAACGCTTAGTGTTCAGACGCCCAAGGACGCGTTGGCTTTGGCACTTGCTTCGGTCAAAGTATGAAGCGGTCAAAGTCGAGTTCATGCTCGAAGCAGCTGAGGCCTGATCGCGCCCGGACTCTGGCCGCTGGGACCGAAGCCGCTGTGCGCACGAACTCTGAGGTGGTGAACGATGCGCTGCGCGCGGTATTGCAAATTGCCGGGGGAGCGCAGTAGCCATACCGCGCGTGCCTCCGCTCGTCCCGGGTGTTGGGCCTGAAGCACTTGCGCTCGACACCGCTACAGCGGAACTCCGTTCACCAGAATACGCCCACTCGAAATCGTGACCGTGCCAGTGTCGTTGAGCACGGTATTGAGGAACCGGAAATCCCCGCTGCCCGCGCTCTTCTGCAAGGCGCCGCTGTTGTCGATCGTAAGACTACCGCCCGGACCCGAGAAGTGCTGCCAGCTCGCATCGCTGCGAATGTCGAACACGCCCGCATTGTCCAGCACCGCCGCACCGTTCAATTCCACGAAGTCCGCGTTCGCATCGATCAAGAGCCCTTCGTTGCGGATCGTGCGCTCGGCCAGATACTTCCGATTGCCGCCCGTGATCGTGAGGTCCGCACCGGCGGCGATCTTCGTCGTGCCCCCTCCGGTCATCAGCCCACCGCTCCACTGGCTGCCCGTGCCGGTCAGCGTCAGCGTCCCCGTGCCCGCCAGCGTGCCGAGCGCCTCCAGCTCCAGGCGCGGCAGCGAGATATCGCCCTCGACCGCCAAGGTGCCAGCGGTCGAAGCACTGGCGAACGTCACCACGATCGCGCCGTCGCCGCTCACCGTCACCCCATCGCCCCAGGTTTGCGTGCCCGCGATGAACGCGATCGATGCCCCGGCCGAGGTGACGAACGCGCCCGTGCTGCTGCCGCCGCCGCCGAAGCGCAAGCGCCCGCTGTCCGACTCGACCGTCGCCGTATTGTTCAAGGTCGTGCCGAAGAACGTGAAGCTGCCCGCGCCCGCCGACTTCTTGAGCACGCCGCTGTTGTCGATCGTAAGACTGCCACCCGGACCCGAGAAGTGCTGCCAGCTCGTGTCGCTGCGAATATCGAACACGCCCGCATTGTCCAGCACCGCCGCGCCGTTCAACTCCACGAAATCCGCGTTCGCATCGATCAACAGGCCCTCGTTGCGGATCGTGCGCTCGGCCAGATACTTGCGATTCCCGCCCGTGATCGTGAGCTCCGCACCGGCGGCAATGCGCGTCGTCCCGCCCCCGCTCATCACGCCGCCGGTCCATTGGTTGCCCGCGCCGGTCAAGCTCAGCGTCCCGGTACCCGTCAGCGTGCCGCCCGCGGCCAGCGTCAGATTCGGCGTAGCGATGTCGAGGTCCACCGAGAGCGTACCCAGCACCGACGCGCTCAGTTGGTCGATCAGGAAGCCCACCGCATAGCTGCCGGCATCGAGATCGAGCAGCCCGCCGCTCACCTGCACCCGCCCCGCGCCGCTCATCGCAGCACCCGCCTGCAGGCGTTGCGTGCCGCCGAAGAAGCGCAGCGTCGCCCCGCTGCCCGCGAGGAATTCTCCCGTGCTCACCCCGTCGGGCCGACCCGCCCCGCCGAATGCCAGCGTGCCGCTTTGTGCATCGACCGTTCCCGTATTGGCGAGCGTGGTGTCGTCGAAATAGAACTGCCCGCTGCCCGCGCTCTTCTGCAAGGCGCCGCTGTTGTCGATCGTAAGACTACCG
>CAZNBS010000464.1:0-2204 GCA_964570955.1 uncultured Burkholderiales bacterium | reverse complement strand
GGATGGCGGCGCCGACGTTCTTCGGGGTCTGGCGCACGTCGTTCCAGTGCGCACCCTCGGGGATCTGGAAGCGGTGGTTCTCGGCGAACTGCGCGTAGGAGAGGTCACCGCCTGAGTTGGCCAGCGCCGTTCGGTATTCCTCGTCCCAGACATCCGAGACGCGTTTGTAGAACAGCAGCGGGAAGATGAACTGCTTGTAGTCACCCGCGTCGATCAGGCCGCGCAGCAGCACGGCAGCGCCCCACAGATTGCTCTCCAGCTCTTGCTGGGTGATGCGTTTGCTTGGGTGACTCATTGCAGCCATCGCCCTTCGGTCATGACCTGCGCAAGGCGCTCTTCGGCCTCGCGGCAGCGGGTCAGCGCTTCCTTGAATGCCGCAATCGCGTCTGGCAGCGGCGGGATGTCCTCTTGCAGTGGCGGCAGGACGTAGCGCGAAATGTTCAGGGTCCAGTCTTCGGCCTTGATCTCGTCGAGACTGACCACCCGGGCCGCGTCCTGCACATCGGCAAAGCCGCGATACCAGCGGAGGATCTCGGCGGCGTGCTCAGGCTCCAGATAGTTCTGCGCGCGTCCGCGGCGGAACAGGCGCGACGCATCGGCGATCAGCACCTTCTTCTTGTGCTTGACCGGCTTGCGCTTGCGCAGCACCAGGATGCACGCGGCCAGGCCGGTGCCGTAGAAGAGGTTGGGTGCCAGCCCGATCACTGCCTCGACCAGATCCATCGCCAGCAACTTCTGCCGGATGCTGCCTTCCACACCTTTGCGGAACAGGGCGCCCTGGGGCAGCACCACGGCCATCCGTCCGCTGACGTCGGCCATGGACTTGACCATGTGCTGCACCCAGGCGAAGTCACCGCTGGACGAGGGCGGCAGACCGGCAAAGTTGCGGCCGAAGGGGTCGTTCATCCACAGGTCTTCGCCCCACTTTTCCAGCGAGAACGGCGGGTTGGCGATCACGCAGTCGAAGGTGGCCAGCCGGTCGCCCTCGAAGAAGGCGGGGTTGCGCAGCGTGTCGCCGCGCACCACCTGGAAGTCCTCAATGCCGTGGAGGAACAGGTTCATCCGCGCGATGGACGAGGTGGTGAGGTTCTTCTCCTGCCCGTACAGCTTGCCCCAAAGGCGCTTCACGTCACCATGTTGTTCCTTCACGTGCTGCACGGCGGCGAGCAACATGCCGCCTGTGCCACAGGCCGGGTCGTAGATGGTTTCGGCTTCCGTCGGATCGAGCATGTCGATCATCAGCCGCACCACGCTGCGCGGGGTATAGAACTCGCCAGCCTTCTTGTTGGTGGCGTCGGCGAACTTCTTGATCAGGTATTCGTAGGCGTCGCCAAGCAGATCCGAGTTGACGTTCTTGTTGCCGAACGGCAGCCGCGAGAAGTGCTCGATCAGGTCCTTCAGCAGCGCGTCGGACAAGCGCTCCTTGTTGGACCACTGGGCGTCGCCGAACACGCCGTACAGCGTGTCGGGGTTGGCCTTTTCGATGGAACGCATCGCGTGCTGAAGAGCTGCGCCGACATTCGATGCGTTGGCCCGAACGTCATTCCAATGGCAGCTCTCCGGGATCTGGAAGCGATGCGACTCAGGGAACCAGGCCAGTTGCTCGTCGCCGGTGTCGGCGACGATCTCCTGGTACTCCTCATCCCAGACATCACAGATCCGCTTGAAGAACAGCAAAGGGAAGATGTAGGTCTTGAAGTCGGCGGCGTCCACCGGGCCGCGCAGGATGTTGGCGGACTCCCAGAGGTGGGCTTCCACCTGACTCAGAGTGACTTGTTGATCACTCACTTCTTTTGTCCCTCTGATTCATTTCCACCTTGGTCTACCAGTGATTGCTCCCTGATCCAGAGGTCGATGTCTGGGCGCGAAAAGCGCCAGCTACCGCCGACCTTGAACGCAGGGATCTTCTTCGCCGCCGCGAGCCGATAGATCGTTCGCTCGGTCACTTTCAAGTAGTCGGCGACTTCCCTGATGGTCAGGATTCCGCTGTCGCCCGTATTCGCTGCCATGAAGCCCCCACCTTCGCGAAGGAACGACAGAATAGTGCAAGATTGTCAGTCCAGAGGCAAGAGTCGACAAATTTTGCACCTCGGAAAGCTCATGCGGTGAGCCGGTTTGCGCGCACAGACGTTCGCCGATCATGTTGCTGATGTGCTGCGCAATGGCCAGGCCTTATCCACGGCCGCGCGATCGGCGCCTCTAAC
>CAZNBS010000463.1:0-2209 GCA_964570955.1 uncultured Burkholderiales bacterium | reverse complement strand
CGGTGGCCTCGACCTGTATCCCGCCCATACGACCCACACCAAAGTCGGATGAACCAGATCTATGAAGTCCACACAAGGCGTATACATCGGAAACCTCGATCACTTACGCGGCCTGGCGGCCTTGCTGGTCTTCGTATGGCACTACCTACCAGAGCCATTCAAATCGCCTTACGTACCCCGCATCTGGACGCTGTCGATCTTCGTTGAAGGTCATACCGGGGTGGCACTCTTCATGGTGCTCAGCGGATACTTGTTCGCATTCCTGACCAACGAAAAAGTGTTGTTGAAGAAGCAGTTCTATTTCAACCGGTTCATAAGACTTTTCCCATTGCTGTTCGTCTGGACGATCTTCAACCTGAACACGCAGTCCCGGGACATCGCGAAGGTTGCCACGTCGCTGTTCTCGCTGATCAATTTCACCGAACTTGGCGGCGGCGCATGGACAATTGCGGTTGAAGCGCAGTACTACCTGATTCTGCCTGTGCTCCTGCTCGCGAGGGAGAAATATGGAATCCGGTATCTCGCCGGGTTCCTGGCGTTCAGCATCTTCACGAAGGCTGCAGTCTGGTGGTCGACCGGTTCCGTTCACGACCTGGCCTACTGGACGATATTCGGCCGCATCGACCAGTTCCTGTTGGGCATGGTGGGCTTCTACACTTGGAGGAAAATCGGGCTCGACAGGAAGCCCGCCATCGCGGTGCTGCTCGCATCGCTGATTGCACTTTCGTACGTTTACCACACGTTCAACCAGGCGGGCGGCTTCTACAAGATGTCCCACATGCCGTCGCGGTCGGCCCTCTGGATCTTCCTCCCCGCCATTGAAGGCCTGCTTTACACCGGCATCATCCTCGGCTACCAGCAGGTCAGGCTGCCGTTAATCCTCGACAAGGTGCTGAGCAAGGTCGGTGAGTGCTCGTACAGCATCTACCTTTCGCACTACTTCCTCCTCGCTTTCGTGGCAAAACTCTGCGGCAGGATCGGCATGTACGATCTGACGTCGTTCCGAACGACCTTTCTGGGCTGCGTACTCATCGCGTTCCCGCTGGTCGTCCTGTTCTCGCGCGCGAGCTACGTTCTGCTGGAGAGGCCATTCCTGGACATGAGACGCGAGTACCTACTGAAGAAACCCTCCGGACAATCGGCAAGTGTGCGGGCGCTTGCGGCGTGACTAGCCTGAAGTTCCAGCGCCCCGGGAGCGAGTTTTGCCTTGTACGCCAATGACATGGCGCGAGATCGAGGTTCCGCGTTCTGTCTACGGCGCGATGTTCTGGATCAGCTCGAGCGCACGCTTCTGCTTGGCGTTGGCGGTAGTGACGATGTGGAAGGTCGGCGCCTCGGCCCCGGCGCTGGGCGTGCGGCAGGTGTTGCGCACGACGGTGGCCATCTCGGCCATCAGCGTCGAGAAGCTGTGCACGGGCGTGCCGTCGTCGAGCGCGTGGCTCGCCGCCTGCGCCAGCGCCTTGGCTGAGCGCCTGGCCGGCGCCACCGGATCGCGGCTCGCCTTCGCGTGCTGTCACGAGCCGGCATAAATCGGCCAGGGGGAGTCGGCATATACCGGCCAGGGCGACGGTTGCCGAGAAGCGTCCCGAGGGGGTTGCTTTCAGTGGGTCATTTTGCCGTAGATTTCGGGGCCCGATTGGGGTTCTTCTTCGGTGCCGGACCGACCCTGGGATCGCGGTAGGACGGGCCGTCGAGTTCGAGGCAGTACGAGTTGTGCCGGAGCCGATCGATGGTGGCGCTGGCCAGCAGGCGGTTGGTGGCGAAGGCGTGGTCCCATTCCTCGAAGTCGAGGTTGCTGGTCACGATGGTGGGCACGCGCTCGTAGCGCTCGGCGATCAGATCGTGCAGATCCTCATCGGCGGGAGCCCGCAGCGGCTTGAGGCCGAAGTCGTCGATGATCAGCAGTCCGACGCGGGCGAGCGCGCCGAGCTTGCGGTCATAGATGCCGGTGGCGCGGGCGGCGTTCAACGACTGGGTGAGCGCGGTGCAGGTGGTGAAGGCGACGTCCACGCCTTGACGTACGGCGCAGTGGCCCAGCGCCTGGGCGAGATGACTCTTGCCGATGCCGCTGGGGCCGACGATGAGCACCGGCGCGTTCTCGTGGATGTAGCGACCGGCGGCCAGTGAATCGCTCCGGGTTTTGAGGAGGCTCCAATTCTTGAGAAACTGGAGCCATGGCAAATCAAACGAAGTTTTCCCCCGAGGTACG
>CAZNBS010000462.1:0-2212 GCA_964570955.1 uncultured Burkholderiales bacterium | reverse complement strand
TCGTGCCAAGGGCCCTCGGGCATGACCACAGACAGCCGCGGTGCTTGATGCGCCATGGGACGGCTCGGGCGACGGTGGCGATGCAGGCGGCCCGCGCGCTGCAGCAGCAGATCCATGGGCGCCACGTCCGAGCGGAGCCAATCGAAGTCGATGTCGAGGCTCTGCTCAAGCACCTGCGTTCCGATTACCAAGCACCGCTCCGGCCGGCTCCCTTCGCGCCCAAGCCAGGAAAGCAGGGCTTTCTCCCTCCGCTGACGTTCTGCAGGCAGCATTCGCGCATGGAGCAACAGCGTCGGCAGGTCGGGCGCAGCCGCTCGCATGGCCCGCATCACGGCCTGGGCTCGCCCCACCGTGTTGCAGATCCAGCCGGCGCACCCTCCGTCCCGGAGTCGTTGGAGCATGTCGGCTACCAATGACAGGACATCGTCGGCTTCAGGTTCGATCGCTACGTCGAACGGAACCGACCGGGGCGCGAAGGTTCGATGCTCTACCGCGCCACGCCCGCAGACGGTCAACCGAGGATACGGGGCCGTACCGACCGCAATGCGCGTGGCGTTGCCGCACCCCTTGCACCATGCGTCGACCAACTGCGCCCGACGGCTGGAAGGCAACGTCGCCGATAGTAGGACGACCGTGCTACCCATGGCCGCCAACCACTCCACCAAGCGATCGAGCAGAGTTGAGGTGAACGTGTCGTAGGCGTGAACTTCGTCCAACACGACGACCTTTCCAGCCAGTCCGGTCAGCCGAACGAATCCATGGCGTACACGCAGCACCCCCATAAGTGCCTGATCAACCGTCCCGACGGCATGCGAAGCGAGCAGGGCACGCTTGCTCTTCAGGAACCAGCTACCCGCGCGAACATCGCCACCGACGTCCGGGTCGTAGACAGCACGGACGAGCTTGCGGAAGTCGTCCACCAAGCTCGCCTCGCCATGTGCCAATAGGAGTTGACTGATTTCGTGCGGGCGCACCCGACGCAGGTATTGCTCAACACGCGACAACATCTGGTTGGCGGTCGCCTGCGTCGGCAAGCCTATGAACAAGCCTGAGCAGCCGGCTGCCGTCCGAGCGGCTTCGGCAATCGTAAGGGCGGCTTCTGTCTTGCCCTCGCCCATCGGCGCTTCGACGATGACGAGCGTCGGCTCGTGGATGCTCTGTGCTACTTGGTTCGCCACATCGTGCAGCGGCCATGGCGAAAGACCCGGAAACAGTTCACTGAAGCTCTGTACCTTGCCCGCCTTCGCGCCGACCATGCCGATCGCATGAAGGGCCCGCATGGCACGGCGGCGTGACTCCTCTGCGTACTGGGGCAGAGGCTGCGCCGGGGCCTGGTAGGGGAAGAACTCGACCATCGATCCCACCCAATCAGCGATGCAGGTGACTCCAGCCAGCAGTACGAACCATGTGCGATCCTGCGTCAGCGCTACGTCAGGCAAGGCGGCGGGTGGGAACACACGCGAGATTTCCTGGAGCAACTGCCCCTGAACTTCAGGCCATGGATCACGCCCGAGCTGGCGGTTGCTGGCGTCCAAGTCCGAGTCCGTGGGAAACGCGCCATGATGGGCCACAACGGCACGAGCCAGAGGCAAGGCAAGTGCGCCGAGCCACCCCTCGATCGCCCGCTGCAGCAGCGCGAGCCCAATCCTACCGTGATCGGAGTCACCTAGCCGGACGTCAAACGGCAATCCTGCGGCCTTCGCGAGACACCCAAGTTCGGCCTTGTGCTGGAACGCTGGCGTGGCCTTGCCATAATCGTGCAGCGCGATGATCCACGAGAGGAAGCGGATGCCATCCGAATCCGGAAGGCCGAGCGGATCCAGGAGTCGGCGTTGCAAAGCCAAGGGCAAGCACTCACGCACCAGGGCTTCCGCGACCACAGCCACGTCGACCATGTGGTACAGCAACGGGTGCCCTGGCACCTGACCGTCGGCTGCCGGGCGGGCCTTTCCCCACAAGTGCCAATGCAGTCCCGGTGGAGCACCCTTGGACCATTCGGCCGGTGAAATCACAGGTAGTCCGGTTGTCTAGGCTACGATTCCGCGCTCGGCTGCGGTAGGCACTCTCGATGCCACTCGGGAGAGGGCTTCAAGTAGAGTCGGGGGGAACCAAGGAATCAACAGGCGAGACTTTGCACGCCCCCGCCTCACGCCAGCATCACGCCTCGGGCAACACACCGGTGCCCGCGCAGTGCGGGCACGGCGCGCCCTTC
>CAZNBS010000461.1:0-2251 GCA_964570955.1 uncultured Burkholderiales bacterium | reverse complement strand
CAGCGCAGAGCACGACCGGGTTTATTAGTTGTAGGCACTATAGGAATCCTCCCCGAACAGCATTCGAACGAGGAGATGACAGTCCTGTCATATTGCTGGCGATCGAGGCGGAGTCGACCGACAAAGAGGCTGGCACGGCCGGGAGAGCTGGTACTGAACAGTTCGGCTAGTGCGATAGCGCCATTAGGCCATCCCCCGACGCGGAGAAGCGATCGAGAGGTTCCGACGCAAGGGGGCAAGCCACCTGTACGCAACGATGGCGCGGCTTTGATCGTCGCTGGCCGATAGCTCGGCGTGCTAGACGCTACTTAACTTACCGAAAGACGCGGCCCTCACGACAGCGGCGCGTTCAGAGAGGTGGCCCCGCTCATCTGAACACGATCCGGGTTGAGATAAGTGGATCGGCTGCGGGTTGAAGTACTGCGATGCAGGGATGTCCACGGCGGCGGGCGGGCGTCGCTTGCGACGAACGCACGACCGCCGCGGTGGGCATCCCGTGTACAACGCTCATGCCGCGGCGCCCCACTGCGGCAGCGTTGCGAAGTAGACCATATCGGGCGTTCGTCCTCCATGTGCGCTGTGCGGGCGGCGCGCGTTGTAGAAGTCGAAGTAGGCGGCGATGCCGGCACGAGCGGCGCTCACGCTGTCGTAGGCCTTCAGGTACACCTCCTCGTATTTCACGCTCCTCCACAGCCGCTCGACGAAGACGTTATCGCGCCAGCAGCCGCGTCCGTCCATGCTGATGTCGATGTCGTGCTTCTTCAACTCGTCGGCGAAGTCGCTACTCGTGAACTGACTGCCCTGATCGGTGTTCACGATCTGCGGCGGCCCGTAGCGGACGATCGCCTCCTGCAGAGCCTCGATGCAGAAGTCCGCCTCCATCGTGATCGACACCCGATGCGCGAGCACGCGCCGGCTCGCCCAGTCCAGCACGGCAGCGAGGAACACGAAGCCACGCGCCATCGGGATGTACGTGATGTCCATTGCCCAGACGTGGTTCGCGCGCTCGATCGCAAGGCCGCGCAGCAGGTACGGGAAGACCGGGTGAGCCGGATGCCTCTTGCTCGTGTTGGGCTTGCGGTACAGCGCCTGCAGGCCCATGCGACGCATCAGCGTTCCGACATGTCGGCGCCCGATCTCGAAGCCTTCGTGGCGCAGCAGGTCCCGCAGCATCCGGGCCCCGGCGAACGGGGACTCCAGGTGCAGCTCGTCGATGCGGCGCATCAGGGTGAGGTCCTCGTCGTCGATCGGTCGCGGCTCGTAGTACGCCGTGCCGCGGCTGATGCCGACCAGCTCGGCCTGGCGCTTGACGCTCAAATCGTGGGTGCGGTCGATCATCGCCTTGCGCTCAGCAATCCCGCTTTGCCGAGCGCACCTTCCAAAAAATCGTTCTCCAGCGTGAGCTGGCCGATCTTGGCGTGCAGCGCCTTCAGGTCCACCGGCGGCTCAGATGGTCTCGCATTGGCTCCGAACACGTCCGGCGCGCGTTCGAGCAACTGGCGTCGCCACTCGGTGACCTGGTTCGGGTGCACGTCGTGCTTCTGTGCGATCTCGGCGACGGTCTTCTCGCCCTTGACGGCATCCAGCGCCACCTTCGCCTTGAATGCCGCGGAGTGGTTGCGGCGGGGTCTTCTGCTCATACTCTCTGCTCCTGTTTCTCTGGGCTCTATCCTCGCCCATCGGAGCAGCTTTTCCACTTTGGGCCGTGTTCAGATTTCCGGCGCCATCTCTCAGCTCGAGCGGGAGATCCCGGATTCAGGATCGTGGCAACGACACGAGGTAAGCGCGGTCACATTGGGCCAGGCATGTGAGCCCTGCCGAGCCACCGATGTTGCGAGCGTCTTCCATTGACAAATTCGCGTCTCACGTCACCCCACGCGCCAAGCACAACAACGCTGGCCATGCCAGGGAAGTATCCATAGGGCTCGGTGGTCAGAAGCGGCAGAAGAAAATGCGCGAGCTCTGCGATTCCCATCGAAGTGAAGAACGTCCATGCCAAGAGGTGCCCGAACTCGTAGTCGCGCCTTACGAGGAAGGGAACAGCGAGCCATGCGCCAATCGGTACTATCAGGAGAGCCAAGATCAGTCCCGCGGATATCTCGGGGACAGGGGTTCCAGTGATCCGATCGGAAACAATCTCGAAGAATGCCGTCCGATTTTCCTCTACCTTGTGCAGGATGAGGAAGGCGAGCATCGTCAGCCAATAGGGCACTCTGATTTAAGCCCATGATGCTCCCGTCCGCACCAGGAG
>CAZNBS010000460.1:0-2281 GCA_964570955.1 uncultured Burkholderiales bacterium | reverse complement strand
CGAGGCTGGTTTCACTTTGCCGAGACGTGCGCCAAGAGCTATCTCATGCGCAACGCTGGATGTTTCGTGGAGGTGGTCCACCAGTTTGCGCCGGAGGTCGATCCAGAGACGGGCGATCTGGTCGGGGAGCTGGCGCCGGTGACGGCCATCTACAACATGGACTCGACCAAAGCGAGATGGGTGCGAGATCGGGTGTATCCCTTGCGCTACGAAGGGCAGGCGTGGAGCCGCTTCGATTTCTTTCACCTGGTCGAGAACCCTGGCGACACCAACGCGACGAAGCGGCGGGGGCAATGTGCGCTGTATCGGTGTCTTGAGTATGTCAAGCTGATGGGGTTGATTAACTCGTGGGAGCAAGGCAACCTCGACCCTGATTTCGTCGATGCGATCCTGCTGCTGACGGGGGCTGAGGACAGTCAGTTTGGGGAAGCGATGGCGGCCAGAGAAAAGGCCATCGAAGAAAAGGGCAATGCGGCCAAACGGCTGGCGGTGTTGGCCAACCTAAGTGAGGAGATCAAGGCGCAACTGATTTTTCTGCGCCGGCGCCCTGAATCGCTTGAGGACTTTGAGGCCAGGGTGCGGATGGTGTACGAAGTCTACGCCATGAACCTGGGCCGGGATGTCACCTACTGGTTCCCCAGCCAGTATAGCGGCCGGTCGTACCGTACGCGCAGCGAGATACAAAGCGAGGAGCGGCAAGCAACAGAGAGCAACACCTTTCACCCCAAACTGCAAGAGGCGTTACAGCGATACGTGATCCCCTCCTCGGTTCACTTTGAGTTTGACAACTCGGCGGTGAGCGACCGGGATTACCTCTTTCGGCTGCGTGCGTTTGTCGAGATCGCTACCATGCTGTATCGGAGCAACCAGGTGGATACGGCTGAAAAACTTGAGACTGGCGAAGTCGGCGTGGAGGGTGGCGATGCTGCGCCGACAAGTGCAGTGGGTGGGGTCGGTCGGGAATACCTGGCAACCCGTGACGAAATTCGGCGCTTTCTGGCGCAGGCTGACGGCCGCTTTGAGTCCTGGGCGGGTGTCGAGCGGGATGCGACTGAATCGAACGATGACATGGAATTGTTCCGGTCGATGCCTGGGGTACAGAACGCAGTAGAGCGGTATCGCCGCGGCGTCTGCGGTGACGATAAGGTCGTGGACGTGCGGTGGGGCGCCGTGGGGTATGGGCGTGGTGTATCTCGTAGCCGGTCGGTTTCGACGCTGGCGGATCTGGCGGCGCGGCGGGTGTGGTCGGTGCCGGTGTTGCCGTGGATGGAGGAACCTGCAAGCGTAGAGGCGGCGCGGTGAGGGTGGGAAGGTCCACAACGCTCCCGGCTCACCGGCTGGCGAACGAATGCACCTGAACAAGCTAAACGAGAACGCACGGCCGAAGGAGCAGACACGGCGCGGCCCTGACTTTCGCCGGGGGCCCTCAGGGCGCGGTGCAGTGGGTTGTTGGCCGGCCTTGCCCCTAGGCTTACTGTGTACTCTGCCAAGCCGCAATCGTCTCGAAGGCAACCCGAATCGGCTCTGGTTCAGCCACCAGAAAGTTCAACTTCTCAAAGCCAATCACCTTGCCCTGCTTATCCTTCATCAGCACGATCTCATCGCCGGTCTCTTCTGCCTCGTATTCATCTTCGGCATTGCCGAACCAGACTGTCAGCGTATTGCCGAGCCGATCATAGTAGACTTTCACTTGGGCCATATTCGTATACCTTCTTTGATCCCGCTGGTCCGATAGGCGGTAATCAGAAACCCTTCACCATTCTCGCGTTTCGCCACTGCACACACCCACCGCCGCAGGCCAGCGGCACGATAGAACAGATAAACAGCCGCATCGCTCTTACTGACCCGCACCTCGTCCGGTGCCGTGAGCGTCGCCCGGACATCTTCTTCACGACCTTGCATCACTGGATGCTTGATGGTTGTGATCAACACCCAATAGCTCACGGTAGTGCGCACCCGAAAGCCGAGTGGGGTTTCGACCTCAAAGAAGATGTAAGCATCGGACGACATGTCGCTCATAACACCATTGTATCATAAGGTTGTACCCTTTGGCTTTTTTCAGTTGGTCTGCCCGCAAGCTGCCTCGCCGGCCAACGAACACAGCTCACCGGCGGGCGAACGACAGCACCTGAGCAACCTAAACGAAGAGACATGGCCGAAGGAATATTCACGGCGCGGCCCGTGCTTGAGCCAGTCCGGTGCAGCGGGTTGTTGGGCGGCTTCACTCGATAGGTTCTGTCCTTGCTGAGAATCGGAGCGGCTGACGCCCTATTCCCGCAAC
>CAZNBS010000459.1:0-2287 GCA_964570955.1 uncultured Burkholderiales bacterium | reverse complement strand
CGGCGCATCCGCGTCGGTCGGCACCAACGCTCATGCGCTGGCTGTTGCAAGCGATCATGATCGCACCGCAGCTCGCGGTCCGACTCGAGCGCTCGCTACTCGATCCGACCGATCGCTATACCCCGGCGCTCGGAGCGGTGCTTGATCTGCTGGCGGCCCGCCCCGATATCACGCCCAGGCAGGTGGTACCGTGGGCGATGGAATACCTTCAGGATGGCGCGATCACCTCGGTGCTGCGCGAAATCCAGAGCGATTTGATGTCGGCCCCACAGGTCGATATCGAGCCAGAATTTTCGCAAGCGGTGGCCAAAGCGCAGCAGCAAAGCGTGCAGCGTCGGCTGACGGCGCTGCGCGCATCGGAGTACCGTACGCCGGAAGAGCAGGCCGAATTCGAGCGCCTGCTGCGAGGCTTGAGTCGCGCCGCGAGCGAGGCCCGACTGCCGGCCACGCCACTGCCGTCGGGCGTATAATCCACAGCTTTTTCCTTTCAGCGTCCAGGGACCCGATACATGGCCAAGGCGACAGCGAAATCGAAGCAGAAGCCGAAGGTGAAGACCGCCCGGAAGGCGAAGGCGGCGAAGACGGGAAAGGCGCGAGCGGCGGGCAAGCCGTTGCGTGCCAAGCTTCGCGCAGCAGCGGCCAAGCCTACCCCCCGCAGCAAGGCCGCGCAAAGATCCCGCAACGTCAGAAGCGCAGTGAAAAGTAAGGGCAAGACTGCAAAGTCGGCACGCCCCGCGGCCAAGACAGCGCCAAAGGCCGCTCCGCGCGTGGTGGCGGAGCACAAGCAGCAGTTGGCGCTGCCGGCGAAAGCGGCCAAGCCCGGCAAGGCGCAGACGCCCGACAAGTCCAAGGCAGCCGAGCAGGCGCGGGCCATCGCCAAGTTGCGTGCGCTGCGCGCGCAGCAACAAGGCATGCAAGGCGCGAACAAGGGCGGCTCGGCCAGAGGCGCGCGCGACAAGTCCGGGCGTGCGGGCATCGAGGGCGCTCGTCACCTGGTACAGGTGGTGGACGCCGAAACCCGACGGATGCGGCTGAAAAACCTGATTGTGCTCGGCAAGGAACGCAGCTACCTCACCTACGCCGAGATCAACGACCATCTTCCCGACGACATGCTGGACGCGGAGCAGATCGAGTCGGTGATCAGCATGATCAATGACATGGGCATCCAGGTTTATGACGAGGCGCCGGATGCCGAGACGCTGCTCATGTCCGATGCCGCGACCCAGGTGGCCGACGAGGACGTGGCCGAGGAAGCCGAGCAGGCACTGTCCAACGTCGATGCGGAGTTCGGGCGGACGACCGATCCGGTACGCATGTACATGCGCGAGATGGGTTCGGTGGAGTTGCTCACGCGCGAAGGCGAAATCGAGATCGCCAAGCGCATCGAAGAGGGCTTGAAGCACATGATTCAAGCCATCTCCGCCTGCCCGACTACCATCGCGGAGATCCTGAAGCTCGCCGATCGGGTAGCCCGCGACGAGCTACGCGTCGACGAGGTCGTCGATGGCCTGATCGATCCGAATGCCGAGGACGAGGACGAGCCGATCGAGGACGTCGCCGAAGACGAGGATGTCGAGGATATCGAGGAGACGGACGAGGATGAGGAAGGTGCAGCCGCCAACGCGAATTTGCTGCGGCTGAAAGAGGAGGCGGCCACTCGCTTCGAGGTGATCCGCAATCTCTACAACAAGCTGCTCAAGACGCTTGCCAGGAGCGGGGCGCGCAACCGCGCCTACCTTGACGTGCGCGACCAGATCTCGAGCGAGCTGCTCAACATCCGCTTTACGGCCAAACAGGTCGAGGCGTTGTGCGATGGCCTGCGCAGGCTGGTCGAGGAAGTGCGTAGCTACGAGCGCGAGATCATGGATATCTGCGTGGAGAAGGCGCGTATGCCGCGGCCTCACTTCATCAAGGAGTTTCCCGGTAACGAGTCCAATCTGCGCTGGGTTGCGAACGAAATCGACGCACGCCACCCCTACAGCGAGGCAATGGTGCGCTTCGAACCGGCGATCACCGAACTGCAGGGCAAGCTCATCGACGTCCAGCGCCGGGTCGGCATTCCGCTCAAGGATTTGAAGGAGATCAATCGGCAGATGTCCACTGGGGAAGCCAAGGCACGCCGCGCCAAGCGCGAGATGACCGAGGCCAACCTACGCCTAGTGATCTCGATTGCAAAGAAGTACACCAACCGCGGCCTGCAGTTCCTGGACCTCATCCAGGAAGGCAACATCGGGCTCATGAAGGCGGTTGACAAGTTCGAATACCGCCGCGGCTACAAGTTCTCGAC
>CAZNBS010000458.1:0-2304 GCA_964570955.1 uncultured Burkholderiales bacterium | reverse complement strand
GTAACTACTCACCCGGTTGGAGGTTGAGTTGACCAGAGAGCGCCATTTGGATAGCCACCAGGGGATTGTATCCCTGGTTGGCCATGGTCTGCAGGTAGCTAGAGATGCGGCAGTAGGCTTCGGCGTACTGACGTGTGCGGAAGCAGCCGGAGACCTTCTGCTTGACCTTGCTCATGCGCAGGTCTCGCTCGGCCCGGTTGTTGGTGAATGAGACATGAGGGTTTCTGGCAAAGAGCAGCACCGCGGTCTCATGGTCTTGGAGCCGCTCCCACAGGTTGTGGGCATCGGATTTGGCGACGCGGCCACGTTTGCCGTTCTGCCTGGGCGGGATGGGCGGCAGCTCTTTTTCGCCCCGGGTGAGGATGTTGCGATAGCGCTTTTGCAGGTTCTGGTATTCGCGCGGGGTGAGTCGCTTTCTTTTGCGCCGGGACACCCGGGCGCAGGTTTGCTGCAGCAGGCGCTTCATGTTCGCCGCCCAGGCATAGTCGTTGGCGTCGACGACGAAGGTCAGCTCGCGCAGCAGGTGCGAGCCGCACAGGCCATGGTCGCAGTGCTCATAGGCCAGATAGGACGACCAGCAGTCATGGATCAGCACGCCGCCGTAGCGCGGGATCACGCCGAAGGCTTCCATGGCCTCGCGCCCGCGCCTGGGGTGGAGGAACTTGAGCGTGATCTGGCCGGCCGAGCAGACGTGGATCCAGTGGTTCTTCCGGTCCACCCGCAGCGAGGTCTCATCGACATGCATCGCGGGCTGGGTGAGGATCTGCGCGATGGCCGCGCGCTCCCAGGCGGCCAGGGCGTGATGGAGGGCCAGCACGTACTTGAGGATCGTCGCCTGCGAGATGGCCACGCCGATCAGGGTCTGGATCTGTTGCTGCACGCGCTTCAGGGACAGCATCTGGGCGATGAGCAGGTTCAGCGCATAGGCTTTGATCCCGGGTCCGTACTGCAAGGGTCCTGGCAGATCGGCGGGGAAGGCGCCGCGGGTCTCGGTGCGGCAGCGCGGGCAGCGCTTGATTTCGGCGTCGACGTGAGTGACGACCTTTTCGAAGACGATGTCGATGCGGGTGCGCCGCTCAAAGCCGCGGCGGGGCGCCTCGCCGAGGTCCTCCCCGCAGCGTTCACAGGCTACGACTTCGGCGACTTCGACCGTCTCGACGGTGCGGGTGTTGGCCGCCGCCACGCCGTTGTGCGCCTTGCCCTTGCCGTTGGCACCGGCACGGCTGAGCGCGCTCTCGTCCTTGGGGGTTTGCGAGGGCGGCTTGCTCGAGTTCGTGCTGTTCTTGACGGTGTGCTTTTCCATGAACACGGCCATCAGCAGCTCGAAGAGCATCAGCAGGGCCTCAACCAGGGCGCGGCTTTCCGTGCCCATCTGCCCTGTGGCGCACAGGGCCTCGAAGCGCCCCTTCAGGGTGTCGAATTCCTCGCGCAGGGATTGTCGGTTGACGCGGGGCATGGGCGGCGCCGGCCGGCGACGGCCGGCTCAGGGCGTGTGCTCGGCTTCGACGGCCATCATTGCCGCCAGCACCGCCAGGCGCTCGGCCCGGGGCATCGCCTGATAGCGCCTGGCCCAGCTGGCGGCCTTGCGCTTGACGGTCTGGCGGTGGGTGAAGTTGCGCCCGGCGTAGCGCGCCCAATGCACCCGGTCGGGGGTGAAGTTGAACCACAGCTTCTCGGTGCGCACACCGGCCTGGTTCATCACCTGCAGCTCGACGCTACCCCAGCCGCCGAGCCGCTCGTCGTACAGCGCCGAGGGGTAGCCCGAGACCATCACCTGGCAGGGCAGGGTCTTGAGCAGCTCGAGCAGTGCAATGTGGTCCTGTTCCGAATAGTCAAAGCGATAGCGCCGCCCCGAGCTGCGCGTGGCGTGCAGATAGGGCGGGTCACAATAGATCAGCTCGCGGCCCCGAAACGGGTAGGCGGCAAGAAACTCATGGGCGCAGCCGTGCACCCGCTCCACCGGATAGTCGCAGGCAAAGCGCGCCAGTGCCCGCGCATTGCGGTCGATGCCGATGTTGTGCAGCGCCGCCGGCTTGCGCTTCATGATCGCCCCGCCCCCGAGATGCGTCTCGATATACACATCGTGCGGCGGCATCATCGCGATAATGGCCTGACACAGACCCGACGTCGCCTTGGATCCGAAGTATGCGCCCATGGGGCTGATCCGATCCGGATGTCCTGGACAGCAGGATAGGACCGGCACGCTATGTTGTCAAGCGAATACGGAAGAGGACTGAACGGGTGTGCGCTACAGCACCGGCGCAAAAATGCGCAGGACAATTATCTATGGGCGCGAGTAGTTAC
>CAZNBS010000457.1:370-2308 GCA_964570955.1 uncultured Burkholderiales bacterium | reverse complement strand
GCAACACATGACATTCCAGGTCAACAAACGAGGGGCGGCCTTGCTCTGCCGCAGCAGTTGCCATGCTCATGCTGCACCCCCTTGCACCAGCGCATCAAGGCGCCGTAGCGCGGCCAGGGCCTGCACGGCCTTGCGCGTGGCGCCGGGCACATTGGCTGCAGGCTGGCGCAGATAGTAGGCGGCCATGGCCAGCGCATTGGACGCATCGGCGAAGGCTTGAACGGGGTCAGGGGTGCCCAGGCTGGCGCCGTGCGGGCTGGTGGGCGTGGCGCCGCTGGGGCTGGCCACAAGGTGAAGGGCTGTCATGGTTCCGTGCTCCTTTGCGAGACTTGAACCACCGGCCCGCGTTTTGAAGCACGGGCCAGGTGGACGGGATGTTCAAAACACGCGCAAAGACGTGCGGGCGCCCTTACGGGTAGCCCCATCCCGCCCGAAACCATCAAATGCGGCAGCGTGCCGCATTCACAAGAATCCAGACGTGACAAAACCTCACTATCGGGGAGGCTGCACCGCTTTGCGAAAAGGTGTTTTGAAGCACCGGCTGACCTGCTCGGTTTAGTCGAGACAGTTATTCCTAGAAGACGGCGGGTTGCAGGTGTTGGCGGAGTTCCAGTTTGAACTCTGCCGGGGTCAAGTATTGCAGGCTGCTGTGCGGGCGGACCTCGTTGTAGTGCTGGCGCCAGGTTTCGATGACGACGGTGGCTTCGCGGCGCGAACGGAACCATTCGATGGACAGGCACTCATCGCGGAACTTGCCGTTGAAGCTCTCGTCGGTGCCGTTCTGCCAGGGCTTGCCCGGATCGTTGAGCACGGTGGCGATACCAGCGTGCGCGATCCACTCCAGGATGGCCTGGCTGACAAACTCCGGCCCGTTGTCCGAGCGCATGAACAGCGGCGCGCCGTGCAAGCTCACCAGGCGCGAGAGTACCTCGATCACCCGCTTGGAGCGGATGGCCCCGGCAACATCGATGGCCAGGCACTCGCGGGTGTATTCGTCCACCACAGTCAGGCACTTGATCTGCTGACCGCTGGCCGTAGTGTCGAAGACGAAGTCGTAGGCCCAGACCATGTTGGCCTTGAACGGCGTGTGAACTCGCGGGCGCACCGAGGCGATGCGCTTGCGCGGCCGTTTGCGGGGCACCAGCAGGCCCGCCTGGCGCCAGAGGCGATGCGTGCGCGACCAACTCAACTCGAAGCCCTTGCGGCGCAGAAACACGCGGATGCGGCGATAGCCGTAGCGCGGATACTGGGCCGAGAGTTCCTTCATCGCCGCAAGCACCGGCGCATCCTTGGCGGGCAAGCGCAGCTGGTAGCTGGGCGTGGCGCGTGACATGCCGATGAGCCCGCAGGCGCGGCGCAGACTCAAGCCCCGTGCGCGCACGAAGGCCAGTTGCTCACGCCGAGCCAGCGGGCTCACCATTTTTTTGCGTTGATCTCCTTGAGGATCGCGTTGTCCAGCGTCGCCTCAGCCAGCAACTTCTTCAGCCGGCTGTTCTCCAACTCCAGCGCCTTCAGGCGCTTGACGTCGGCGACCTCCAGCTGGCCGAAGTGTTTGCGCCACGCGTAGATGGTGGGCTCGCTGACTTTGTGCTTCTTGGCGGCCTCGGCCACCGTCGTGCGATCTGCTTCGCGCAGGATCGTGACCATTTGCTCTTCCGTGAATCGACTCTTCTTCATGGGCTCTTCTTCCGATAGGAGCCATCTTCCTGGATATCAATGTCTCGGGAAAACCGGGCAGGTCACCGCCCCGGTCAGGGGTTGCCGGGATTATTGCATGTGGTGGCCGCCTGCGCCAGGCGATCCGCTATCCAGGCATGCAAGACCATCTGCACGAAGGCCCGCGCTTCCTCAAGGGTCATGGGGTTCGCAGGAGGGGAATATCGCTCATGGCCATGCCGAGATGCATCCCCGGCAGCGCTTGAGTTTGCAGTGTGCTCA
>CAZNBS010000457.1:0-360 GCA_964570955.1 uncultured Burkholderiales bacterium | reverse complement strand
ATTTGGCCGCATCCAAAATCACCGCCATTTGGGACTCTCAACTCGCCCCCGCGATGTGCCGACACGGACTTGCCATTGCGGAGGAAGCAGTGGCCGATTTCTTGACAGAGGATCTTCGACCCGCCTGACACAGGAGCCTGCAATGTCTCAAGTTCCCGATGACTATGCCTTCCAGCAATTCACCATTCGGTGGAAGAAAGACTTGCAGCGCATCGCTCGCGCCACCCGCAGAGAGTATCAATTCGATGATGTCGTCAATGAGGCCTGGATCATGGCTTGCGACCTGCAACCCAGCGACGGGAGCCCTTTGGATCTTTCGAATGCAGATTGCCAGCGCCTATTGCTCAGTCATCTCTACCA
>CAZNBS010000456.1:0-2332 GCA_964570955.1 uncultured Burkholderiales bacterium | reverse complement strand
GTGTCATGCGCTTGATGGCGGCCTCGCGCTTGCTGGCGTCCGAGCGATTGGTGAACGCCTCCCGATACACCAGCGTCACCGGGCGCCGCGACCGCGTGTAGCGGGCACCGAGACGGTCATCGCCGTTGTGCTCGACGATGCGGCGCTGGACGTCGCGCGCGATGCCGGTATACAGGGTACCGTCCCCACACCGGACGATGTACACCGACCAGCTCACCGACGGTCGCACCGCACCGGGCGCCCTCTCACTGGGGCCGGACCGCACCGAACACGCGCTTGACGAGGCTCGTCCCCGCGCGCACGGGATCCTTGCGGATCGCCCTTTCCTCGTCTGCCATCTTCAGGAACAGGCCGTCGAGCGCCTTCTGCGTGATGTACCGATCCAGGTCCGCGTCCTTCTTGTCGATCACGCCCATGCTCGCCGCGCTCCCGGCGAACTTGTTGTAGCTCTCCGCAACCTTGGTCCGCGCGGTGGCGCGCTTGACGATCGGCAACAGCCGCTCGGCGAGCTGGTCGGAGGTGGTGCGTCGGAAGTACTGTGTCGCCGCATCGCTGGCACCCGTGAGGATCCCCTTCGCATCCTGCACGCTGATCTTCCTCGCCGCGTCGATGAGTAGCGCTTTGGCCTCCGGCACTGCCGCTTCGGCCGCGCGATTCATCGTCGTGACCAGTTCATCCACCTGCTTGCCCATTCCGACGCTGCGCAGCGCACGCTCGACGCGGGCCAGCTTCGGCGGCAACCCGATCTTCACCGTGGGATCGCCGAGAAAGCCATCTGTCCTTCCCAGCACGTCCACCGCCCGCCTGGAGCCTGCCACCAGGGCCTCGCGCACCCCCGCCGCCGTCTCGCGATCGGTCAGATCCTGCAGCCGGACGGCGACGCTGACGCCAGGCAGCAACAGCATGCACGCAGAAAGTACCGCAGAATGCCGCTGCAACCGCTTGCGTGCCGCAACCAAATTCATCAGCATGTGATGCGGCATGGGCGCTTCCTCGATTCGATCGTTCGTCATCGATACCAGGCGGTGCAAACGTGCCGGCGCGCCTGCTCGCGAAAACGAACGGCGCCGCGTGGACGGGTCATTATCGGTGGCAACCCGTCTCTGAGCAACGAGGCAAATGGAATGATGGCAGTGACGCACGTCTTCCGCCTCAAGTCGGACGACCCGCGGCAGCGCCTGCGGTTCCGGCGCTATCTCATTGCCGCCTCGACCAGTCTGATGTTCGTCCTGCTCGTTGCCATGTGCCACGTGCGTGGACTGATTCCCATTTGGCCGTTCGTCGTTGCGTCGACCAGCAGCCTCGTTGGCATCGTCGTGTTCTATGCGCTGTTCCGCTTCGAGTGGAACGTGAAGGCGCGCGATCCGAGTCTCACCGTGCCCATGATGCTGTGGGCCACCGCCACCGTCACCTACGTCCTGCACCACGCGGGCGATGCCGCGGGCGTGTTCCTGCTCATCTACCCGGTCATCCTGTTCTTCGGCGTGTTCCGCTTGCGCACACCCGCGATGCTCGTCATTACCGCCGGCATTCTTGCTGCCTATGCACCGATCCTGTGGAAGACCGCGGACCGGGGTACCGCCGGCGCGCCCACCGTTCACGTGCTGCAATGGATCGTGCTCGCAGGCGTGCTCACCTGGTTCTCCTTCATGGCGGGCTACGTGCGCGAGCTCCGGGCGCGACTGCGCGAGAGCGAGTACGACGAGCTCACCGGCGCATTCTCGCGACGCCGCATCCTGCAGATGCTCGCGCACGAGCAAACACGTTGCGATCGCGGGGCGGGGCCTCTGGCCGTCTGCATGGTCGACGTCGACCTGTTCAAGCGCGTCAACGATACCCTCGGCCACGTGGCAGGCGACCGGACCCTGCAAACCTTCGTGTCGATCGCACAGGAGGAACTGCGCGCGATCGACTTCGTCGGCCGGTTCGGCGGCGAGGAGTTTCTGCTGGTGCTCACGCAGACGAACCTGGAGGGTGCGTGCGAATGCGCCGAACGCGTCCGCATTCAGACCGAGTGCAAGACCGCCGGGTTGCTAGGCCGGGAGTCGGCCATCACGGTATCGATCGGCGTGGCCGAATATCGTCCGGGAGAGGATCCGCGCGCGACGATCGCGCGCGCAGACGCCGCGCTCTATCACGCGAAGCGCGACGGTCGGAACCGCATCGCGGCCGGGTGACGACGTGGAGCCGATGTCATTTCGGATGCAGCACCAACGGTGTCATTCCGAGCGCATGCGAAGACTCCTCGACTCGGACATCGCCACTTCGAGGATCCCCCGCCCTCGGCTCGGGATGACACCGGTAGACGATGGTGGCTGCCCAGCAGCGACAC
>CAZNBS010000455.1:0-2350 GCA_964570955.1 uncultured Burkholderiales bacterium | reverse complement strand
ATTGCGTCTCGATCGCTGCAAGATCGCTGAAAATGTCCGCATGATCGAACTCGAGATTATTCAGGATGGCGGTACGCGCCCGGTAATGCACGAACTTCGAGCGCTTGTCGCAGAAAGCGGTGTCGTACTCGTCCGCCTCGATGACAAAGAAGGGACTGGAAGTCAGTCGCGCCGAGACGGCGAAATCCTGCGGCACGCCGCCGATCAGGAAGCCCGGATCCAGTCCGGCACACTCCAGTATCCAGGCAAGCAGCGATGATGTGGTGGTCTTGCCGTGCGTTCCGGCGACGGCGAGCACCCACTTCTCGCGCAGCACGTGCTCCGCCAGCCATTGCGGACCGGAAACATAGGGCAGCCCTTTGTCGAGGATCTCCTCCAGCAGGGGGTTGCCGCGGGAGACAGCATTGCCGACGACGAACAGGTCGGGCTGCAGGCCGGCCTGCGCGGCTTCGAATCCCTCGATCAGTTCGATGCCCTGCGCCTCGAGCTGGGTGCTCATCGGCGGATAGACATTGGCGTCGCAGCCCGTCACACGATGGCCGGAAGCCCGGGCCAGCAGGGCGATGCCGCCCATGAAGGTGCCGCAGATGCCGAGGATGTGGATATGCATGGGGATGGGCTAGAATGTCCGCGAATTCTAACCGATCCCCGCGCTTCACCCCGCCATGGCTCACCACGACCGGAACGCCCTGAAGCTCAACGCGATGCGGCGGAACATCGCCGCGCTGGCCGCCCGGCTGATGGCAGAGGACGGCATCGCCGACTACGGCTTGGCCACGCGCACGGCGGCCCGCCAGCTCGGCGCTCCGGAAACCGAGGCGCTGCCCAACACCGCCGAGACCGAGGCGGAGTTGCGCGCCTACCAAGCCATCTACCAGGAGGATGAGCAGCGGGAGCGCCTGCTCGACATGCGGCGGACGGCCGTCACGGTCATGCGCCTACTCGAACCCTTCCGCCCCTATCTCACCGGGCCGGTGCTGGACGGCACCGCCAGCCGCTATGCCGAGATCGAACTGGAAGCCTTTCCCGACAGCGGCAAGGAGGTGGAGATCTTCCTGCTCAACCGGGGCGTCCGGTTCGAACAGAACGAGCCGCGGCGGGGTGGTCCAGAGGTACCTGAGTGTGTGCTTACATTCGAATGGGACGAGACCCCTGTGCGGCTCTCCCTGTTCGAACCGGATGCCGAACGCGCCCAGAAGCGGCGCAACGGACGGGTCTCGGAACGTGCCCGCCTGGCCTCCGTCGAGGCGCTGCTGGAAGCCCCGGCCGGATGAGCAAGACCGTCCGCTTTTCCTTGCTGGTCATTGCCGTATCGACCCTGGCTGCCGCCGCAGGCTACAACTTCGGCCGCCCACGAACGGTTACGCCCCCGCCGACCGAAGCCGTCCCGACTGCCGACGCACCGGCCCGCCTGCTGGCCTTGACGCTGCCGGATCTCGACGACAAACCCCAAGCGCTTGCCCAGTGGCGGGGCCAGGTGCTGGTCGTCAATTTCTGGGCGACCTGGTGTCCGCCCTGCAAGGAAGAGATGCCGGAATTCTCGAGGATCAGCAGCAAATTTGCTGCCAATGGCGTTAAATTTGTTGGCATTAGCATCGATTCTGCAGATAAAGTGCTGGCTTTCCAGAAGGAAACTCCGGTTTCCTATCCGCTTCTGATCGGAAAACTGGAAACACTCGACCTTTCGAGCGATTTTGGCAATCGCGCCAAGGGGTTGCCGTTCACGGTGGTACTCCGCCCCGACGGCCGCACCCAGCAGGTCAAACTGGGCAAATTCGCCACGGTCGATCTGGAAAATGCCATCCAGGCGGCGCTCCGCAGGGACTGACTTTCGCTTATTTCTGGACAATTTGCTGCGATTTGCGGCAAACTTGCGGCCATGAACGCGAAGAAGGCCGACCAGAAGAGGGGCAAGAATGCCAGCGGCAAACAACGCATCCTGGTGCTGCATGGGCCCAACCTGAACCTTCTCGGCCTGCGCGAGCCGCAAATCTACGGAAACGAAACGCTGGCTGACATCGACGCCTCGCTCGCCCGCCAGGCCAAGGCCGCTTCGGTCGAACTGATCACCTTCCAGAGCAATCACGAGGGCGACCTGGTCGACCGCATCCAGGCCGCCCGCAGCGAGGGGGTGTCCTTCATCGTCATCAATCCGGCCGGCTATACCCATACCAGCGTGGCGCTGCGCGATGCCCTGGCGGCGGTGGCGATTCCTTTCGTCGAAGTGCATCTGTCCAACATCCACGCACGCGAACCCTTCCGCCGGCATTCCTATTTGTCGGACATCGCCGCTGGCGTTATTTGCGGTCTTGGTAGCCAAGGCTACCGGTTGGCCCTCGACTACGTGCTG
>CAZNBS010000454.1:0-2352 GCA_964570955.1 uncultured Burkholderiales bacterium | reverse complement strand
CGGCGAAATCGCCGCCCGGCCGTTGAGCACGCGCGACAACGTGACGCGGGCCACACCGAGCTGCTCGGCGGCCTCGGTCACCGACAGACCGAGCTCCGGCAGCACGTCATCGCGCAGCGTCACGCCGGGGTGCGGAGGATTGAACATCTTCGTCATCGTCTTGCCCGTTCAGTGGTAGTCCTGGTAGTCCACGAGCACGGCATCCGCGCCGTCGAACGCGAACGTCATGCGCCAGTTGCCGTTCACCCACACGGACCAGTGCCCGCGAAGGTTTCCCCCGCTCAGCGGATGCAGCCGCCAGCCCGGCACATTCATGTCATCGGGGCCGGCCGCTTCGTTCAGCCTGGCCAGCTGTCGCGCCAGTCTGGGCGCGTGGGCAGGCCGAATCCCCGCCTTGGAGCCGCGCTCGAAGAACGCCTGCAGCCCCTTGTGGCGAAACGACTTGATCACGGCTCGATTGTATCGCGTAGCGTTACGAGTTGCAACGGCTGGAAAGCCAGTCAGTCGATCGGCTATCCACTACCCACCGCCCGCAGGCCGCCGGCCGCCGGCTTGGGTAGTTCGATGCCGGCATCGGTGAGGATCCAGACCTCGATGCGCTCGTGCCTTGGCCGCAGCAGGTCCAGCGGGCGCGCCCGGTAGTGCTTTTCGGCGATCGCGCTGGGCTTGTGGCTCTGGAACCGCCTGACGGCCCATCACCATCGGGAGATCGCGAACCTGAAGGGTCAGGCTGCCGCCTCGAAGCGGCAGATGATCGCACTGGAGAGGCAAGTGCGAAATGCCGGGGCGGCGCCGCAGGATCCAGCAGAATCGAAACGGATTCGGTTCATCCCCAAAGGGCTGGTTTCGACTCGCAAGCGCCTTGCTCTCTCCGCTGCCGACCTTGCGAAGATGATGGGCGTGTCTGCCCAGACGATCTACAACTGGGAGCGCGGCGTGACGAAGCCGGGGCGGGATCGGCTGGCGAAGTTGGCTTCCCTGCGAGGCGTTGGGAAGCGTCAGTTGCGAGCGCATTTCGCCGCCGGCCAGGCAGAAGAATGGCTCCGTCGCCGCTGGGGAGCTTGCCCTCGAAGCCATCGAGCAGTTGGCTGAGCAGCTTCACCTGTCGTTCGTTCGGCGGCGTAGTCGCCCAACGCTGCCAGAAGCGAGCCTTGGACAGCGCGGTGACGTCCATCGACCGCTTCTGGGTCCTCTCCAGGATGTCGCAGTAGGCCTTGCGCTCCCGCTGGATCCCGGATGCCTGGCAGACGCGTGATTGTCGGCTGCCGCAGGCGCCGATGGCCCGCCAGGCGGTGCGCCGCTCGCGGAGACGCCGCGTGCTACTCCCGAACTTTCGGTGCCCGCCGCCTTTCCGGCGGCAACCACGCCGAGGCAGCGCGTGCCGGCCGCTGCAGGCGCAGGAACTCCACGGTGACCGTCGCGAGGCCCGCAGCGCAGGCCTTCGTCTCGACGGCGGCGCGAACCCGCTTGCGCACGAACGCCGGAATCCGCTCGAGCATCGCGCCTGCCGCCGGCTCCCACTCGATCCCCCGGCCTGCCTCGGCAACCGGCGGTAGCGGTTCCGGCTGCGCCGTCGCCGGCTTCACGTAGGTGCATTTCGGATCTTCACCCAGCAGGTTTCCGGAACCGGCCGCGGCGCGCGCACGACAGCCGCCGCAGCTGTAGCGGTAGTCGCACTCGCCGCACTTGCCCGCCGGCGTGCCGTTTCTCAGGCGACCGAAGACCTCGCTCGTGTTCCAGATCACGGCCAGGCGCTCGCTGTTCAGGTCGCCGGCCACTTCCGGGATGTATGGACACGGGGTCACGCGCCCCTGTGGCGTGACGCGCAGGTACTCGCGCCCGGCCAGACAGGCGCTCGACCACGCCTCGTAGCCGTCGCGCGCCTCACCGGCGCGCAGCCCGAGGAGCCGCCGGGCGTACGGCGCGCAGCGCGCCCGGATGATGAGCTGCGGCCGCGCACGCTGGAGCTCGAGGATCTGCGCCAGTGTCCGCTCGTACAAGTGTTGCGGCATGTCGGTCTGAGTGACGCCGCGGCCGGTACACACCAGGAAGAAGAAGTTGAGCGCCAGCGCTCCGGCCTGCTGCGCGACCTCGGCGATGCCGGCGAGCTCATGCCGGTTGTCCGCGAGAAGCGTCGCCTGCACCTGCACCGCGAGACCGGCAGCGCGCGCGGCGCGCACACCGGCCAGCGCGCCCTTCCACGCCCCCGGCCTGCCTCGCAGCCGGTCGTGGAACCCGGGCTCTGCCGAATCCAGGCTCACGCCGACCCCGGCCGCACCGGCCTGCGCAAGGCGCAGCGCGCGATCGTCATCGTGGGCGTCGCCCAGAACGCCACCAGCCATCCGACGTACA
>CAZNBS010000453.1:0-2380 GCA_964570955.1 uncultured Burkholderiales bacterium | reverse complement strand
GCCACCGGCTGGTAGTCCGCGAGCCCCGCGATGTGACGAGTCACCACCGCTACAACCGCGACCGACGCGCCATACCCGATCACCTTCGTCAGCGTCCGCGAGAACGCCTTACTCGTGATCGACTCGCCCGCCTGCCATGCAGCGGTGACGCCCGTTAGTGTGTCGAGCAGAATCAACGCGCCACAGGCGGCAGCCGCCATGACGGACGCCTGGTCGTGAAAGAGATAGCCGAGGATTCCACCCGCGAGCGCGGCGGCCCCCTTGGTCGGCGCGGAACCGGTTGCGAGCTTGGTCAGATAAGACACGATCATGTGAGTAGCCTTGAGATCGCGGCCAGAATCAGAGTCCCGGCAACGATGGCCGAGAGCAGAACCGCAAACCGAAAGAAGCACTCTTTGGCAGACATCACACCACTCCGCCGACGTGAATTGCGCCATTCGGCGTATATAGGTCGAGGCCGACACGATCCGCGAACTGTGCGATCTCAAGGCCCCTCGGATCGGTCTTCCGTCCAGGCGAGACCGCCGCGTGGGACGTGATCCACTTCAGCGTGGGGATCGCCCGCTTCAGTTCGCCTACAAGCCATGCCGCCGATTCGACCTGCTCCCTGGTGTACGGGTCCTTGCCATTGTTGAGATTCACGAACGAAATCCCGATGCTGTATTCGTTGACCTGAATCCCGTCAGGCCCGAACGAAATGCCCGCATGATACGCGACGTTGTTCATCGGAACGCACTTGTGGATCACGCCGCTCTTTTCGATGATGTAGTGATAAGAGAGCTTCCGCAGCCTGAGCGTCACAATCGCGCCCGACGCCGTACTGCCAGCCGTGGCATGAAGAACGACCGTCGTAAACTCGCGCCGACGCTCCTTGCTGGCGAGCCATGACTTCAGCGCGACGACTTTGGGCATCACCTGATCCAATGCACCGACTCCGGTTCGTGAGCCGCGCTGAACAGGTACATGCAGACGATCTGCGTCGATTTGCTCTGCGCCACCGCACGAGCGTCATTGAACGAGAACGGTTGAGCCCGCGAATACCGCGAGAACCCCCACACGCGGGAGAATAGCTTCGCGGCCTCTTCGTTGCGGAAACAGGCGAGACCGAACACCCCCTCGTGGCGGAACACGCCATGACGGACGCCCTGTGGATCGACCAGCAGCCAGACCGACTCCGGCCAGTCGTCGATGCCGAGATGCGCCGCAGATTGCTCAGTCAATGCCATAGATAGTCCAATAGCCGAGGCGAACACCCCGGTCGTTGAATACGATCTGTGCGTGGAGTGGGTACTCGAACGATTCACCCTCCTCCACAAGTTTGAAGCCGTCATCCATGCTCACGCGGAACACCCGCGAGAGCGTACCGAACGTGATCCCGAAAAACCTGATCTTCAATTTGATTCCGATTCTAACCTGCATCTGTACCTCCGCAGCGCGTCCAGTTCGACCAGCCCGCGCTCCAAATCCTCATGGACTTTTACCACACCAGCCGCGCTTTTTGCAAAGGGATCGACTACCGCGAGAACGATGGGCGAGATTGCCTCGTCCGGCAGGTGTTTCGAGTCCGCATATTCATCGAACCGCTTGAACGCGCAAACGCGGATACAATGCGCGAGTTTGCCCGACATCGGCGATTTCCGCGTCACGGTGGCCGATTGGTGCGTGTGCCCCGCAACGATGATGTCGGCGGGTGAACCCATCGCATTGCGCCTGAGTTGCGCGTGAGCGGGGTTCCACATCGACCTGCCGGGGTGATCGTGCCTCGCGTCCACGACCAGCCGATGGCCCGTCGGTGAAACGAAGGTCAGCATCGCGCCGTGCGCCGCATACGGAATGCCGTGATGCTGGCAGATCAACTTGGCGACCGGACCCCATGTGTCATGATTACCGAGAATCACGAACGACCACGGAATCGCGGTCAAAAGGTCTGTCGCCAGCATGATCGCTTCGTCGTCCGTTGCGGTCTGGTGTGCGTACAGCCTTGCGAGCGAGCCGATCCAGTTGTTGGTCAGATCACCGATGTTGACCGCATAGACGCCATCCGTGGCGGCGACCAGCTTCATCGAATCGCACAGCAGCGCAATGTCGCAACCCGGATCGTCCACATGGGCATCGCCAAAAAACGCGATTGCATACGGGCCGGGTGCGCCTACGGGAATCTCGACACCCCCTTTCGCCGCATGGTGCGCCGCCTTACGCTTGAACTCTTTAGCCCTGTCCGCCAATAGCTCACTCAGGGGTCTATTGGCGGATGGGATCATAGGTTACCTGCTCGAATCCACACCTTCAGGTACACACCGAACGGCATACGTACCGTCCTGCTTCCTGACCATGATGGAAACAACTGTCACCTGATGCGACTTGCCGTCTGCGCCCCAAA
>CAZNBS010000452.1:0-2412 GCA_964570955.1 uncultured Burkholderiales bacterium | reverse complement strand
AGCATGTCGGGGTACCCCGCCTTCAGGGCGAGGTACTGCTGCATCATTGGAGTGTGGGCGCTAGTCACTTTCTCACTCTGAGCAGTGCTAGATGCATCAATGATGTCGCGCTTGTTCTTCAAGAAGTTTGTGAGGCAAACAGCCCCTTACGGAGATGATTTCGGAGACTAATTGAGACTTGAAAAGTGGCCATCTACTGTTCACACCCAAGACTTGTCATTTGCCGATTTTTTGATTCAATGAGTTTATGAAGAAATACCTAGTTGTCCCAGGCTACGTCAGGTCTCAACACGACCTTGATGAACACTACGTCAACGCTCCGCAACTAATGCGGCTTTACAGAGTTGATCCGAGAGAGTGTGAGGTCTATCGTCGCGAAAGACCGCACAGTTCGGGCTTGATCCCGTTGCGACCTCGATACGACGGAGATTACCGCCTGACCTAACTGCCCCACTCGGTCCAGAATTTCCCTGCTGCGGCAAGGTACACATCGAAGTTCGCCACGGGCCACGACGTGTGCTGGCCGTTTCGTACGAGCCAATGCATACCGCTCGCGGTCACAAGCTTGTCCCTTTCGGCCTGAATAACCCAGTTGTACGTGTTCACGAAGGAAGCATCGAAGCTCGTCCCGAACTTATCGTCGGGGACGTTCCACAGCATTCCCTCGAGGTAATAGGACGGGGCAATGCCTTCAGCCAGAACTCCATCTTCGATCATCCGATTCCGCATGTTCTTGTACACCCGCACTACCTTCTTGAACCACTCGTCGGTGTCCTGGTGTTTCTGCGTGCAATTTGCCATGTGGCGTTCCGGAAAGTTCTCGATCCTCGTGCCATCAGGCAGAAAGAAACAGATGCCCTCCGTGAACTTATCGTCCACTCCGTTGCTGCTCTCCCACCATCGCCGAAGCTGGCAACAAACCACAACATCGGCATCGCGCCTGTTCCCGTTGCCTTTGATGAAGATTGCTTTATTTCCGGGCGTCACCGCTCCAGGGTATTTCTTCTGGAGCCACGCAAGCACGTCAGCCTTCCATTGATCGAAGCTGTATTGGGCGGGGTCCCGAGCTTTCTCAAAGTTGGCGTTCGCCTCAGGAGTGAGGAAGTCGAGGTCTGAGTAGTAGACCGAGTCCAGGCGCATCACGATGTCGACGTCGCTGTCCTTCCAGACGTTCGTATCGTTGCCGTAGGAGCCTTGGAGAAAAGGCTCAAATCTCTTTGCGTGATACGGAGCGTTTTTGTCCTCCAGTACCGCCTTGATGGCCTGATATGTGGCGGCAGATTGCGGCACCGAGCCTTGCTTCGACCACGTCTTGAGCTGTTCTTCCGGAATCGCCATGCGCCCTCCTAGAGCAAATATTGCTTGAGCTTTGCTTCATGTTCCGCGTAAGACTGCGCCCCGCGCTGTCGGAGGACGTTGAGCTTCGCGAGATTGTGCTCAAACATATCCGCCGCCATCTTCGGCTCCGTATAGGACTGGCTGATTCGCACGGTAGCGATATGCTTGTAGAGGATCGCCCGGAGCTGTTCGATCGACTGCGTATTGATCTCGAACATCTTCTGGGCAAGCTTGACACTCGGTATCTTGTTCGCCCAATACGCCTTGCTGAGAAGATCGAGCTTCGGCGCGGGATAGGTTCCCACGCCGAGGCTAACCACGCGAAGTTCCTCGACCGGCACTTTCATGGCGACGGTCGCTTCTGCAATGGCGTAGAGGGTCGGGTTATTTGCGCAATAACCCCCGTCGATGAGCTCTACGTCGTCGCCTTGGGACGTTCTGACGGTCACCCGATCGAAGAAAGGATATGCGGAACAAGACGCCTGAACGGCTTTTTTTACGGGCACGCCGAAGCCGGGAACGAACGTGTCATGTCGGCCGTGTGCCTGGGCGACATCCGACTTGAAGATCATCGGCCTTTCCTCGACCCAGCGGGTGGCGACGATGCCAACCTTCGTCTTCATATCGGCAAACGTGGCGTCCCCATAGACCTCCTCTGCGAGTTCCGAGAGCGCCTTCGACTTCTCGCTCGGGGTGCTCTTTCCCATGACCGTTGGGACGTGCTCCTTGTAGGTGTCGTGAACCTCCTCCACCGACTTCCCGAGCGTGAGCATTGAGGCAATTATTGCCCCGGTGCTCGTTCCGAAGATGAGGTCGAACTTCTCGTGGATCGGACAGCCGATCATCGCCTCGATCTCTCGGAGAATGCCGAGGGTATAGAAACCTTTGGCTCCGCCGCCGTCAAGGCTGAGTATGCGAAAAGGCATGTTGTCTCCCGCTTCGGTTTTTCGCTAGGTTTCTAGGAGACTAAGGCGAGACTAGAGGGCATAAGTCGTTGATGCAGTTGACACGCTAGACAGTGCTGCATCATGGGCGTGTGCGCAGCCGCCTTGGCCTGCGCCGGAGCCGGGTTCG
>CAZNBS010000451.1:0-2432 GCA_964570955.1 uncultured Burkholderiales bacterium | reverse complement strand
AAGACCTGAGCGCAGATGTGCGATGGTCGGGGCGGCGAGATTCGAACTCGCGACCTCGTGCGCCCAAGGCACGCGCGCTACCAGGCTGCGCTACGCCCCGACTGCAGAAGAATAACGCCGTTTCCGCGCCGTGCCGCACAAACGCGCCTCGGCAATTGCCGCTGGTGCCGGCTACAGGAATCGAACCCGTGACCTTCTGATTACAAATCAGCTGCTCTACCAGCTGAGCTAAGCCGGCCGAAGCGGAGGATTATAGCCCGCGCTCCGTTCGCTCGAGGCACGCGAGCGCAGCTACTTCACGACCTGCAAATGCGACTTGCGTCCGTTCGAACCACTCGTGGAGGGTGCGCCGGACGGCGCGGGGTCGGGCGTAGCGGCGGCATTGGGCTCCCGCACCGGTTCCGCGGTCGCCGGCTCGGGCGCTTGCGCCTGGAAGAACATGCCTTCGCCATTCTCGCGCGCGAAGATACCGCGCACCGCCGACATCGGCACCGAGCACTCGCGCGATACGCCGCCGAAGCGCGCGGCGAACTGGACCAGGTCGTTGCCGAGTGTGAGCTTGTGGGTGGCGTCAGCGCTGACGTTGAGGATGATCTCGCCGTTTTTCACGAACTCTGCAGGAACCCGGGTATTCTCGTCAACCTGCACGGCGAGGTAGGCCGTGTAACCGTTGTCGGCGCACCACTCCCAGATAGCACGCACCAGATAGGGCTTGGTCGCCTTGCTGATCACTTGCGCATTACCTTTTCCGAAGGGGTCAGCGACTCGATGAACGCCGGCCGACTGAACAGGCGCTCGGCGTACTTCATCAAAGGTGCGGCCTGCTTCGGCATCTGGATGTCGTAGTAGTCGAGCCGCCACAACAGCGGCGCAATCGCAACGTCCAGCATGGAGAACTCGTCGCCCAGCATGTGCTTCTGCTTGGTGAACACCGGCGCGATCTGCGACAGGTTGTCGCGGATGATCGAACGCGCCTTTTCGGCCGCCTTCTGGCTCCCCTTCTCGATCGACTCGATGTGGGCGAACAACTCCTTTTCGAACCGGAACAGGAACAGGCGTGCGCGCGCGCGCATTACCGGATCGGCCGGCATGAGCTGCGGGTGCGGGAATCGGTCGTCGATGTACTCGTTGATGATGTTCGACTCGTACAGGATAAGGTCGCGCTCCACAAGCACCGGGACCTGGTTGTACGGGTTCATCACCGCCAGGTCCTCGGGCTTGTTGTACATGTCGACGTCGATAATCTGGAAATCCATGCCCTTCTCGTACAGCACGTTGCGGCAGCGCTGCGAGAAAGGATCGGTCGTTCCGGAATAGAGAGTCATCATGATGGTCGATTCCGACGCGCCTCAGTGCACGTCCTTCCAGTAGGCGCGCTTGAGAAGCCAGCTTACGGCGATGAAGACGCCGAGGAACAGCATCACCGCGATGCCGATCTGCACGCGTGACATCCTCGCAGGCTCGCCCATGTATACGAGATAATTCACCAGATCGCCGACCAACTGGTCATACTGCACCGGAGTCATGCTGCCTGGAGATTCCAGGACCAGCCGATGTATCTCGGTCTTGCGGCCGTGCGAATCCTTGCCTTCCTCGGTCTTCAGAACCTGCACGCCCTGCAGTCCGACCAGGACGTGCGGCATGGCTACACTGGGGAAGATGAGGTTGTTCCAGCCGGTCGGACGAGCGGGATCGCGGTAGAAATCGCGCAAGTACGTATACAGCCAGTCCGCGCCGCGCGAGCGGCCGATCACGCTCAGATCCGGCGGTGCCACGCCGAACCAGTGCGCGGCGTCCGTGCTGCGCATGGCCACCGTCATCGTTTCGCCCACCTTGTCCGCCGCGAACATCAGGTTGTCACGGATCTGCTGCTCGGACAGCCCCAGATCGCGCAACCGGTTGTAGCGCATGAAGTTAGCGCTGTGGCAGTTCAGGCAGTAGTTGACGAATACCTGCGCACCTCGTTGCAACGAGGGCAGGTTGTGCAGGTCCACGGGTGCGCGGTCCAGATTGGGGCCGGCGGAACTCGCCAGCGCCAGCGTCGGCGCCAGCAGCAGCAGGGCAACGAGCTTCTTCATCTCAGGCAGTGACCCTTTCCGGCTCGGGTTGGCACTTGTCCCGGCGCGAATACCAGGGCATCAGCAAGAAGAACAGGAAGTAGACGACGGTGCCGATGCGGGCGACCCACGTGGCCACGTCCCTGGTGTCGAGGAAGAAGGCATCGAACGTGAACTGCCCCCATACCGTGGTCGGCGTCGTGCCGAGATAGCCGAGGATGAAAAAGGTGACGACGAAGGCGACGAGCCAGCCCTTGAAGAGCCTACCCTTGTAGCGAATCGATTTCACCGCGCTGCGATCCAGCCACGGCAGAAAGAACAGCAACAGCACCGCAGCACCCATCGCGGCCACCCCGGGAAACTGGGAATTGAACA
>CAZNBS010000450.1:1995-2433 GCA_964570955.1 uncultured Burkholderiales bacterium | reverse complement strand
CGGTGACGGGGAGACAGAGGCGTGATTAACAGCGTTTACGTGGGCATCGCCAAGCGCCCAGGTGGACAGGGAATTGACAGCAAGGGGCTGGGCATATCTGCGGTGCGCGATCCCTTCTGCGCCGCAGCGGGTGGTACCACCCAGCCCCACAGAATAAACACGGGGGAGTCGCATTACGAGGCTCCCCACGTGCGGACGGCCGGGAGTAGCAAGTGACTCCTAAAGTGACATCGCTCACTGCTGAAGTGACGTCGCTGGGCACGCTGGCGAGTTACGAGCGGTGCGTGCAGGATAAGGTGGCGATGGAGATCATTGGGGTAAGCCGCGCCACGCTGGCGAAGATGAAGGCCGGCGGTGTCCTGCGCACGCGGATCGTCGCTGTCACAGCCAACGGGCCGATTCGCCGTACCAGCGCGGAAGAGGCTCGACGCTATCGCC
>CAZNBS010000450.1:0-1985 GCA_964570955.1 uncultured Burkholderiales bacterium | reverse complement strand
CTGCTGAGTTTGAGGTGAGCCTCCATCCGTGCAGGCGATTGAAGATAGCACGTTTCGCGATTCTGTCAAGGCGGAATCGTGGAGTAGTTGCAGGCAAGTTCGCTACGGCTTTTTGTAGTGCTACTTTTGGCCGTGGCTGCTGTGAGGGGCGCGAGAGACTCCTTGCGCCCCTTCGACATCGCATCCAGATCACATTTGCATCGCATGAAGGGAGGTGAACATGGAGCACACGCAGACATCAGACTTGCGGGAGCTTGAGCAATTGCTGCGGCGCGCCGGCATCAGCGCCGGGCCGCACATACCGGGAGTGACTCGGATTGGCGATGCGCCGGTGCAACTCACGCTGAGCACACTCAAATCGCTCGACGAGGAGAGCTACAAGCGCGGTGTCGAGGAGACGATCGCGGCTTGTGTGCGGCTGTACAGCGACAATGGATCACTCGCCAAGTCGATCAAGAGCGGCGCGCTCGTATTCTCGGACGAGGGATTCGCTGAGCTGGTGCGGGATGAAGTAAAGAAAACACCCCGCGCCGTGAGCACGGGGTGAGTTGGAGACAATCGAAGAACGATCGTCGCCCCGTGGCAAGCGGGGCGCAGGCAAGGTAACAGGAATAGAGTTGGAGACAAAGTATTATGAATGACCAGGTACAAGAACAGAATCCGGGGAGCGCGTTAGTCGCGCAGGCAAGCCCGGATCAGATGGCCGCCAACATGCAACGCATGTCGGCGATGATCAAACTCAAGAGGCAATTCCTCAATGATAATCTCGCCGAAGGTATCGATCGCGATTACGCGGTAATTCCCGGCACAAACAAGCTTTCTCTACTCAAGCCCGGCGCTGAGAAGCTCCTGGATTGGCATGGCTACTACGCTAAGTTCATTCTCATCAACGAGAAGGAAGACTGGGAGATCGGTCTTTTCGCTTACGTCTATCGCTGTGAGATACGGCAGAAGGGAAGCAACACGCTCGTAGCCGACTGCGAAGGCGACGCCTCAAGCTTCGAGTCGAAGTATCGCTTCGAGTGGAAGTACTCAAGCGAGCTGCCTAAGGGCATTGACAAGGACACGCTCGTCGCTAAGGAATTCGGGCGCGGCGACAAGAAGACGGTCAAGTATCAGGTGATCGTCGCTAACCCGGCTGATAAGCGGAACACGGTAAGAAAAATGTCGCAGAAGCGGGCTTTGATTGGGGCCACCGTATTGGCTACCGCGACCTCCGACCTCTTCGCCGCCGACGTCGAGCCGGGCGAAGACGGCGAACAGACTGAGCCGACCGGCAACGGCGGCAGCAAGACGACCTCTGCGCCAGCGGGCGACCACGGCGACCCGATCAGTGAGCCTCAGGCTAAGCGGCTTTACGCCATTCGCAAGAGCAACAACATCGACGACGGCCAGTTCAAGGCGTGGCTCAAGGCAAAGTATGGCATTGACGACGACCGCGCGATCGGTCGCAAAGTTTACGAAGAGATCTGCAAGGCCTGCGAGTCCGGCCACCTCGAAATGCCGAAGCCGGCGCAGTCGGCGACCGAGCCGGAGAAATCCGGTGCTGGGGCTGCGCCGGTTGCCGGCGCGAAGATCACCGTCCCGCAGATCAAGGACGTCAACATGCTTCTCGGAGAGCTGAAGCAGACTGAAGCGCAGTTCCGAGCGTGGCTCGCTGAAGCCTTTCCGCAATACGCGGGCAAGGGCATCAACGACCTGTTGTCGGCAGACGTCGACGCCGTCAAGGCCGCCTTTCGGCAATGGGCGACCGGGGAGATTGCATGAGCAAGTTGATACATATTACAGACCAGCACTTGGGTGGAGCCTATCCGGAGAAGGCGGAGCGCTCATTCGACTTCTTGATCTCGCATCTTTGGGGAGACGAAACCAGCCCGGCCTACATGCCGGATGTCGTCTTCTCAACGGGCGACCTCACTGACCGCGCCTTGCATGTTCATTCTGACCATCTAAAGCCATTTCTTCGGTTCGCCAAGCGAGCGGAG
>CAZNBS010000449.1:0-2434 GCA_964570955.1 uncultured Burkholderiales bacterium | reverse complement strand
AGAGGCACTGTGCCTGAAGCGCTACCGCGCACCGCACGTTGATCGGGCACGAGCAAACCCACTTCTTGTTCTTGGAAGAGCCCTTCGCCCGTCGCTCGCGCGGCGCAATGTCAGTCTCGGGAACGTCGATCCCGAATTGCCGCAGAAGATCCTTGAACACGCACTTCGCGCTGTACCCCATCACGCCGCGCCGACCGATGACCAATCCGAGCGACTCGGCCTTCCGGCGATACTCTTGATTGTGGTGGTTGCCGTCGCTGGGGGAGCCGTGAGCATGCTGCCAGGCATGAAGCAGCTCGTGCGCCAGGATTCCGAGAATCTCCCACGGAGCGAGCGCGCCCACGTATAGGCTGTTGATGGCGATCTCGCCCTTGAGGCCGAACCCGTTGTGCCCAGGTCGGAAGTGGCCGAGACGCGAACGAGGCAGTGCATCCACCCGAAGCGCCAGCTCAGGGATGTCCAGTTCAAACCGCACGATCATCCGATCCGCCCACTCTTGCAGGAACGCCAGAAGATCACGGCAACCCCAAAGCTCTATGACCTGATGACGAGCTAGACTCTCATAGACGCTGCACTCTGATCCATTAGCGCTTTGTGGTTTGCTGGTTGCGATCATCGGGTGCCCGTCCCATCGTTCGGTGTCTTGATGGTCGGCGAGCGCTTCGTCGATGTTTCCGTCGCTCTCAGGCTCTGCGGCACGGACGTACTCGACATTCAGCAATTTGGAAGTGGCCTTCACTTTGGTCTCCCGATCTGCCGGCCGGACAATCCGCGCCAGCTTCGACCAAAGTGTGACATGCGGCAGGTCCACATTTGGGCGTGTTCTGGAAACAATCTCGGGTAGAAATGGGCAGAGAGTGGCAGGATTGGGAGTCGCCGGGGCGATACAAGTCAACTCTGATTGAGCGACTTCAAGTAACGCCGCCCTGTCACGGTGGCCTTGTACTGTTTTCGCTTTGACTTGTTGAAGACTTCGACGAAGCCGGCGTTCGTTAATTCCAGGATCAGCGACTCCGCGTCTGCACGATGGCGCTCTACGTTACGAGTCATTATGAACCAGGACGAGAACGAAATCCACGCTTCATCCGGATGTTCTTGAAGTTCGCAGCGGTTGGAAATGTCCACGATCGTCTTGAGAAGCGACTTCGCGCCCGCCGACAGGGCCACTTCGCGAGGGGCGCTCCGACTGTCAGCCGCAAGCGTCTCGCTAGGCTTCGCGTGTTGAGGACTAATGTTGACCGTCGCGTCCGCAATGGCCTGGCGCAGATACGGCCCCAGGATTTCCATTACTCTCGAAGCCAGCGCCCCGAAGTTCCCAGAGAGCGACAAATCGAAAGATAGCTGGTCATCTTGATCCCTCTGATCGTTGCGTCTCCACCCGCCAATGCCGACATGGACGTTAATGCGCGGCGCCTCGTCGTTGGACGGGGTAAGCGAAGACGGATTCTGCTCGCAGGTTTCAGCAACACAATCAGTGTGCGTTACGTCAGCGCGCGGAGCCGCCTTATTTGCGCGCGTTCCTCTTCGATTGACGTGGCGGCACCTTAGCATGACGAAAAACTCTGACTCATCAGGTGGAGTCCGTAGAACTCCGCGTGGGCCTGTTAAGGCATCAGTATCAATCGTGGGGAATGTTGAACAGAAACCGTTGTGCCACCGCAATGTGGTACACCTGAATCTTTAGCGATGCGTCATCCGGATTGCAACCGTTTTCTCTGCGGGCCTTCTTTTTATTCGCGGGAGCCCTCTGCGGTCAGAATCGGCGTTTAGACTCAATAAGCAGCAGCGCTCTTGGAGGCTGTTTCAAAACATGGCGTCGGGCATTCGCTCCGGACCAAATCTCGGTGCTTGGACCGGTAGGGACATGGCCTCTAAGTGAAGTACAGATAACGACTTACGACATTCCTGTTTTGGATTGCGACGAGAAGCTCAATCAAAGTAAACGCCTCCATCGTGGCTTGCCTGAGGGCAGGCAACAGAATCGAGATCAACAGCGCGATAATCGCGATCACCACTAGAAGCTCAATCAGCGTAAACGCTGCGCACTTTTCTCCGTGCCCGCAGAGTGGAAAGCAGGCATCAAATCAACAGTGCAATGACAGCGATCACGACCAGCATCTCGATGAGCGTGAATCCTCGTCTTGGCATCCCGCCTCCATAGCCGCTCCGGTTTCAGGAAGACGGAGATGCGCCGAAATCCAGTTGCCGGCTGCGCGTCATCATGCTAATCGTCTAAAGACATCAGCCACAGCGGATCTTCGAGGAATGCCGGGAGACAAGAAGGAAAATGATCAATTCGAGCGCGTTCGCCGGGCGATCCGGGCCGTCCTGGCAGAGTCGTCGTCCAGCTACGATTCACTCCGTGGCCAACTTCTTCGTCTGAACGACCTCGTCCGCAGCGAAACCGGCGCAGCCCTGCAACCCGCCTTGAACG
>CAZNBS010000448.1:0-2463 GCA_964570955.1 uncultured Burkholderiales bacterium | reverse complement strand
GAGACGCGTGGGTCCAGGAACATCGGCTTTCAGGTACCAGAGCGTTTGTGCCCCGTTTATGTAGTGAAGATCTACTCGCAATGAACGGTGCAGCGTCGTCAAGTTCGCCTTGTCTGTCAATACCGGTTGAAAATTCCCCAAAGTTCCGGTCGAAAATTCCCCAGCCCCCGTTAAGTGGTGGTTGACTGTTTCGGCCGGTGGGTACAGCATAGATTCCGGCCGGTGAAGCGGAGGCGGGCACTGCTGGAGAGCAACCTGCCAAGGAATAGCCGACCCGAGACTCATCGCGGACGATGGGAAGGGCGCGGGGTTAAAGCCGCGCCCTTTTTCATGGCTCGGGGCCGGCCAACGGGAGGCAGTACACGGCCCCAATCCGAGGATGGTTTTGATCCCTACATCGGACCGATAGATCTCGTGATGCCTCAGAAAACTCATAACGAAGCTCCCCGCTTTCCACGACTGTTCGGGGCGCCAGCCGCGGGAGGCGCCAAAGCAACGGCGCCGGCCTGCTGGTCCTCTGGCTTGGCCAGCAGCCCCGCTCGCCGGCGGTCTTTCAGCCGGTAACTCTCACCGCGGATATTGATCGTGGTGGAGTGGTGCAGCAGGCGGTCGAGGATGGCGGTCGCGATGATCGGATCGCCGAAGACCGAACCCCAGTCGCCATAGCTTTTGTTGCTGGTCAGGATGATGCTGCCGCGCTCGTAACGCGCGCTCACCAACTGGAAGAAAATCGTGGCGCCGAGGTCGTCCAGCGGGAGGTAGCCCATTTCATCAATGACCAAAACCTTGGGTGCCAGATACACCCGCATGCGCCGGTCCAGCCGTCCTTCCCGATAAGCACGGCCAAGGTCGTGGACCATGTCATGGGCCGTGATGAAGTAAGCGCCGAAGCCGGCTTGGATGGCCGCCTCGGCGAACGCCACGCTCAAGTGCGTTTTCCCCACGCCGGGCGGCCCCAGGAAAATCAGATTGCTGGCATCGTGGACGAAGCGCAGGCTCCGCAGTTCGCGAACCTGGCGTTCATCGATCGACGGCTGGAATCCAAAATCGAATTGATCGAAGGTCTTCACAAACGGCAGGTGCGCCAGTTGCAAACGTGCCCGCAGATAACGCGTGCGGCGTGCATCGACCTCGCAGCCGAGCAACTCGTCGAGGAACTCGGCGTAGGTGGGTTCCTTTTTGGCGGCCTGCTCCAAGAGCCCTTCCAGCCTGGCCTCCACTGCTTTCAGCCCCAGCGTGGTCAGCGCGTTTTGTAGTCGTTCAATCGGCGCCGGCGTCATTGCGCGCCTCCCATTGCCAGGCCTTCATAGGCTGCCAGCGGGCGAGCCTCCACCGACGGAGCGCCCTCCCGCACCCGGATCAGAATCTTGTCTCCGCCCGGCATCCCCAGCGGAATGCCGTGGTGGTGCGCGGGCTCGGTGATCACCTGGTGCTTCCGTGGGGCGGGCGCATGCACGGCGATCCGCTCGCCGCCGCAGTGAACCTCCACCCGGCCGCCCTGCTCGCGGACCCACACTTGCTTGCCCGCGTGCTGCCACGGCACCGAATACCGGCTGGCCTGCCAGCTCACATACGCATCCCGCGCTACCTTGCGCAGTTCGTCATCCACATACGGATAAGGCCGCCGCCCGCGCAGCGACTGCATGGCAAACTGATCCTCGTCCCAGCGGATCAGCACCTGTTCATAGGTGGTCCCGTGCACGCGCCGGTTGGCCACGGTTTCCACCCACTCGCGTAACTGCACGTTGAAATCGGCCATGCAAGATGGCTCTCGGCCCAGCAGCCCGCATAGAAAATTCCGGCGCACGTACTTCACACCCGACTCGATTTTTCCCTTCGTTTGCGCCCGGTACGGCCGGCACAGCCGTGGCTTGAATCCCCAGTAGCGCGCGAAATCCAGGAACACCGGATGCCAGATGATCTCCCCGCGCTCATCGGTCCCCAGCCAGACCGTCTTCATGCGGTCATACAGGATCTCTTCCGGAATCGCGCCCCAGTCCTGAAACGCCGCTTCATGCATCCGCAACAGCGTGCCGAGTTGTTGATCCAAGGCCGCCTGCGCCCACATGCGCCGGCTGTAGCCCAGCGTGATGGTGAACCCCCACATCCGATGCGCTCCGCCGTCCACCTCCAGATAGCCGAGGTGCCCCCAGTCCACTTGCGCCTGTTTGCCGGGCGGCGTCTCAAACCTCCGCACCGCCGTTGCATAGCCGGCTTGGCGCTGCGGCCGCAGCCAATCCGTGAGAATCGTGTACCCGCCGCTGTAGCCGCGCTCGCGTAGCTCACGCAACAGGACCTGGGCGTTCCACACACCCGCCTTCAGACGATCCTCCAGGTACAGCTTGTGCGGATCGAGCTTGCTCGGACCCGCCGGCCGGCTGCCGTAGCGCGGAACGGCTTCGGGATTCAGCAGGTATTTCCGAATGGTCTTTCGGTCGTAGCCGGTCAGTTCACTAATCTGTG
>CAZNBS010000447.1:0-2468 GCA_964570955.1 uncultured Burkholderiales bacterium | reverse complement strand
AGGCCCGCGTCATGGGCATCGCCGACATCTTCGAGGCGCTCACCGCCCGCGATCGGCCCTACAAGCGCGGCAAGACGTTGTCAGAATCGCTCGAAATCCTGGGAAACTTCAAGCTCAACGGCCATATCGATCCGGACCTCTTCGACGTTTTCGTGCGGCAGAAGGTCTATCTCAAATACGCGGAGCAATTTCTCGATCCGGAGCAGATTGATGGTGTGGACGAGTCGCGTATTTCCGGCTATGAATTGGGTCCTTCAGACATTTCTGTGGGTAGGTAGTACGCTTTCGCGCATGGTCTTTATGGAGGTCATGCGATGGAAAGCGCGGGGTTGTACCGGCAACTGCTTGGGCTGAGTGAGCCCTGGACGGCGGAGCGAGTCGAATTGGACGTAGCGCGGCAACATGTCGAGGTATATGTCGGCCACCCGGCGGGGCAGCGCTTTGCCTGCCCCGAATGTGGGCGCGAGCTGGGCGTCTACGACCACCAGGCCGAGCGGGTCTGGCGTCACTGGACAGCTGCCAGTTTCTGACCTATCTGCATGCCCGACCTCCGCGCGTGTCGTGCCCGGAGCATGGCGTGCGGCAAGTAACGCTTCCGTGGGCGCAGGCCGGCAGCCGCTTTACCTACCTGTTCGAAGCGTTCGCCATCGACGTTTTGCGGGCCACCGATGTCAAGAAGGCGGCAGCACTGCTGCGCGTGAGCTGGGACGAAGCCTGGCACCTGATGGAGCGCGCGGTGCTGCGCGGGCGTGCGGCCAAGGGTGAATGCATTCCCACGCACATCGGCATCGACGAGAAGGCCATCGCCAAGGGCCACCGCTACATGACCCTGGTGTGCGACCTGAAGGAGGCGACGGTCGAATACATCGGCGAGGAACGCAAAGAGGCGAGTCTGGCCGCCTGCTTCGAGGCCTTCCCGGAAGAAGCACGGGAGAGCATCGAGGCGATCGGCCTGGACATGTGGCCGGCTTACATCAGTGCCTGCCGGGACAAGGTGCCGCAGGCCGATGCCAAGATGGTCTTCGCCATTTCCACATCATGCGCCACGTCGTTGAAGCCGTCGACAAGGTCAGAAAGCAGGAGCACAAGGCGCTGCTCAAAGCGGGCGACACCACCCTCACCAAGAGCAAGTACCTGTGGCTGACCAATCCGGAGAACATGACGGACAAGGCCCGGTCGCGCTTCGAGGAATTGAAGTCGGCCAAACTGATTGCGCGTCACCTTCCCAATGTGCTGACCTACTTCACGCATCGCATCTCCAACGCGGTTGCCGAAGGCTTGAACTCTAAGATCGCCACCGTCCAGAAACGGGCTTGTGGCTATCGCAATCCGGACCACTTCAAGATCGCCGTCTATTTCCACTGCGGCAGTCTCAACCTATACCCGACCACCGTGACCCACACGAAAGTCGGATGAACCATGAATTGATGCCGCAGTGCAACAAAGTGACATAAACTGTCATTTGCTGCCGGTTCTAAACAATTTTTACGTCAATACATACCAAGCACCGCAAGAATACAATGGCTTAACCATAGTATCCGGCAGGCATGACAATTGCTCAGTAGATGACGTGAAGCGGGAAACTCCAAACTTCTCGGTCATTTTTTTCCAACTACAGAAGGAGAACTTCATGAAAGCGATTCAAAAAGGCTTCACCCTGATCGAACTGATGATCGTTGTCGCCATCATTGGCATTTTGGCTGCCATCGCGCTGCCGGCTTATCAAGACTACATTCAAAAGGCGCGCGTGTCGGAAGTCATCCTGGCGGCCAGCCAGTGCCGCACATCGGTTTCCGAAACCTATCAGACCTCGAATGCCGGTGCCGCTCCGGGTGCGAATGGCTGGGGATGCAACGAAGGCGTGGCCAACCCGACGCAGTTCGTCGGTTCTGTGACGACCGACGGCAATGGCGTGATCACGGTCACCGCCTCCAACAACGCGTCCCTCGATGCGACGATCCGTGGCACGACGATCACCCTTACCCCGCAGATTGCTGGTGCAAATGCGACGATCGCTGCCATTCCGGCGCAGATTTCCGGGTTCGCTTGCAGGGCAGGCACTATGCCCGTCCGCTTCCTGCCGGGTTCGTGCAAATAAGGGCGGCTGCTCCTGGGTGTCCTGATGCTAGGTTTCATCAGGCTCCGCTCGGATCAAGCTCGCTTCAGCCCCGCACCGCTTGGCGGCGCGGGGTTTTCTTGTGGTGCGCCCGGCACGGGCGCACTCTTGGAGGCGGAAGTCCTCCCGTAAGCTGATCACAGCGAACGAAGCGAAGCGCAACGGCATGAGGGTGACCGATTGTGGGGAGGAAGCGTGGAGCGAAACTGCGAGCCGATGGACAAAAACCGGATAGAAGGCGTTGCCGAGCAGGGCGAGCGGGCATGATTCCGCGAAGCTCTCGTGATCAAGGCGAAGTGGCGTAAATCTGGCGGTTGTGCAGTGAAGGAGTGCGTTCTTACCCGGGGAGATC
>CAZNBS010000446.1:0-2478 GCA_964570955.1 uncultured Burkholderiales bacterium | reverse complement strand
CTTGTCTATTTCGAGCAGATCGGGGATGAGGAACAAGCGCTGCATGTCCGTTCCGGACTGATAACTTGCCTCCGCCGGTTGGGAGAGTTGCCAGAAGCGCTCGCAACAAGCGAGCAAATCCTTGAGCGACTGCGCGCAGATGGTCTCACAACAGTACTGCAGCGGCTGTTGAACAATCATGCCGAGATTCTCGATGACGCGGGCGACGTGATCAAGGCGATCGTATTCCAGCAGGAAGCCATTGAGTCCTTGAGGAAGAGCGAAATGGGCTTCGAGGGGCCGGGGATTCACAACTACCGGTTACGCCAAGTCCGTCGGTATCTTGCGTTGGGGCTCGTGACTGATGCTGTCTATTTGGGGGAGCAGACGTTGGCAGACGTCCAAAGCAGTCGATGGGCGTCGACTGACACATTGGCGTTCGCTCACAGAACCCTCTCGCACGCGTACCGCGCCGCTGGCGATATGCTCAGTGCCTTGCGCCATGCGGGCCTGTCCGTCAGGGTCTTCGAGTCTCTCGGCATGTCGTGGCAAGCAGGTGCCGGTCTAGGCAACATTGGCACCTTCTACGGCGATCTTGGTGACTGGGACAAGGCGCTGCATTACACGAGATCCTCATACGAATCTGGGGTGAAGCATCAAGACGTCGGCGAACAACAGCGGAATTTGATGGTACTGGACGACCTTTCCTTCCGTGCGGGCAGGTATCCTCAGTCAATCAGCTACTTCAAGCGGGCGTTGGCGATGTCAGAAACGGTCCGCTTTCCGGCTTTTGATGTGGCGGCCTTGTCTGGTATTGGCAAAGTCCAAATCGCTATTGGCAATTACGCAGACGCCGAAGTACACCTCAATAAGGCACTCGAAGCGTACCGGCGGATGTCGGTTCGGGCAGGTGAGGCCCAAGTGCTGGTCGCGCTTGGCTATGGGGCGTTGTTGAGAGGCCGGCTCGCCGAAGCGGAGAGCCATCTGCAAGCCGGACTTGAGATCGCGGAGTCTCTCCGCCTGGTTGAGGAAATTGTCGCCGCAAGACGGTGGTTGGCTGAGGTTTCGATCCGTCGGGGCCGCGACACGGTGGCGCTGGACCACTACGAAGGTGCGGTCCGCACGATGGAAGTGATTCGGAGCCGTCGGCCAAGCACTGAGCAACGCGTAGCAGCCTCCGGGCAGAACTGGCAAGTCTATGAGGAAGCCATCCATCTTCTCTGGCGGCTTCACCAACGCAAGCCCAGCGCTGGCTATGACCGGCGCGCGTTTGAACTCTCTGAGCTAGCGCGAGCGCGAACGCTCCTCGACACTCTGTCGCACACTGGAACGCATGTGTATAAAGGGCTTTCCGGCGAGCAGGTTCGTCGTCATGGTGAGCTCTTTGCCGAGTTGACTCAAGCCTCGGAAAACCTGCTTAAGAGACCCTCCGAAGCACGCCAACGCGCCTATGATCAAGTACAGGCGAGAGTCGCTGCGTGGGTGGAGGAACTGCGCGCAGAAGGCAATGACCTTGCAGAACTTCTTTATCCTGAGCCGGCACGATTGACCGACGTTCAGGTGGTGCTCGAGTATCTCCTGGGCACACGCCAGTCTTATCTCTGGGTCATCACCAGCGAGAAGGCGCAGATGCACGTTCTTCCGCCGCGCAGTGCGCTCGAAGAGGCGGTTTTGGCCTACCGGGAGCACCTGTCGAAACCGCCTCGAGGTGTCGGCGCCTACAACGCGTGGAAACAAGCAGCGACCACGCTCTACCACCGGCTAGTTGAGCCAGCAGGGGCAGTGTTGGGCGAATCGAAGCACGCTGTCATCGTGCCCGACGGGGTTCTTCATTACCTGCCTTTCGAGACCCTGATCCGACCGGATTCCTCCGGCACGGCGAGGGTCCTGATGGAGCAAATCACCTGCCACTATGCGCCTTCGGCGTCGGTCTTTTTGAGGCTGAATACGAGCTCGTCAATGACCCAGAATCGAACGCGGCTCGATCTTCTTGCCTACGGCGATCCGATCTTCGAGCAGAATGATCACTCGCTGGGTGGCGAAGCTCCGGAGTCGGTCGTGCGGGGAATCCATGCTGCAGCAGGAATGCGGTTCACTCGTTTGCCGAACAGCGGCCGCGAAGTACAGAATGTTGGCGCCCTCTTTCGAAGCGACCTGCGCAAATTGCTGCTGAGAGAGAATGCCACGGAGGCGTCGGTTAAAGGCGAGGATCTAACTCTATTCAAGAGGATTCACTTTGCCACCCACGCCTTCATCGACGAGCGCGTGCCAGGCCGCTCAGGCATCGTGCTTTCACAGCTTGCCGCCGGCGGAGAAGACGGTATCTTGCGTTTAAATGAAATCTTCAATCTCAGGGTTGCGGCAGACCTTGTGGTACTTTCGGCTTGCCGGACTGGGCTTGGGAAGGTAGTCCGGGGAGAGGGGATCGTAGGACTTACACGAGGGTTCCTCCACGCCGGAGCGCCAAGGGTAGTGGTGAGCCTTTGGGATGTCAACGAT
>CAZNBS010000445.1:0-2487 GCA_964570955.1 uncultured Burkholderiales bacterium | reverse complement strand
GGCGTTGCCGACTACGTAGCGTTCGGCAGCGTGTTCGTCTCGGCGGTGAAGCCGGGAGCGGTGCGCGCGCCGCTCGCGCTGTTCGCGCAGGCGCGGGAGGCGGGGATGCATGCCGTGGCGATCGGCGGGATCGACGCGGGGAATGCGCACGAAGTGGCGCGGGCGGGGGCGCGGGCGGCGGCGGTGATTACGGCGGTGTTTGGGGAAGCGGGCGGTGCGGGGCGCGCGGATGCGACGCAGATCGAGGGGAATGCGCGCAGGGTGGTCGAGGGGTTCGGCTCCGGAATGCCGGTCCCGAGCCCCATGTCACCCACTTCGACAATGCAGTGAACCCGCCAAGCGCGACGACGGTTCCACCGAGCCTGATCGCGAGCCTTGGCTCGAGCGCATGGACATCGGCACGCAACCCGTTCTCAGTGTGACGCGCTACGGACCAGCCCGGAAGGGGAAGACTCAGCGCGACCTGGGTAGATAACGCCCTGCGCCCAGAAGCGGGGCTGGAAATGACCGCCTATCGATCGGGCGAACGCTTGCTCGCGCTCTGCAAGATGAGAATAGTCGCGCACGACGACATAGGCAAGCACGGCCGCCGATGCCGCGAATGCGGCCAACCACAGGGACAACGCCGCTCGTGGCACGCTGCGCGACGCTGCCGCGACCGGACCGAGCGGCGCGGCCTGCGGCTGCAGACCGAGGAGCCACCCGCCCAGCAGTGCAACCCATATCTGCGAATACGGCATGACGAGGACCCCGTCGACCATGGCTTGGGTGAGCCCCCCCGCAATCGACCCCATCAGGCACAGGCGGATGACGTCCTGCTCCTGGGTCGATTCGCCACGGGCACGCGCGGCCGAAGCGACGCTCCATGCGGCACACACCACGAGCCACGTGACCAGCAAGGCCGAAGGCACCCCCCACTCGGCGGCCCATTGCAGCCAGGCCTGATGGGGGTGCACGGCCACCCCGTTGGGGACATCGGCCAGTTGCATTGGCCCGATGCCGAGCAGCGGGTTCTCGTATGCCACCTCGATCGCCTGTCGCCAGATGATGTCACGCTGCGAGAGTGACGTGGTGAGCCGCGCTGCCGCATGCTGATCGGCCCGCATTTCCAGAGCGTCGGGAACCACGGTCATCGCGATCCAGAACAGCACCAAGCCCGCAGCGGCGGCCGAAATCTGCCACATGGCCCAGCGGCGCCCGGTCGGTCCGGTGTACGCGAGGACTACGGCGGCGAGCGCCAGGGCAAGCCAGGTGCCACGAGTGCCCGAGGTGATCGCGACGGTCCAGGCGAGGACGGCGAGCACCCCGGCAACGACGGAGTGCCGGCGCAACTCGCCGGAAGTCAGCAACGGAACAAGCAACAGCGGCAGGCCGAGAGTCAGGAACTGGCCAAAGAAGCGGGGATTCGAGAAACCGTCCACCAGCAGCCACGCGTTCAGCACACCTTCATTTCCGATGATTGCCGAAAGGTAGGCAGCAAGGAAGCGGGTGATCAATCCGGTGCAGGTGAAGAAGAGCACCGCGAGGAGCACGCGGTCGACCGTGGCGCCGAACATCCGACGCATCGTCGCGACAAGCCACGCGATGCCGAGGCTTCCCACTCCCAATGCAACCTCCACAAATCCCCAGAGAGGCTGACGGGCGAGGCACGCGGAGACGATGCCGCCGGCGATGACCAGAGCGAGCAGCCGGCGCCGCCCAGGGTCGAGTACCGGAGACGGGCGAAACCGGCCGGGACCGAAGACGAGCGTCGCGGCGCCTGCGGCCAGTACCATCCCGATCGCTTGTCCGATCCGCTGCTGATCGTGCCACGTCGCATCAGGCAGCCAGCCGAGCAGTGGCAGCGTCCACACCAGCGCGAGCGCTGCGATCATCAGCAGGTAAGCGAGGCCACAGGCAATCAACCCACCGTGCAGTCGATGCGAAAGAAAGCGCGCGGGACCGGATCGACCTGCAGCAATCGATTTGTCCACGTCGGTGCATCCTGGTACATGAGGAAGAAAAAGGGGCGCGAGATCGTCGCGCCCCCCTGAATCACGTTCGGTCGATCCTCAGGAACGAGGCCCGGCCGCACGGTCGCCGATCAGGTTCCGCGGCACTCGGACGGTACGTACTTCGTGGGGATCGTAGTCGAGCAAGCCCACCTGAGCTGACCCGAACCGACATCGGTAGGGGTGAGGACAATATTCCCCGTCGCACCCGTCACGGTCGAAACAGCGGTCACAACACCCGTACCCGCGGCAATTGTGATACCACTGACGTACTTAGTCGCACCAGGGAAACTGTAGCCGTGATTCGTCGCCGTGATACCAGACAGGCCGCCGACGGACGACGAGGTCTCGGCTACCGCGAGTTTTGCCGGTGCGGCCATGGCGATGACTTCGCTGACCTTCGCCCGAATCGTGTAATCCTGATACGCCGGCAGCGCCACGGCCGCCAGAATCCCGATGATCGCCACGACGATCATCAGTTCGATCAGGGTGAAAC
>CAZNBS010000444.1:0-2498 GCA_964570955.1 uncultured Burkholderiales bacterium | reverse complement strand
CTCCAACGCCGGACCGATGCAGGCGAATACCAGATCCGCACCACGAATTCGTTCAGATTGCAGTCGCCCCATCCAATCGCCAACGCGTTTCGGGAGTGCATTCAGTACTTCATCCCAATCACCGATAATTGCCGATTGGGGCCTTTTCCGACAAACGAGGTGAATACTTGTGGCAAGTGACGCGGTATCTCGAGCATTCAGTCGCGATGACATTTCAGTAGCTATTGGCCAGGCTGCAATACACCAACCGCCCGTGATAATTCCGGTCAGGAGAGCCTCCCATCCTTCGGTTGTTTTGTGAGCGAAGACAATTGAAGCGCAACCTGTCTCGACAAGGACATTTCGTCCGATACCTGCGGCGTCGCCGATCTTCTTCTCGAAATAGGCTTCATCCTTGACGGAGTTGCTTAGGCGGTGCGGGCGATCAACGACGCATTCTCCTTCCTTTGGAGAAAGCTGCTGTGCAAATTCGGTCAAGGTGACAGGAAGAGAACGCTTTAACCAGACATAGAAGCTATCGGCCAGATGGGCGTATGGTATTGAGTCATAGTATGGCGGATCGGTAAACCAGACCTGACAAGACTCATCAGGCAGGTAGATCTGGGTAGCATCCACCTGTTGAATCTGACCAGGCTTTAGCTTCAGTGAGGTAATCGTCTCTACAAATGTCGCGAATCTCTCAACCCAGATATCGAAAATGTTCCCGTTCTCAGATCTTGGTGACGACTCCGCGAAATCCCACACCATTCCGATTGCGTGCCGTCCGAACATGTCGATCAGTGACTCTCCAGTGGGCTTCCATCTACAGTGAGCGCTCAATAACATGACAATCCTATCCAATGCGAGCGAGCATAACCTTGAGCAGGATGCTGTTGTCTCGATAGAGCGAATAGCCTGAGAATATGTGAAGAGAGATTGCTTCTGACGATTTGTGAAGATATCTCCCCAAGTCGTCGCTCCATATAGAGGCACAGACACTCTTCGGATTTCATTCAGGCTAATTGCTTCGTCTGGCACCGGGCAAGGCCCTCTCCTGCCGCTGATTTCCCACTTATCGAGAGTTTCCTTGAGCCTTACTTGAGCCTTCAAGGCACAGCTGTAGTCCTTATCATCAAGTAGCCGATATTGACGCCCGGCTTCGTCGTCCTTCACAGTGACCACCGCCAACAATCGCGCGCCGCCGATTCGATTGCCGTCATTGTCGAAGATCGCATCGGCGCCGCCGCGTTGGGCTGCAAGTTGTGCGCGGACACGATCGGGCTGAAGAATTGTGCCGCACGCAAGGCAGCGTGCCTTGGCGCGACTGACGGTGCCCTCGTGCACGTCCGCCTCCGACTTGGGCTCGAAAATCTCAAACCCGACGACCGGCGTTTTGCCCTTGGGATGCGAAACCTTGGCGTTCAGAGCGCGCAATCGCTTTGCCTTTTTGCACAGCCAGAACGATCGCATTAAGGGAATTTCGGCCCCGCAATGGGGAGTCTCGCAGGTGACCGTGCGCGCCCACAAATACGCGATCGGCCGCGAGCCGTCGGGGTCGAGCGGGTAGAATTCGGCCAGCTCCTTCTCCGCCCGCTCCTTAATCTCCTTGCCGACTTTACGAAGTTCTTCAGCGAGTTTTGGGCCGTGGCGCGGGATATCCTCCAGCATCACCTTGAGAATCAGACATGCCACGGGATTGAGGTCGGAAGCGAAAGCATCACAACCGACGCGGAGCGCCTCCAGCGGAATCGAGCCGCCGCCGGCGAACGGGTCGACCACCAGGGGCGGTTCGTTGCCGTGGGCAGCCTTGACCAGACCGCGAGCGACTTTCAGATAGACCGGGTGCGCCGAATGATCCCAATTGGCGAAATCGCCGATGAACTTGAGCAACGCCTTGCGAAGCGATAGATCGTCCTTCTTGATCGTACCCACCAACTCGGGCAGCAATTCGCGCGCCGCAGTTTTGAAATCATCCGGGCAGTGTTCGTCGACCGGATCCGGCAACAGCAGCGCCATCAGCATCGACCTACAGGCAGCCAGCGGTCGTCGCGCCCACCAAAGATGCAGCGTCGACGGATGCCCGTGCCGGATCGATTTCTCGCGCGCCGAGTGCTTCGACACCACCGCAATCGGGAAATCGACTTCAGCGAGGCGTTTGCATTGTTTAGGGATCATGAGAAGACTACCTATTCTTGCCTAAGGAAGCCCAAAGCTCGTCGAGTGCGAGTTCGTGCGCGTCTTTGACCTCGTACAATGTCGCGTTCCGCCATCTCAGGATTGTCAAATCGCCAAGCAACGGGTGCCTCTCAAGCAATCCCCGCTGCACCATGCCATCTTCAACTGTCAGTCTAACATCCGAAATGTGAAGCTCGATTCGTATTTGCAGTCGCGCTTTCTGGCCGTCTCGCCAGAGGTCAGGAGCGTCATCATTCATTGGCTGCGGCGCTGAAGTCACCGCGCCGTGAGCAACAATGCCACCGCTTCCTTTGACCCATCCATCTGAACGCCAGACGAATACG
>CAZNBS010000443.1:0-2512 GCA_964570955.1 uncultured Burkholderiales bacterium | reverse complement strand
CTTCTTGCGAAAAATCTCCAGGTGGGGGCTGTTGCGCGCCGCGGCGAAGGTGTCGGCAGTGATGTAGTAGATCTTGTCCTGGCCTTCCTTCATCCTGGACAGGTAATCGGCCAGGGAAACCGTCTGCTCCTCGCTGTCGGTATGCGTGGAGGCGAAGCGCAGCAGCTTTGCGATGCGCTCGCGGTTCGCGAAGTCCTCGCCCGGCCCCTCCTTGAGCACCCGCCCGAACTCTTGCCAGATCTTCGCGTACTTGTCCTTGTCGTTCTCGGCGATTTCTTCCAGCAGGCCGAGGATCTTCTTTGCGCAGCCCGCCTTGATGCCCTCGACGATCTTGGATTCCTGCAAGATCTCGCGTGAGACGTTCAGCGGCAGGTCGTTGGAGTCCACCACCCCGCGCACGAAGCGCAGATAGGCGGGCATGAGGTGCTCGGCGTCGTCCATGATGAACACGCGCCGCACGTACAGCTTGACGCCGTGGCGGTGGTCGCGGTCCCATAGGTCGAAGGGTGCGTGCGCGGGCAGGTAGAGCAGCTGGGTGTATTCCTGTCGACCCTCGACGCGCGAGTGCGTCCACGCGAGCGGAGCCTCGTAATCGTGTGCGACGTGCTTGTAGAACTCCGCGTACTGCTCGTCGGTGATCTCGGACTTGGGACGCGTCCACAACGCCGAGGCCTGATTGACCTGCTCGTCCTCGTCCTTGAGCAGGTACTCGGACTTGTCCTTGTCCCACTCCTCCTTCTTCATGAGGATGGGAAGCGTGATGTGATCCGAGTACTTGCGCACGATCTCGCGCAGGCGGAAGCCGGATAGAAGGTCGTCCTCGCCCTCGCGCAGATGCAGCATCACGTCTGTGCCGCGCGTGGGCTTGTCCATCACCTCCACGCTGTACTCACCCTGCCCGTCGCTCTCCCAGCGCACGCCGTGCTCGGAACCCATGCCCGCGCGACGCGTCATCACGGTCACCCGGTCGGCGACGATGAAGCTCGAGTAGAAGCCCACCCCGAACTGTCCGATGAGGTGCGCGTCCCGGGCCTGGTCGCCTGTGAGCCGCTCGAAGAACTCGCGCGTGCCGGACTTCGCGATCGTGCCCAGGTTGGCGATCACCTCCTCGCGCGACATGCCGATACCGTTGTCGGACACCGTGATGGTGCGCCCGGCCTTGTCGAAGCTCACGCGGATGCGCAACTCGCCATCGTCCTCGAACAGCGCCTTGTCCGACATCGCCTCGAAGCGCAGCTTGTCGGCGGCGTCGGATGCGTTCGAGACCAGTTCGCGCAGGAAGATCTCCTTGTTCGAGTACAAGGAGTGCACCATCAGGTGCAGCAGCTGCTTGACTTCGGCCTGGAAGCCGTGCGTTTCCCTGGTAGCGGTGTCGGCCATGGTGTTTCTCGTCTCGCTAAGGAAGTTTGCGTCGGACCATGGGGGCACCCGGGCCACGTTTCAAGGCCTGCCGAGTACCGGGACGTCAGGCCTTCAGAGCGGGGGAGCCGGCGGCACCGGCGGGCAGAACCGGCTCGTTGGCGGCCGCTTCGCTCAGATCGAGGGTCTGCAGCGTCACGTAGTCGGTCTTGCCGCTGCCCAGGACCGGCAAGTCCGGCATGCAGACCAGCTTGCGCGCGACCGCGAGATCCTGGGCGCCGGCCTCTCGCCCCGCACGCATGAGGGCCTGGCGCGTCAACCCGGGATCGGTGGTGAAGAGCACGGTGGTCTCCCCTCCTGTCGATTCGGTCCGCAGGACCACGGCATGACGGTGCGACGGCGAGGCGTGGTAGGCGAGCGCTTCGATCGCATCCAACGACACCATTTCCCCGGCGATCTTGGCGAAGCGCTTCACGCGCCCCACCACCCGCATGACGCCATCCTCGAACAGATCCACCACGTCACCGGTCGAGTACCAGCCCTCGCCGAACTTCGAACGCGGGGGATCGATGACCCCGGGCGCATCGTGCCGGTAGTAGCCGAGCATGAGATTGGGGCCGGTGAGATGCAGGACACCACCGTGCTCCACGCCCTCGAGTTTCTCGAGGCGGGTGCGCACGCCCGGGAGCGGACGGCCCACGGTGCCGGGACGATGACAGTGCGGCGTGGACAGGGCAATCACGGGTGCGCACTCGGTTGCGCCGTATCCCTCGAAGATGCGCAGTCCGAACTTCTCGAGATACAGGCGCACCACCTCCTCGCCCAGCTTCTCGCCACCGGAGATCACATAGCGTACGCTGCTGAAGTCGAGCGGATTCGCGTGCTTCGCGTAGTACCCGAGAAAAGTGCCGGTGCCAAAGAGGTAGGTGATGTTGCGACGATAGGCGATCTCCGGGATCGCGCGGTACTTCAACGGAGAGATATACAGGAACAGCTTCACGCCAGTGACCAGGCACAGCATCATGCCGGCGGTGAATCCGTAGGAATGATACAAAGGCAGTGCGTTCAGCACGCGGTCTCTCGAGGTGAAATCGATGACCGCCCCGATCTGGTGGATATTGGCAAGGATGGCGTCATGACTCAGCGCCACCCC
>CAZNBS010000442.1:1625-2518 GCA_964570955.1 uncultured Burkholderiales bacterium | reverse complement strand
GTCCCCAGCACCGCAAGCCACAGCGCGGCAAGCAGGCCGGCCCACTTATGAAGATTTCTAGCGGTCAGCCTCATCAATCCATTCCTGCCTGATGGTAAAGCGGACTTTTGTTCAGTAGGTGAGCGCCAGTTCCATCAAATACGTCCGGCCCGGCTGCAGGTAGTACTGATAGTAGTCGCGATCCATGAGGTTGCCGATGGAGAAACTGGCCTTCAGTTGCTTTGATACGTCATATCCAATCTTGAGGTCCGCATTCCAGTATTTGTCGTAGCTCGTCAGTACCCCTTCCACGGTGTCCCGGTTCTGCGAGTCCCCGAACACATGGCCGACGTATCTGGCGACAATGCTGCCCGACCATGGCCCGCGTCGTCCGTCGAGACTCAGGCTGAACATGTTTTTCGGCACCTCGGACAAGCGCTTGCCGACGGTCAGCGGCTCGGCGTCGTTCTTGAGTATTTCCGTATCCAGGTAGGAATACGTGGCATTGAGATTCAACCAACTCGCCAGCCGCCACAGCGAGGAGAGTTCCACCCCTTTGATCCGCACCTCCCCTGCATTAATCCGTTGCCTAAGGGTCGGGGAAATGGTTTTGAGATAAATGAGATCCTTGACCGTATTCTGGAAGTAGGCCGCCTTGGCATTCCATGACTCGAAATTGACATCGCCCCCGATCTCCCACGAGCGCGCCCTTTCCGGTCGAAGATTCGGATCCGCCTCGGTGGTGATGCCCACCGAAAGCGACTTGGCATAGAGCTCGGAATTCCCCGGCGCCCGGAATGCCGTGCCCGCCGAACCCCGTAATGTCACCCCGGGCGTGAGCTTGTGCACGAAGGACAGCTTGGGGCTGAAAGCGCTGTCGCTCCGCTCCGCATATTCGGTATTGAATGTCGGAG
>CAZNBS010000442.1:0-1615 GCA_964570955.1 uncultured Burkholderiales bacterium | reverse complement strand
ACAGAGAACGCGTTATGCTGCGGCCGCTGGATTGGGCATTTACCGACGTCTTGCTGTCCGGTTCCCTCCAGTTGGACAGCGCATGCACGGCTCGGTCCATGGTGGTTCTGTTCACCCCGAACCCTACGATAAAGAACTGGCTCTTGCCGACCGGAAAACTGAGCTGCGCCGATCCCTCCAGCAGGTCGTTCGGCAAGGTTGTGAACGTTCCCGCGCCGCTGGAATATGTGGCTGCGCTGCCCGCAGAGTCATACCAGTAGCCGCGGTCCGCGTAATTCAGGTTCACCTTCAGCAGATAATCGTCGCCCAGCCTTCCCTCGTATCCGGCGAAATACCGCTTCAGGGTTTCCGCAGCCGGGGTCGTGGACATGAAATTGCTCTGCGAAAGACTTACTCTCCTGCCGTTAATCAACAAATTGCCGGCCACGACCGGGTTGCCGCCGGCATTGCGGAGATAGGTGTGGAAAGGCGTGTATCCGATGTTCGTCTCGCCGTAGTCGAAGCCGGCATGGATCTTCGAGGTGGGGCTCAGGTCGTAATAGAACTTTGCCGTGGCATTCTTCTCGGTAAAGGGCCGTTTTCCCTTGTCGCCGAGCAGGTAGGCGGTCGCGCCCTGATTGGTGGTGGTATGTTCCCAGCCGGTCACAGGCAATCCGCCACCCGCCGTGGGTGTCTTGACGACGAAATCGTAGATGTAGCCGCCGTTGTCCCTGTAACCGAATCCCAGCACGACGCCAAGTCCGTTCTCGAACTTGTTGCGGTAGCCGGCCACAAGGGATTTGTCATCGACCCCGCCCCAGCCATAGCCGCCTTTGAGCTTGATCTCCTTTTTGTCAGGGGCCTTGGTGATGACTTGGATGACTCCGCCGAGGGCATTGCTGCCGTACAGCGAGGAGAAGGTGCCCGGCACGACCTCGATCCGTTCGACGTCACCCATGAAGATCGAGGACCAGTTCACCTTTCCCGAATAGCCGTTGTTCACCGTCTGGCCATCGACGAGAACCAGGGTCTGGTTGGTGGTCATGCCGCGCAGCGATGTCTCGCTCATGCCCGTACCCGGGGCGTTGTTGCCAAACGTGCCGCCGCGAAGATAAAGACTGGGTACCTGATTCAGCGCGTCACCGATGCGGGCAACGTTCTTTTTTTCCATGTCCGAAGCGGTCACGACCGTGACGCTGGCAGGCGACTCCGACACCGCCGTTTCCCGCTTGGTTGCGGTCACAACCACGTCGGAGAATGCCACGCCCTCGCTCTGCTCTGCAGCCTGGCTGCTTCCAGCCATGCCGACACACAACCCGGCAACCCAGGCGCCCAGTTTCTTATGATTCATTTTCGGCCACGCTCCAGAAGTACAACAAGACAAAAGAGTGAGAGTGTGACCAATATTGGTCATCGTGAATTGCGGCATTTCGTCACACGCGACAAGATGCCGCATCCTGTTTTAGCTGGGCATCTGAAACGTATAGGCGGAAAAAAGCCGCCCTCAGGCGGCCTTTGCGAATCGTGAAGTCCTCAGTGCTTGTGGCCGTGGTCCATGGTCGCCGGCGCGGCAAGGTCGCGCACCTCGGCCTTGATCTCGAGGGTCTGCACCTTCTTGTCCTTGCCCTCGACCTTC
>CAZNBS010000441.1:0-2543 GCA_964570955.1 uncultured Burkholderiales bacterium | reverse complement strand
AAATCCTGCCAGAAAAGTCCACTTCGATCTGTCTACCTACCGGGGAAGCTTACGCGATATCAGGCTGGAGCATTCCAAGCGGCTACAGTCATTTCAGCTGACCAATGTGGGTGAGGACCCGAGCGGTGTGAAAATCTTCGTTCTATATTCGAATACTCCGCGTCGTTGTGTTTGCCGTCCGAAGAGCCCCGGGGACCCCTTCCAACCCTTTTCTCGCTTGCGTCGCTATTATGATTTCGATGAGAGTGCGGATGACGCTCTCGACGAGCGCTTTTGCGAGATCCATACGAAGCTCGATGCGATCCTTGAACGATTGCATGATGAGCAGCACCCGTCGCCGTCGAAGCCATTCGGGAAGGGGAGAACACGGAAGTAGGCGCACGCCCTGCAGGGTGGAGCAATTTATGGGGCATTCTAGGTATCAGCTTGTCCGGTTTCTATTTGCCGACGAGTTGCTGTTTTCAGACACTTCCAATGATCTGCTCGATGTGATCGGCTGCACTGACGCCCTTTATTTCAATTGCGTGTTCGAAGGCATCGCAGCAGACTTTGACGCGCAGCTCGAGCGACGGTGCGAAACAGACGGATGCTTCTTGGCCTTGCGTGCACTGGATGACGCGCGGTGTACCGGAACCGTCCGGCGGGTTCCTCGTGGGAACTGTACTCGCAGTACCATGCTTGGTGACGGGAGGTCGCGCGCGTTCAGGGAAGACGGGCGCCTGTTGTGTCTGATCAAACCACTCCGAACAACGGCGGCAGCGTCGCAGCCGCGATCCCGATCGGTGCGACGTAGCGCAGCATGAAGCGCAGTAGGGCAGCGCCTCGGGGCGAGAGGCGCAACTCCTCGGCGAGAAGCTGGCTCGGCGCTACCCAGCCCGCGAATAGCGCCAGGGCGAAGCCGCCCAGTGGCAGCATCACGTTCGAGGTCAGATAGTCGAGCAGATCGAACAAGGTCGCGCCCTCGAACCCGTGCACCGTCGCAAATGGATGCCAGCCTGACCACACATTGAACGAGAGAACCGTGGCGATGCCGGCAGCGAAGCACGTTCCGGACGCAAGGATCGTGGCAATGCCGCGTTTCCAGCGGAGACGGCGGATCATCAGTGCTACCACCACCTCGAGCAGCGAGATCGCAGACGCGAGAGCGGCCACGCACAGCAAAACGAAGAACGCGAACGCCGCTGCGGTTCCGAGCGGCATGCTTGCGAATGCGAGCGGCAGGGTCACGAACACCAGCCCGGGGCCGCTGGCCGGATCGAGCCCATGGGCGAATACGACCGGGAAGACGGCCAAGCCTGCGAGCAGGGAAATCAACGTGTCGGCACCGACCGAAACGATGGCGACTTGCCTGAGATTGATTTCTTTTGCGCAGTAGGCGGCGTAGGTGATCATCAGTCCAAGGCCCACGCCGATGGAGAAGAAGCCTAAACCAAGCGCCTCGAGCGCCGCCCGAACGGTCACGTTCTCTGCTCGAATCTGCAGAAGGAAGCGAAGCGCGGCACCGAGGTCGCCTTCGACGATCGAATAAGCAGCCAGGAGAAGCATCAGAGCGGCCAGGGCCGGCATCAGGATCTTGGAGGCCGTCTCGATGCCGCTCGCGATGCCGCGGGCCACGATCAACGCGGCCGTGGCCATGAACATGGCGTGGTAGGCCAGCAGCTTCAGCGGCGATGAAAGGAACGCGTCGTACCGGGCTTGCACCGCCCGCAACTGACTGTCGGGCAGACCCAGTGTTGCGGTTTCTACGGCATAACCGATGGTCCAGCCGCCAATCACGGCGTAGAAGCTCAGGATGAGAAAGCCGGTCACGACGCCCAATACGCCAACCAACGGCCAAGCGCGCGATCGAGCCGGCGCGACCGCAGCAATGCTGGTGGCCGGGTCGCCGCCGCCGCGGCGGCCGATCGCGAACTCGGCGAACATCAACGGGACGACGATGAAGGCCAACCCGATGAGGTAGAACAACACGAAGGCACTGCCCCCGTTCGCGCCGACTTCATAGGGGAACTTCCAAACGCTGCCGATTCCGACTGCCGAGCCAACTGTTGCGAGGATGAATCCGGTGCGGCCGGACCAGCGTTCGGACGCCTGGCTCATGCTGCCCGAAGGACAAAGTCATCGACGATGACTTGTGCAGTGGGCTGCCTCGCATTGCGCAATGCGTCGCGGCGCCCCATTGCCGGCCTATTTCAGCACGCGAAGATAGGCGATGAGGTCCTCGATCTGTGCAGGGTCGCGAACGCCCGTCGGCATTGTGGTGCCGGGTACGGCTTTGACTGGCGCGGCGAGGAATCGGCGCAGAGACTGCTCGTCCCAACGGATATCGGATTCGATCAGCACCCGCGAGTGCACCCCGCCAGCTGCAGTCGCGGCCTTGCGACCGAAAATCCCCTTCAGATCCGGACCGATCGTCCCCCGTGTGGTGTCGTTGCCGTGACAACCCAGACAGTACTTGTCGTAGAGCTGCTTGCCCGCCACGGGGTCTCCTGCGCCCAGAGCTGAGAGCGGCATCGCCATTGCAATGACCAAAAGCGCTGGACGAC
>CAZNBS010000440.1:0-2549 GCA_964570955.1 uncultured Burkholderiales bacterium | reverse complement strand
CGGTGAAGTCCGTCGAGGTGCTGGCCAACCGCTACACGCTCAACGACACCGAGCGGGCCGGCGTGCTGCGGCACCTCATCGTCGAAGGCGACCTCAGTGCCTATGGTCTGGTCAACGCCGTGACGCACTTTTCGCAGGACGTCGAGGACTACGACCGTGCCACCGAGTTCGAGGCACTGGGCGGCAAGCTCATCGAGCTGGCCCCCGGCGACTGGAAGGAGTTGGCCCACGCCGCCTGAGAACCCCCGAAGCGCTGCCATCGGCGGTGCTCCGGGACTCTTACCCCTGATTGAAGTCCTCCCCCTCGCCCGGCGCAGCCTCATGGCTGCCCGGGCGTACTTCTTGGCTGTCAGCAGTGCTGACGGCTGCCCCGGCAATCGCTAGGTGAATCCACCTGTGGAGTTCATGGCATGTGCTGCGTCAGTCCCGGGGGCTTGTCGGCGGAGTTCAGTCCCATCCTCTGTGGGATGGCCACTGCCCCTTCCGGCGGCTGTCATCATTCGCTGCCGGTAATCGCGCGTGGTCCTGAAGAGCCACTGTCGCTAGGAGCGCTGCACGCGACGCCCGTTTCAGACTCGCAGCCGGAACTCCAGGTCGGCAGTCGAAGAACCTGTGACCGCGCGGGGATAGCTATCATCAAATGCAGCCTAGCGGCTTAGCAGAGTCGTGGTCGGCTCGAGAGCGGGCTTGCCAGGGCCGCCGACGGCGCAGAGGACTTCAAGGGATGCACTCATGGGCGATATTGTTCTACTCGACCCCGAGAGCAGTCGAGGTTTGCATTGGATCGCCGGTACGAAGGAGGACGGACGTTTGCTTGACGTCGTCTTCGTTCATGGCCTGGGCGGCGACGCCCGCACCACCTGGATGGCCGACAAGGACGACCACAACTCGTTCTGGCCAGGCTGGCTTGCCAAGGACGTGCAGGGCATCGGCGTGTGGACGCTCGGTTACGCAGCCGACGCGTCGAAGTGGAAGGAAGAAACGATGCCGCTCGCGGACCGCGGCAATCAGGTTCTCGACCTCCTCTGTAATGAGGGACTCGGCCGGCGGCCGATCGCCTTTATCACGCACAGCATGGGTGGCATCGTCGTGAAGCAGATCCTGCGTAACGCCGATAGCTTCGGTGTGACTTGCTTTGACGAGATCCTCACGCAGACTCGGGGGATCGCGTTTATCGCCACACCCCACAGCGGTGCCCATATCGCGAACTTCGCCCAGCTCGCCGCTGCGGTCTACCGTACCAACGAGCATGTCGGGGAACTCGCCGCCCACGACTCGAGGCTTCGCGAACTGCACGGCTGGTTCCTGAATCGGTATCTGAAGGGCCGCGCCGTGGTCTGCCGCACCTACTGCGAGAAGCGCGAGTTGCGGCCGGAGATTCCGCTGCTGGGCGTTAGGCTTCCGAAAGGCATCCTTGTCGTTGACGAGACCAGCGCGGAGCCCAACATCCCAGGCGAGCGCGCCATTCCGCTCGACGAGGACCACGTCAGCATCTGCAAGCCGCTGGACCGCAAATCCCAACTCTACCGGGGCATGCTCCGCTTCGTCAGAGAGTGCCTGGAGGTTGCGCAGCGCCCCAGGTAGGCCCGCCGCAGCGAGCCGCGCCGGGCGCGGCGGGCCTAACGGATCCGGCGATCGGCAACTCGCCTCCGGCGACTGGGACGGCGCATGCGTCTCGCGATCGCGCAACATTTCGCGACCACTGCGCCATCGACCCGCGATGGCTCGATGAGGTGTCCGCTAGCTGGGATGGGTCGCTTCCGTTCGTGTGGCAGCAGAAGCTAGGGGCAGCGTTCAAGCTGGTGACGTCTAACGCCTTGAACATCGATCGCAACGCCGAACGATCGGCAAGCCTATTTGGGAAAGATCAGGCGCTCTTCAAGAAGAGCGTCTACCAGAATCAGGACAGCCTTGAGCGATTTCGGGAAAGGGCGGAGTCCGCGTATTCCATGCTGCTCGATCGCCTGCGCTACGCTGGGCCTGAGGATCGCAGGCGGGCGCTGCACACGTTCGCGGGAGCGGCATCGCTGCGGGTCGTGCAACTCCTCCAGTGGTTTGAAGGCGGGCTATACAGCGAATCAGGGCGGCTCGTTGTGCGGCTGTTTCCGGATCTACCCAACCTGCAGAAGCAACGCGGGCCCCTCATTGGCTTGCCGTATCGGCACGCCGTGAACGAGCTCGCCTATGGCGAGTTCTGGGGTCGTGGCTTCGTGTCGTGCCGGATCAGCAGGGGCAGGGAGAGCGACTGGAAGTACGTGCACCTGCCCATTGCCGAAGCCGAGTCGTTCCAGGAGAAGCGCCCGGGTCCAGACCATCTGTACCATGGTTGGGTTCTGCCGCAGTGGCTGCTCTTCATTGATGGCGAGCCGCCAGACAAGGACAAGTGGTGGATCACGGTATTGCAAGACGAGGACGGCGTCGAGCGCTGGTCGGCTGCCCGCGTGTCGCCGTGGAGCGGTCCGGACGCTAGGCGTGCAGAACTCCCGCGGGAGTACCGGCGCGCGTCAAGGTAGTTGTCGCCTCTTTCATGCAGCCACGGGCTGCGTATC
>CAZNBS010000439.1:0-2602 GCA_964570955.1 uncultured Burkholderiales bacterium | reverse complement strand
AGTGCCGATCGATCCATGCGCTTACGAATTTCCTCGTCTGAAATATCGGCAAGGACATTCGCGATGTCGAGCCGGGATTCATTGATTTTGCTCGTGACCCAGGAGCGCGGATCCGTGAGCGAGGATACGGTCGGCGACGCTTTGTCCGCTTCGCGCATAGTCATGAGCGCTGCAGTGCGCGACGAGCCGATGATGGGAATCTTCGTAGCCCGCTCGATCCAGTCGATTCCGCGGCGGAAGGCGCCAGCGCGCTCGTGAATGCGCGCTGACACGCGCTCGCGTATTTCATCCACTGTGCCCTGTTCAAACACCAAGCCGTAATTCCTACGCGGAATACCGAGGCGATCGCAGATCTCTTGAACTTCTTTTTCTGCCTTCTGCGCGCGCTTCGTTTGTTCTTTGTCGGTCAGCGTCCGGAAATCCTTCGCGAGCCGGTCGAACGTGCCTTTGTCGCGCATGGCGACGTGGAGCGTTTGCTCCCTGTAAAGCTCCGATGCCGCTTTCAGTCCCCATCGCTCGATGAGCGTCTGAAATCCGGGATGCATGGTCATGATGCGCTCGATTTTTTGAGGTGTGAGCTCTCTTTGCAGCTTCTCGGCACGCTGGAGCTGGCGCGTGAATTCGTACTGTGCGAATCGCAGGAACTGCTCTTGCGCATCGTTCAGCGGCTCGTTACGTACCATGCGATCAAATATTTCTTCCGTCGGGTGGATGGCCTTGAGCATCTCACCAAAGAGTGAGAGGTGTTTCGGATTTGCGCGAATCTCTTCCAATGTTTTCGGAACAATATCCGCGTGCGTCCTGCCGGGATCAAAATTGAGCCAGGATTGAGTGCCATCGGTATTAGCAAAGTACTGCCCAACCCATGCCGGATCTTCCGGAGACGGCGCGCGCGTACCCGAATCGAGTCGCGAACCGAGGCGCTCTTCGCCCGGACGCACGCGCGCCGGGTCGATCGCTTCGCGTCTACGCGTATCGCGATTGATGCCCGCAACAGTTTCGTTCAATTCACGCTCCAAATCATCGGTCGGTATGTCCCGTCCTACGGGTCCGCGTCCCGCGCCGGGGATATGCGAACGTCGCGCCAATCGCGACAATAATTCCTCCGCCTCGCGCTCTCGCTCCGGCGTGATCGCATGTGTCGGCTCCGCAGACACGGCAGCATCGGGTCTCCCATCCATTTCCTGTTCACCACCGTATTCAAACTGGGGCATTCCTCGCGAAGGAGCAGCATCAGGGCCTCGAGATTGCTGCCTGTTTCTCTCGCGGCGTTCATCGGCTGTGAGTTTTTTGCGCTCATCGCCATCTTGATACCAAAATTCGCCGTCGCGAGTGCGGTATATTGTTACCTTCTCTCCCTCCGCCCAGTCTTTACTTCGTTCGGGACCGCCGCCGAAAGCCTCAATCATCTATGAAGCGTATCATTCATTATGAAAATTGGCGGCGGATGTTCACATCCGCCGCCTCGGGTCACATGGACCCAAAAGGAGCTTACGACGCCGACTGCTTCTCGTCGCCGACCGTGTCCGTTGCCGTCGGTTCGGCAGCCGCTTCAGAAGGAGGAGCGGGTTCAGAGGACGCCCCGCCCTTTAGCTTGGCCTCCATCAGCTGGTCGTAGTCCTCACGGTAGGTCTTCGTGTCGGCGGGGGCGATCTTGAATCGCCTCGGGCCCGACTCGATCACGAGCTGCTCACCGTTTGGACGAGCGCGCAGCAGGAGTTCGGAGCCAGCCCGCTTCTGGAACGGCATGCGCCACATGCCGATCTCCCAGACCACGACGTCTCCGATCATTCCCACGAGTTCGACCGGCATTTGCTGCGCAGTCGGCCGCAGCGTTGCAGCGCGCTTACCCTTGGCCGCGACGACCTCCTCGCCGCCGTTGTAGGCGACGGGCCCATGGAAGCCGAACGCGCCGTCCTGGATGAGCTGGAGCGCCTCCATCTCATTGTCCCAGATGCCGGACCAGACTTCGGCGTAGTTCACATTGTCCTCGAACAAGTGAACGGCCTTGGTCTCGCCGTCGACGAAGTCGAAGCTGGCCTCGTCGAGCAGCCACCTGCGCTGACCGGTCCGCGTATCGGTGTAGGAGCGGAGGTCATGCGTCTTGCCGTCGGCAGTTCTCGACTTCACGACGATGCTGCCGGGCTTCAATGTCTCCATGTCCTCGGCAGCGACACCCTGACCGCTCAAGAGCGGACCGAGGATCGCGCCGACGTTTGGAATGCGCTGGCCTTCGACCATCGCCTTGCCGAACTTGATACCGGAATAGCCGATCTCGGGCGAACCCGGAATGATGCGTCCGAGATTGCCCCTGAGATTCAGCGTGATGAGCTTTGACATCGAGTGTCTCCTTTGGTTGCGCCACGTTCCCGCGAGAAATGCGTCCCACGTAGTAGCTATTTATATAATATCATATTTGACACGAAAGTCAATAGGTGGCGTAGAAGCTCATGAAAAAGAATTCGGCGCCGCGGGCAAAGTGCCGCGGCGCCGATGATTCGCGGGTAGCTCACCCCCCGATGATGTTGCGTTCGACGCGCTCGCCGCGCGGTGCCGACTTGAGGAGTTCCATGGTGAGTCCGTAGACGGCGTAGTTGGAGAT
>CAZNBS010000438.1:0-2607 GCA_964570955.1 uncultured Burkholderiales bacterium | reverse complement strand
CGCAACGTCTCTCCATACTACACATGAGCCGCTCTCGACGAAGATCGAGTATCGCCATCATCCCTGCTACGGGATGGAGGTCCGAGTGGTCCGCACGCAGCGGCGAGGTCCGGACGCGATCGACATCGTGCAACGGCCCGATGGACTGCAGATCGCCGTGCCGCGGTGGATGCTTGACCCGCTGGCCTGCCTGCAGTTCCCGCAGGAAGCCAAGCCGCGGGTCGCGCTCCGCGCCTTGCTGCGCTTGGCGGAGTGGGTGAGAACCCGCGACTTGCCGGGCGGGGCGCAGGCTTCAGTCTTGGAGGTGTCACCTCCAACCCAAGACGATCATGCCTTCAAAGAAAAATCCATCCCACTATCAACCGCCGTTGCCCCTGCCCAGGAAAACACTCTGGCACCAGTTCCCCGAAGCGACTCGGGTTCGCTGTCGTCAGTTGCTGGTCCAACTGCTTCAGCAAGCGATGCACACCCCCGAAGCAGAAAGGAGCGGCCATGAACGATAAGATCAAACCCGAGCATCGGCAGCGGGCTGCCTACGTCTATGTGCGGCAATCCACTCAATATCAGGTGCGTCATCATCGCGAAGGCCAGCAACGTCAGTATGAGCTGGAGCCGCGCGCCCGTCAGTTGGGCTTCGGCCAGGTTGTGGTCATTGACGAGGACTTGGGACGCTCGGGCAGCGGGATGCAGGAGCGACCGGGCTTTGGCCGATTGTTGGCCGCGGTTTGTCAGGGGCTGGCCGGTGCCGTTCTGGCGTTGGAAGCCTCCCGGCTGGCGCGCAACAATCGCGACTGGCATCACCTGGTGGATCTGTGCGCGTTGACGAACACGTTGCTCATTGATGACGATGGTATCTATGACCCCAAAGTGCTCAATGATCGGCTGCTCCTGGGACTCAAGGGCACGATGAGCGAGTTCGAGCTGGGGCTGATGCGACAGCGCGCCCGGCAGGCGTATCTGCAAAAGGTCAAACGCGGTGAAGCGTTGTGGGAAGTGCCGGTGGGATTTGTCCGCTCCAAGGACGGACGGATCGAAAAGACGCCGGACCGGCAGGTGCAGCAGGCCATTGACATGGTGTTCGCGAAGTTTCGTCAATTGGGCAGCGCGCGCCAGACGTTGCTGTGGCTGCGGGATGAGTGCTTGACACTCCCACACGCCGTGGCGGGCAGCGCCGGTCAGGAAGTGATCTGGCGGGCGGCCAGTTTGAGCCGGGTGCATCAGGTGTTGCGCAATCCGTGCTACGCGGGAGCGTTTGCGTTCGGTCGGACGGCCACCCGAATGGTCGTCCAGGAGGATCGTATTCGGCGCGGCGCCAGCCGGCGGTATCGGCCGCAGGCCGAGTGGGAAGTGTTGATCGCGGACCATCACCCGGGCTATATCCGTTGGGCAGACTATTTGGAAAACCGCGCGATCATGACCCGAAACGTTGCCCGACGAGAGTCTGAGTCCGCCGGAGCGGTCAAACGCGGCCCGGCCTTGTTGAGCGGGCTGCTGCGCTGCGGACGCTGCGGACGCAAGCTCCACGTCGGCTACAGCGGCAGCGATGGCAAGGTGGGCCGTTACCTCTGTACCGGCCGGCGCGAGGAGCGCGGTTCGGGCTCCTGCTTTTCCATGGGCCGGCTCAAGGTGGATCGAAGCGTGGTCGAACAAGTGCTGGCCGCGGTGGCTCCGGGCGGGATCGAAGCGGCGATCCAAGCCAGCGAAGCCAGTGCCGCGGCGGATCAGGAAAAGCGTCGCGCGTTGGAACTGGCCTTGGAGCGGGCCCGCTACGAAGCCCAGCGCGCCCGGCGGCAATATGACCTGGCCGATCCGGAAAACCGGCTGGTGACCGGCGAACTGGAGACACGATGGAACCGTGCCTTGCAGAGCGTGGCGGAGCTGGAACAGCGGGTGCAGACGCTGACTGCGGCGCCCCCCACGATCAGCGCCGAGCAAAGGAAACGGTTGCTGGAGCTGGGAGAGGATCTGCCGCGCGTGTGGGACGATCCCGGGACTTCCGTGGAACTCAAGAAACAGATTCTGCGCACGGTCATTGAAGAGATCACGGTCCAGAGCGCTCCGGATAGTGCCGAACATCGGCTGCAAATTCATTGGGTGGGCGGCGTGCATACCGAACTGGTGGTGCCCCGCAACCGGGCGGGACACACCAGCCGTCAGGCCGACGGGAAAGTGCTCGAACTAGTCGGCGAATTGGTCAAGGTCTGTGAAGATCGAATGATTGCCATCACCCTCAATCGGCTGGGCTATCGCACCGGTCAGGGCAACCCTTGGAATCAATCGCGCGTGGGCGCGTTTCGTCACACGCACGGGCTGCCCAAATTCGAGCCGCGCGCCGACTGGATCACCTTGGAGGAAGCGGCGCGCGTGTTGGAGGTCAGCTCCAAGATCGTGCATACGCTCCTACGCAAAGGCATTTTGCCGGGGCGACAGGTGGTCGCGTGCGCGCCCTGGGTGATTGAACGAAAAAATCTCGACCTGCCGCCGGTGCAAGCCGCAGCTCAAGCGGCCCAACGCGGACGACGCGTTCCGTCAACCGTCGTTGGACAACCAGAGTTAACGCTATAAACAGGCCAATTGAACACATGGTGCATTATGATGAAACCCTGC
>CAZNBS010000437.1:0-2618 GCA_964570955.1 uncultured Burkholderiales bacterium | reverse complement strand
ACCCGGCGGTCCAGGCGGCCTCTCGACCGGGCTCGGGTCCACAGCGAAGGGTGGCGGGCACGGTTCTCTCCGGAGCACCTCAAACCCAGTTTGGCGTTGCCCCCCGTGTGAAGCAGAGATCTCCCATGGGATGGCCACCCGCCGTGGACTACAGCCTATGATCCCACGCCTCGACCTCCGCAGCTCTCTTTGCTCGAACCGTCTTGGGCCGGATGTACGGGCGAATCTTCGGAGGCGTTGCCCACCATGCCCGGATGGCAGCATCGTTAACGAAGTTCTCCAGAAGGACTGCATCGGAAAGAACGCGACGGTAGGTTTCCTTTGCCAAGATTTCTGCCGCCACACATTGTCGGACAATCCGCTTTTCAGTCTGCTTCGCCGTCTCGCCAGATTTGATCAGATCCTCGAAGCCGTTCACATGGACGACGTTGTTCCTGGTGTCGTAGATGTCCCCGAACAGCGTCTTGAACTCCGGTTTCACTCCTGTGAGCACTTGACACTTCTCGACAAATTTGCCTTTACCGTCGGCTGGATTTGTCGCGTGCAGGGCCTCAAGAGACCTGGCAAAGAAGTAGATCCGGTCGTCGCACGACCCCTCTTCTGTTCCGTCCAATAGTGATCGAAACCCCTTACGCAGTCGGCGAAACTCCTTGACGTTTTCGTAAAGTCGGTTGATTCCTTGGAAGACAGCCTCAGCCTCGGCGATCCTCGACGCGTTTACCATCGTGTACGGACAGCCTTTTGTCTCCATGAAGGCATGGCCCTCCGAATACCTTCGAACTCCCTCCTTGGAGTCGATAACCGAGCCCTTGATCGTGACGGGCACGTTGTTGATTCTTGCTCCAACCGTCACGAGGCCAAGGACGAACCGCCAAGCCTTCTCCAACAGTGCCGAATGTTCCGCGTCCAGAATCTCAGGCTTCTCCGAGGGTGCCGATGCCACCACGATGAGATCGCACTCATGAAGCGATTCGAGCTTCCATTCGCCCAACCCTTTGACCCAAAACTCGTCTTTGAGTTCTATCTGGGATCTCAGTTCGATGCCACAGTCCAGTTGCAGCGGCAGTTCCAGATCGAGAAACGGGACCTTGAGTGCAATCCAGCCGAACTTTGTACCCTTCGGCGGCTCGTCCCGATCTGGCGTAGCAATCCACATCAGAACAAGACCTCTTGCCCTGCAGACCGAGTGAGCAGCTTTAGCGGTCGGTCGCGAAAGATGGCCGAATTCGCTCTTGCGAGCGGGTCCTCAAGCTCTTCAGCGTTGAGGGCCCGGCTCGGAAAGAAGCCAAGGGACGCCCGGCCAACATGAGCAAACCGGCTGTTGACGTTTCGGTGCCGCTTGGAATCGTTCAGCCGCTCCACGAGCGGGACGATGGGTTTGACGGCTTCACGCCTGCAAGGGTTTGAACCAATCTCCTCATGGACGAATCGGACGGCTCCCATGAGCACATCACAAAGCTGGATGAACTGGCTCGCCTTTGGGTGAATGGGCTCCTTAGCGTGATCGGAGTTGACGAAGCAGACCTTCTTCTCGATGCACTTCACCGTCAGTAACCGTTCCTCCACTCTTTCCAGCGGGTACGTATCGAACAGGTCGTCCGCTTCCAGGTTGCCTTCACAGTCGTGAAAGCACTTGGTCAAATGGACCTCATCGTGGGAACGATGGGCCATTCCAATGTGATGAGCGAGGTTAGCTCGGTAGAACCGCCGATAGGCGTTCTTTGCCTGCTCTCCTTTGCCGGTGCCGAACCAGTCTTGGCATAGCTTTGAGGAATCCACGGCTAGGATAGAAAACTGCCAGAGATCGCTGTCGTGGGTCAGGGTGTGAAGCCAACGTTGGGCCACGTTCGACTTAGTCTTGGCTCGCTTGTCGATGTCCGACCAGCTCAGTTCGTGGTGGTACTGCTCAGCTTCGCGAGCTTCCATCAGCTTGGACAATGCGGTCGTCAGCTGTGACTTAGGGACGGACACGATGCCCATGTACGCCCACGGGCTTTGGTCCGACGGCTTGATCTCGTCGGCGAACGTGACGATCTGGGCTACTCTTGGCAGACTTGGATCGCCGTATAGGTCGGTTGCGTAGGTAATCCCACTAGATACCAATTATGTAGTGCTTTGCCAGCTCTCAGAGGACTTCCCAGTCCAGAGGGCCTAGACCCAACCCTCTTCTTTGACCCGATTCCACGTGATGAGGAGATGGGGCTCAAGCATGACCATTCTCTTGAGTGGATTCCAAATCTGGACCCGTTTCACGACATCCTCGAATGTGGTTGCTTGTTCTTGGTCTATCACCCAAATTACGATAGCTAAGAGCTCCCGTACGTTTGGCGTCTCGAAGCCCTCTATGACCCTCTCAGCTCGGTCAATCCCCCTAATGAGACTCATCGGAAGTGGCTTGTTGACTCAAGAACTCGACCGGCGGGTGGGCCCCCTGAGACCCATTCTGGGTGCCACCCAAACTTGCCTTGGGGCGATGCTCCCCCCTCCTTGCTGGACCCGGCGGTCCAGGGGGCCTCTCGACCCGACAAGGGTTCACGGCGAAGGACGGCGGGCGGGCGGGTGGCCCCCCGTGCGACCCAATCTGGGTGCCACCCCAAACTTGGTTTGGGGAGCTGCTC
>CAZNBS010000436.1:0-2625 GCA_964570955.1 uncultured Burkholderiales bacterium | reverse complement strand
CCGACCTACCGGCATTTCGCGAGAACAAGGCTTGCGTTTTGGGGGAGTCCTTATAGATGAAGTTGAGCGGCCGGCCACGATGACCGTGCCGCGGCCAGACGCGGCCCACAAACGCTGCACGGACGCTCGAACGATTTGTTAGGCATCTCCATGCGGTTCTTTCGTGTCTGACACCACACTGACCAGCGTGACATGCATGTTCAGCAGCGCATTTGCGGGGATGGATCCAGGCACGGCCTGATCACGGTACGCAAGGTGTGGGGCAATTCGGAGGTGGCGTCTACCGCCGACGCGCATGCCTTCAACGCCATACTCTAGTCCGGCGATCACGATTCGAGCACCGACGCGGAATGAGTAGCGTTGGTTTGCTTCTACTAGGTCTCCGCGATTGAGGTAGAGATCGTAAGTCACTTCGACTCGCGAGCCACGAGATGCGATGGCGCCATCTCCTATCGCGATGTCCTCGTACTTGACGCCTCCGCGACCACGCTTCATGGAGATGCCTAACGAATGAAAGGGACTTCCCCTGCCCGCGAGGGCACGAGGTGCAAAGATTGAGGTTCGGACCGCAATCTTTCAGGAGGGGAAGTCATGGGCAAGATTACTACGGTGGGAATCGATCTGGCCAAGAACGTGTTCAGCGTGCATGCAATCGATGAGGCGGGGGCTATCGTTCTTCGCCGAACACTGACTCGGGCGCAGTTGCCGGCCGCAGTGGCGCAATGGCCGGCGTGTGTTATCGGTATCGAGGCCTGCTCCGGGGCGCACGACTGGGCGCGGCGCTTCCAGCATTTCGGGCATACCGTGCGCATCATGGCGCCTCGCTTCGTGGCGCCGTACCGCAAGAGCGGTAAGAACGACGGCAACGATGCCGAGGCGATCTGCGAGGCCGTGCAGCGGCCGAACATGCGCTTTGTTCCGGTGAAGAGCGTGGAACAGCAGGCGGTGCTTGCCCTTCACCGCGTCCGTCACGGATTCGTCGAGGAGCGCACCGCCACGATCAATCGCATCCGGGGGCTGCTTGCCGAGTTCGGCGTCGTCCTTGCCCACGATGCGCGTCACGTGAGGCACGCCGCCACGGCTGCTGCCGAAGCGCTTCCCGTCCTCGCGCGGCGCTGCATTGATGATTTGCGCGATCACCTGCGCGACCTCGACGAGCGCATCGCGGCATACGACAAGGAGCTCGACCGCCTGGCGCGCGGCGACGAAGCGGTCGTGCGCCTGATGGGCATCGCCGGCGTGGGCACGCTCACCGCCTCGGCGACGGTGGCAAGCGTCGGCGCCGCGCACGAGTTCGCCAACGGACGCCAGTTCGCCGCCTGGTTGGGGCTCACGCCGAAGCAGTGGAGCACCGGCGGGAAGAGTCGACTCGGCCACATCACGAAGCGCGGCGATCCGTACCTGCGAAACCTCTTGGTCATGGGGGCCAGGGCGGTATTGCAGATGGCCACGCGCAGGAACGACAAGATGAGCCGATGGGCGCTGGCGCTCAAGGAGCGGCGCGGCTATCACAGGGCAGCAGTGGCGATTGCCGCGAAGAATGCCCGCATCATGTGGGCGCTGCTGGCCCGCGAAGCCACGTTCAAGACGGCTTGAGGCACGAAACGACAGACAACTTCCATGGAGGCTGCGCATCGCGCGATGACGACAGGTCAGACCGGCGCCCGGAAAACCTGATGAACTAGTGGGCCGACCCAGGCCGACTAACGATCGAGGACCGGGCGTGCGGCTTGCATTCGGGCCCGAGGCGCGTCGTCGCCTCACACAGAGGCCGGTTATAGACCTGCAGTCCGACCTACCGGCATTTCGCGAGAACAAGGCTTGCGTTTTGGGGGAGTCCTTATAAACCAGTTCAGCATGTTCATAACTGGGATCCCGCCAGCACACGTGAGACTCTGGAACCCGGAGGACATCAGGCGGAATTCGCGAGCTGCCTTCGAGCGGTTTGTCGCCGACAATCGCATCGAAGTCATTAGGCCCACGCAGGAGCAAATGGACGGGGCCTGGCAGCGGTATTTCGAAACGCAGCCGCCATTCGATCCCGCTGACAGCGATCGCAAGAATCGCCGAAAGGACATTCCCGACGCCTGGATCCTCGAAGCGGCCCTGAGTATCAAGGAGCGCTCCGGCCGTCACTGCGCGCTCGTTCGCGACGACAAGCTGGAGGCGGCACTGTTGGGGGCAGGATTCGAGATCTTCCAGGAAGTCGAATCGCTTGAAGCCGCCATTGAGGAGGCGACCGCTCTGTATCCCACGCAGTCGCGGCAGGCGGAGGCCAAGCCCGCACGAGCCCTCGACCAGCTTCGTGGAGAGGCGTTTAGGGACGTTGGGACCGCTGTGCTGGGATTCATCCACGCGCTCGATACACCAGCCAAGACCGACCTCTTTGAACAGCTCGAGCGGGCCGGGGTTGATCGGCGCATCGCTGAACACGAAGCGCAAGGACTGGTCTTGTCCGGAGTGTTGAAGGATGTCGGCCACCACTTCATTCCACTGGAGCCCGCCACAGCCCGCAAGGCCATGGAAGCCGCGATCACTACGGAATTGCTTCTGAAGATCATTTGACATGCAGATCGAGCTGCGCTTGGCGGCGCTTTCCAAACTCATCCATGTGGATTCGCTCGA
>CAZNBS010000435.1:0-2633 GCA_964570955.1 uncultured Burkholderiales bacterium | reverse complement strand
TGCCAGCGCAAGACCGCCATGTCCCGGCCGAATTCCCAGTGAATTGAGAAGCCGCAAAAGATCATCCGTGCCGAAAAGAAGCTTGCTCAATCCGCCGAAAAGGAAGGCGAAGCCAAGGGCCGCGCCGCAAGCAACTCTCCCCCACTGCCCTGCGATCTCGGCTCGCGCGCAATGCCCCACGGCACACCCCTGCACATGATCGCTTGCAATCTATCTCGCCTCCTAGCGTTGCATGTAAAATAAACGCAGTCTGAAAGCACCAAAACCAAGGGCGATCGCCGCAAGACAACCTGCGAGGCCAAGATTGGCGGCGGCCGTCGTACGCGCGCCGAGAATCGTCGTCAGTTTCGCCTTTTCACCACGCTCGTTAATGCGATAGCCACTTCCGTCACGATTGTCGAGCAAAGTACCGATGGGTGGGAGGTACTCGAAAACAACAGGATCCGGCTCGACCAGCGAAAGCTGAGTTACCTCAAGATGCCATTGATCGACAACCTCGCGGGCTTCCCCTTGAACGCTCCGGTCGGCCCGAATCGGCAGTACGCGGCTTTCGCTGTCCCGTGTGTACTCCACATGCTTTGTCGAAGTCACGCCGGCTGCCCTGGATTGCGCCCAAACAACTGCATAGTCCCATTGGCGCGACAGCCTAGCATCGTATTGTGCGGCCGGTACATCGCCCATCTTGAATTGGACGCGAATATCTACATCACCGTTCTCGTGGCGCCTCAGCAACGTAATCGAAAACCGCGGGTCCTTTTGTATACGGTCGAAGTCTCGGTTGAAAACAGGAAACAGCCAGTAAGATGGCCCCCACATGCGCAGGTGGTCGCTCTCAACCGTATAGGCCTTCCGCGCTCGGGTCATGATCTCCGTTTCAGTCTTCGCCTTCTCGTCAAATATGTTAATCAAGTCCTCATACTCGTTCCGTCGTATGTGCGACGGAACCGCCCAACGAGTATCGACACGTTCGTGTCCCTGAGAGCGATACCACGTCATCTCGCCCTCCATTACACCTCCGTTGTACATATGCTCTTCAGAAAGTTCGCGTCCCGAGCGAAGGATGGCCTCCACCGGAAGTGACCGTCGCACTTGAAAGGTCCCCACAACGTTACTCATGTTCCCTTGAACGCGACTTGCTCGGGCCAAAACATCCTCGAGGCTCAGCTTGACATCGCCAGTGCCAGCGGATTCGTCAAGACGCGGCGCGGTACCTGCATCCTGCCAAAAGGCAATGGCGTTGGAGCAGAAACTACATAGCATCGTGATGACGGCCGCCCGCGATACGCATTTCAGTGTGCTTTCGATTCGAGCCATCCCTGATCTCCATGAAGCGGGAGCCTGGGTACTGCGTTTTTACCGCTCAATGCGCTGTAACCGCTGCCGCGACGCAGACCGCTCAAGTCGTCCTTCCGAAGGCAAGTCAAGTCAAACGTCGCAGTAACAGCCAAACCCACGACAATCGCCGCTATTCACAGCCGGTCGTGTATCGCGTGTAAGCACATAGCAAATCGAGACAGCCTGCACTCTCGTAGTAGTAATCCCTCTGGCACGCCACATCCTTGAGCTCGCATTCGCCGCCGGATAAGGTAATACACAGCCAGAACTGTACGTTAACCCCCTTCTTCCAATTAGCGAAGCCCAAGGGGCACTGGTATCCCGCCGCCGTGCAGCTGTATGAGCCCGGGAAGCAGCCACCATGAATGGTTGTAAAGTCGCATGTCTTGTCGGGTAATAGATCGCGGGCATGCGTGATGACTGGTTGCGCGCAAAAAGCGACGACGATGACCGTTGTGATCAGAATTACCGCGAGGATCCTATCGACAACAGGTTTGCACTGCATGTTGCGGTCTCCGGAGATTTGTTGTCCGCGACGCCAAGCGCCCAACACAGGTGAGCATCAAACTCTTGGAGCGCCAACGTCGATGAAATGGACCAATTCGAATATACCCCACAAACGGGGGGGGGGGGGCAAGCGAAAACCAGATTTTTTTTCGGGCCGGTACAAATTCCCAAGGACGACGCGCAAAGGAATGATAACGGATGATTCAGTCCTGTGACATTCCCTGTCCATTTCCGCTGGCAAACTCAAATGAGATTTCACACAGACGGCTGCCAGAGCGATTTGATGTTTCGGGTACTATGCCAAGGGCGTGGGTAACGCGCTGAAGGCGCATGGAACAATCGCGCGCCGCTTCGGCCAAGCAGTGCAGGGAACATCTGCAGCCTCTCTCGCTAGCCCATCATTGCGATTCCACCGCCGAAGCGGTGGGCCACCCGACGTGATCCGAGCCGCAGGCGCCAGCGCAGCGTTAATCGCGCGATTCGCGGTTGACCCCAGCGATTGCGCTAGTTGCTCGGATCATCACGGCCGGGCTACAAGCGCGTGCCACGCGCCGACACAGCCGAGGGCGGCTGTGCTACACAGGCGGGGACACAGCCGGGGGCAGCTGTGCCACGTGGGCTGAAAGCCGGTGCCACGCGGTGGGCTACGTGCCTTCTTCGAACGACGCGAGGTACTTCTTCTGATCCGGAGTCAGTTTGTCGATTTTGACGCCCAGCGACTCGAGCTTCAGGCGCGCGACCCATTCCTCGATGCTGGCCGGGACCTTGTGTAGCCCCACCGCCAGCTTGCC
>CAZNBS010000434.1:0-2638 GCA_964570955.1 uncultured Burkholderiales bacterium | reverse complement strand
GAGTACCCGACCATGATCATATCTCGCTGCTCGCCCCACACTGTTCAGACCGCCCCCCCAGGCACCGGCGAGGATCCGACAACTTCCCTGACACAGGGGGGCCGCACACCCCGCCTCGTCCCCCGTGCTCTTCTTGAAGTAGCTCTTGTTTTTGAGCATCACCTCCTGCCCAGAGATCTTGACCGTGCTTGAGCCGTCGGTGCAGTCTGAAGCCATACCTGTGTTCGGATACGGAATTGGTACCCCAGGCGGCGTTGCCGGGTTCTCTGGAGGCGTCATGCACACATCCGGAAACGCGCAGATCGACTTCCCAGCCGCTTGCTTACACGACACCTCCATGTTGTTGGCGTAGACCTGATTGCTCATTTCCCGCCCCTGGACTGCAGCGACAGCGCCGCGCGCTGCCCCGCGTCGTTGGCCATGTGCGCGAGAATATTCGGCCCTTTGGTAAAAGCCTTGCGGCACGCGGCGGCAGCCAAGGCCACCACGGTCAATCCAACGGCAGCCCCTGATTCACCGGTGCATTCGGCCGGGTGCCACAGGTCAAATTCTTCTTTGCGCTGGCGCAAGATGCGCGACAGCGCAAGCGCCGCCTCCTTGAAATAGTACTGCTCGCCTGATAGATCGGTAATACGGAAATCGAAGTCGTGCATCTCGCAGCCCGCGTCGGTGAGCGCACTCTTGATCGCAGTCGTAAGGCCATCGGCACGCAACGGCTCGCCGGAGTCGATGTGGGCCGGCTCCTGACCAAAGCCGATACCAGCGCATAGCAACTCGGCCTTGCCGTCCGGACGACCGATCAGCAACGCGCCTCCGGCTTCGCCTGGCATGAACCCATTTGAGTTGCTCGCGGTCAGAAGGCGCTCTTCGCGCTCATAGACACTCAGCGTGGGCCAAGTAAGCAGACTGTCGGTGGCAGCGATGAGGACCTGCGGCGCGTTGCCCTCGTAGATTAGCTTGCTCGCCTGGGCGAGGGCGATGGCTACGCTTACGCGCCCGTGGGCGACGATGACCGACTCCGGCGCGAAGCGCGCGTCCAATTCCTGCTGGATATCGAGGAACAATTGATCGTCCAGGCCTTCAATCCGGCCGGGCCGCTCCGGCTCGGCGACGCAAAGCAAAAGCGGGATGCCAGCCCACCCCTCGCGCGGGATGTCTTCGAGGCATTCAGCGATCGCCATTGCAGCCATTTTGGCCAGCTTTGTCCGCCCGCGCCACGGCTTTTCCAGCGGCACCTGGTGGGCCATGATCCATTCGCCGCCGGCATCGATGAAGCGTGTTTCGGTGGGGTTGCTGATCTTGGCGCGGATGGCGGCGCAGGATGCGGGGGCCGACAAGCCCACGCTGGTAACGAGGCCGGTGCGCTTGATGGCGATCGCTTGAGTCGGCATCGTCGTTTTAACGCGCTGGCGCCGCTTCTTTGTCGACCACTGGGGCGGCAATCACGGGAATCGGAAAAGCAACTTCTTCGCGCTGCTGCCACCACTCCCTGCCTTTCCTGCCTACCAGCACTTGCGCAATCTCGAACATGTTCTTCCTGAGCGGGCGACACACGCGCCAGGTCATTGTCACGCGCTCGTGATCCGGTTCGAGAACGATGGTGTCGAGTGTTGCCTTGTAGTCCTCGCGCTCGCCTTTCTTGAGAAATACGTTCACCGGCGCCTCGAAGCTCGGAAGAACAAAGGCTCGATGCCCATCCGGTGTCAGGTTCGCAAGGGCGATATCTAGCCCGCCGACTGGCAACGGTAGTTGCTGATCTAGCGGCGCGGCCTGGTAGTACTGCTCATCGAAGTCCGGCGGCAAGAAGGGGAAGTGATCATCCAACCACTTTTGGTCGTAGGTTCCCGCATAGCGAAGCCGGGGTTCCCAGCCGCGGCCGATGGGACCGAGGGCCATCGGCGCGTAGGCTTCGTCGGGACGCGAAACCGGGCGATTGAGTTCCTCGGTGTTCGGCAGCGGCTTGCCATCGACCCATTCGCGCTTAAGGAGCTTGTGGAAGCCCCGCCCGATCGGGTTTGGCATGTACGCAGCGTGTTTACCGGGATCGTCATGGTTCAAATCGGTGCCGCCAAATGCGACGTCGTAGCTGAATGGCTTGACGACAAAGGGTCGCGGTGGCGAAGGGCGGATGCTGCCGGCGCCGACTTCCCAGCGGCGGTCCCCGACCACCGCGAAGGTCTTGGTCAGCGTGCCGATCCTGAGCCCGACGGCGACACGCTCAACCGGCTTGCCGCCCGGCGCATAAGCGCTACCGAGCAAGAGCACGTCGACGCGCTTCTTGCGCGGCGCGAAGTCGACCTCATAGTACGGGGCGGAGAAGCCCGGGTCGCCGGTAAAAGTGTCCGCCATGACCAATGGAAGCTGCTCCTCATGCAACCGCAACTCCTCGCCCGCCCTGGGAAGGCGAAAAGTGCCTTTGATCACCACCACGAGCAGTTCGCGACCACTGGGCTCGATGCCCATGGTGTAGCCGGCGATCATGCGGGTAGCGTTGATGAGTTCCATTTTCTTTACGGCCCTTTACGTCTCATGCCAACTTGCGAAGCCTGGAAAATAGCTGCTGCGGAGCGTCGATGTACTAGTCCGAACTTCGAGCAACCAACAAGCGTAAGTGCCCGTTTTGATCGTGCTGTTCGCG
>CAZNBS010000433.1:0-2640 GCA_964570955.1 uncultured Burkholderiales bacterium | reverse complement strand
CGCCGCCTCGCCAGAGAACTCGGTCAGCAACTCGTACCGACTACCTGAAAAGCAATGGTTCATGGAAAGACGCCACAATGCGCGCATCCCGACTTACGCCCACGAACCTTTCGTCTCTTCCCTCACCCCCAGCCCCTACCCAGGAACCTGCCCGCATCAGCGGGCAGGTTCGTGGAAAGGGATCGAGGGTGAGGGAGAATCGCCGGAAGCCGCGTTGTAGCGCTACGGAGCGAGCGAGAACTTCTGGAACGTATGACAATCGGCCGGCGCGCGCCCGCGACTCACGGCAAACGTCCAGGTTACCTCGCTCACGTAGATGTCGTGTTTGGAATCGATCGCAAGCCCGTGCGGTGCCGCAAAGCTGCCGGGCGCGGTCGCTTCCGGCGTCCCCCAGCGGGCAAGTACTTTACCCTGCGGATCGAAAATGCTCAGGCGCGCGTGCAGCGCCTTCTTGATCGGCCCGAGCGATTGTGACGTGTCGCCTTCGTGCCACCACAACTCGGTGACATAGGCGCGGCCTTGACTGTCGAACACGAGGTGGGTGGGGCGTTGGGTGTCGCGCCACTCGCCGAGGTACTCTCCGTCCGGGCTGAAGATCTGGATGCGATCGCTCTCTCGGTCGCACACGAACACGCGCCCGTCGGTCGCGACGGCAATGCCATGCGGCAGATGAAATTGGCCGGGACCACGCCCAGGATCGCCCCAGGAGCGCTTCAGTTGTCCGCTCGGCGAGAACTGGTGCACGCGCGAATTGCCGTAGCCGTCCGAGACATAGAGATCGCCCTTCGGGCCAATCGCGATGTTGGTCGGACGATTGAACGGCCCGGCGCCGCGCTTGATCGACATCGTGTCTTTGCCGTCGTAGCCGGTGTCGGACGGTACGTTGAGCGTACCCAGCGTCATCAGCAACTTCCCATCCGGGGTGAACTGCCGCACCGTGTGGTTGCCATCATCGGTACAGAAGATCGTGCCGTTAGGTGCCACGGTAATGCCGTGGGTGCGGTAGGTAAAGTCGCCCTCGCCCCACGAGCGCAAGAAGTTGCCTTTCCGGTCATAGACGATAACGGGGTGGTCACCCCGGCAGATCAGATAGACGCGGTCCTCGCCGTCCACCGCAACGCCGGCAACGTCCCGGTGGACGTATCCCTTCGGCAACTGCTCCCATTGCTCCACCACCGAGTAACGGATCGGGCCAGATTGCTCCATCGCTGCCTCCTCGCCAAGTCGTGCGTCGCCGGACGCTGCGCGTACCGGGGGCGCCGCGCTCGAATCGTACCGGGAATTGGAGTGGAAAGGCGATAGGCTTTGCGCCCGCAAGTCGGCTGGGCTCGGCGCGCGACGCTCGATCGGGACGATGAGCCGCGAGCGCCGGCTCCGTTTTCTATGGATTGTTTGTGGCCCGCGCAGACAGTGGCGATGAACGCCGCAGGGCGAGGCGCCGGCAGCGCACGGGCATGCTACGTGAAGGTTCTAGATCGGGGTATGGGTGCAGCGACGGCTACCTCCGATCTGGTAGTAGCATCAAGTCGCCATTTTTTCCGAAAGGAAGTGTCATGGCCAGTACGGTTAGCAAGGCACGCGAGCCGCAGGATCTGCGTCGTGTCGGAGTGGAAGAAGAGTGGGAGGTGCAATGGTGGGCGGTGCGCTTTCGCGTGACCCCGGCGCAGCTTCGCGAGGCCGTGAGAGAGCACGGTGATGACGCCGAGACCATTGAACAGCGGCTGAAGGAAGCCGCGCGCAAGTCGTTCAACAACATGGGCGAGGACTGAACGCTACGTACGACAACAAATGCGCGTGCCCGCGCCGGTCGATTTCACGCGCGAAACAACGGCTGCTGCAGACAACGCGTTGCAATGCCGCTTCGGGCACGGCGGAATTTGCTGCGGGAGGCGGATTGAAATGGTGTTCGCGTGAGGCACTATCAGGCAATTCGAAGCAACGCGACTTCTGGCGGGCTTGTCAGCAGCTCGTTGAACTGACGCATCCAGTCACCAGTCGCGTCGTGCGAGCCCAAGCCGGTTCCGCGAAAATTCTCGAATCGATCGAGACTGGGCACTTCGACTTCAAACTGTAGCGCCGCGCCTTCGCGTCCGCGCGTGAGGGGAATAAGTAGGCGGGCGGAAAACTTGTTGTCACGAGCCGCCTTCACTTCGCGCTCGATCAAGGCAATCGCGCGATCGCGATTGGCCGGGAGAACCGAATACGAAAACCGGGCGAGATACATGTCAGCCTCCAAGAGATCGCGTAAACGACACTGATTCGTCCGACCGTTGCCTGCAATTGCGGGGCCAGGGTTCTACCGCAATCGACAACGCCTGGAACCCGACCACCCTAGTCAGCCCACGCCGACTACGAGCCCCGATTCGCGCTATCGGCTTCGGTTACCTTCAATATGGAGCCGCGCGGAGGTGCCCCGCTCGGTCGCTCTTTGCACGATCCGGCCGCGTGGATATAATCGCCTGCTTTCGTGGGGGTATAGCTCAGCTGGGAGAGCGTCGCAATGGCATTGCGAAGGTCAGCGGTTCGATCCCGCTTACCTCCACCACGCGAACAACCAGGCTTACCTCGCAAGACAAGCTTTCCGCAGTCCCCATCGTCTAGAGGCCTAGGACATCGCCCTTTCACGGCGGTAACCGGGGT
>CAZNBS010000432.1:0-2696 GCA_964570955.1 uncultured Burkholderiales bacterium | reverse complement strand
GGCAGGGTCACGATTAGCTGGTCGTTATCGGACCCCGAGACGGGGATCGCTTCGTCTACCGGCTGCGAGAGCACGGTTCTCACCGAGGACACGGCCGGCGTCACCCTTACCTGCTCGGCGGTAAACCGCGTGGGTCTGTCGAGTTCGGCATCGGTAACGGTCAAAATCGACAAGACCCACCAGCCGTCGCGGGTCTGGCGGCGCCGGACTGCTCGCGATGGCTTCCCCATCTCCAGCTCGTCGCTGTGGGCACGGTGACACTTACAACGCGCCGCCGGAGCTGGTTTCAGCCGCCTTCCAGGTAACCGGCACCAGCAATCAACCGGGCGGCCACGGGTCCCGATCTCGTCATGTCCCCATCCCGAGCCGGCGAGTTCGGGATGCAACTCCGGGCGTCGCGACCAGGGCAACGAAATACCGCTTCCTCGCGGCCGCGGCTCCGCATCCGTTACCGAGCCACGACTGCGAGGAATGGAGCCGTGCGCGTTAGGCCCATTATGGGGCCCCAAGTGAGAATTTCGTACTCGTTAGGCGGCAGCCTTCAGCCCGACGGCGCGCAGCAACTCGTCCAGGTCGTCAACAATTCGCTGGTATAGGCGGTCGAGGGTGCATCGCTTCTCTTCAGCAAGTTTGCGATCGCCGGGAAATGGTTTGAGGATCCCGGCAGTCAGTGGGCCGTAGATGCGCTCAAACAGCTTGAGAAAGATAAGGCACACAGAATAGCCCTTCCCAACGAGGCGGTAGCGGCGGGAATGGGGAATCTTCTCCACCAGACCCTTGGCGCGTAGTTTGGAAAGATCATAACGAAGGGAAGCCAGCGTGTACCGGGATGGGTTGACGCCAAGGACCTCCAATACCGGAGTGTAGATATCAGTCGACCGAAAGCCAACTCCGGCGGCGATGTTGGCGAACCGCACCAAGGCATGCATGACTGCCAGTTGACGTGGATGATCGAGCTTGAGACCGGGGATGCGCTTACCGTTGGGGAGCATTGTAGGTTCGGTCAGTTTCCGGAGTTGACCGCGGTCTACGAAGGTCTCCAAAATGTCCTGCTGGGCATCGTGGTAGTTGTCGATGATCGCCGACATACGCTGGCGGAGTTGAGGCAGGTTCTCCACATCCTTATTCACGCCGTAGTCTCGGACGTCATTGGTGGCGGGTTCGGTCCTCAGTAGTCGGTTATCTCGAACGTATTGCTTGGCGAAGCCATGTCCGTAATGGCTGCGAATCACCGGATTTGGGAGATCGAGATCTTCGATGACAGTTTGCAGTCTGCCCTTGTATTCCCTGGTGACTTTCCGCCCGAAGATCATGGTGATCTTCTTGGGTTGACCTATGGTCCGATTCATGTCCAGTAAACGCTGACCGAGTTCGTCCAGAGCGGCCCGCCGGAAAAAGACCAAGTTGTCACAGTACTCAGCCTGGGCGAAGAACAACCGGTGTTGACAATAGGCTTCACGTCGTTCGCGAGCGGTGAAGAAGGGGGTGAACGTGGCCAGCCACTTACGCCCACACTGCAGTAGATCCTTGGAGGTCAGCGAATCGGCCAACTCTTGCAATCGTTTCGGGTTGGAGCACCGCAAGAAGGCGTTCTTGCACTGCTGGAAGTCAATGTTCTCCTGGCGCATGCGAATCGCCAGCCAGTAGTGTTGGTTGAGGCAGACGCGCGCGGAGAAGGGGAAGTATGGGCACATGCGCACGAACATGGGACCCCAGTGCTTGTCGTTGAGATAGAAGTTGTATTGGTTGACCCAGCGCTGCTTGTATTCCAGATGAGGACTGTCGTTGTCCTTGCCTCCGATTGCCACCAGTATGCGGGCCGGCTCCCGTCCTTTCAAAATGACTGCAACCTGGTCGGGTTCGGCGTTCTTCAGGTACGGCAACACGAAATCGTCCCGGCGTTGCTCTTCCGGCGCTTCGACGATGGGGGCGCCCCATTTCTCCGATCGATTCCGGACCCAATACACAAACTGGTCGGCGATTTGTGTCAGCGCACGGTGCGTCACCCGTCGGCCGTTGCGGTAGGTGTTGAAGAAGCCCAGCACTCGTTCCGGTTGCTGAAATGGTTGAATGAGCCCGTTCAGTAGCAGCCGGTCGAAACACCGATACCCGAATTCGATGCTATCATTGTGATGCTCGTAAAAGGCGTTCATGGGAACCTCCAGAGTGGTGAGATACCTGGAAGGTTACTCTATGGACGCCTTTGTTCGCTATGCCCGAACGACCTGCAGCCCGAAGCTTTCGCGATCTGATGGGCTGGCAAAAGGCGCACCAGTTCGTCCTGGCCGTTTATCGGTTCACCGAATCGTTTCCCGAACGGGAGAAGTACGGATTGGCCCACCAGATGCGTCGCGCCGCCGTTTCCATTCCAGCCAACATCGCCGAGGGTTTCGGAAAACGCAGCCAAGCCGAGAAAGCTCGGTTCTTGAACATCGCGGAAGGCTCACTCGAAGAGTGCCGCTATTACCTCATCCTCGCCCAGGACTTGGGCTACGGCCAGACCGAATCGATGACGGTCATGCTCGAAGAAGCCAGTCGTTTGCTGAACTCCTACGCCCGGGCCATCCTGGCTTCGGGCTCCTGACTTCTGGCTTCTATATCCCGCAGGGATATCAAGGGCGAACGCCCTTGGCTAGTTAGTGGTGCGCATTTGCCCGCGCACCGGGACCGGTCCCTGTCCCCCGCGCAAAGGGTGT
>CAZNBS010000431.1:0-2707 GCA_964570955.1 uncultured Burkholderiales bacterium | reverse complement strand
CCGAGAACATCGACAACAGTCGCGAAGGACGCGTGGAAACAGCGCAAGCCGCTACGTTCTGATGCATCGTTGGATTCCCCTTTCTGCTGGTCAGCGGTCCGGCCCGCTTCTGCTTCAGTGTCGGCGCGTTGGTACGAGTGGTTTGGAGTGCGGAAAGTCGGTGTGCCCCCGAGAAACTCGTCGCCCCCCAATCTGGTCCGGCCAGATTCCACCGAAGTATACAGGCAACCACGCCCACGTGTCCATGACGGAAAAGGGTTATCGGGCAGGCGGGCACGTGGCCGCTTGCCCCGTGGCCGGCCTTCGGCCGGCTCCCGGCGCGCCGGGAGTCGACTGTAGCCGACCGGCGATCCGGGCCGCGACAACGCCGAGACGCAGGAGATGCTCGACTTCAGCGGCTGGCACAGCATCACGGCGGACGTCGAGGTGATCCCGATTCAGAAGGTCAACGAGGCGTACGAGCGGCTGGTGCGGTCCGACGTGAAATGCCGGTTCTGCATCGACATGGCATGGATGAAAGCCTGACGGGTCGGCGGCGCCCTCGCCGGGTACCGCACGTGCGATTCCTTCGGCCCGCTCTTTGGGTTCGGCCTGCATCATAACGCCCGTAGTTTAACTTCGTGGTATCGCCGCCCGCCCACCAGTAGCCTGACTACGTGGTGGAAAAACAGCTTGGGAAACGGATTGCCGAGCTGCGCCGCGCAAGGGGGCTGTCGCAGGAACAGCTTGCGGCAAAGGCGCGCTATTCGACGGAGTTCATCAGCCTCGTCGAACGCGGTTTGAACGCGCCATCCGTCGCGGGACTTGCCCGGATTGCCAAAGCCCTGAAAGTCGACATCAAGCAGCTCTTCGAGTTCGGAAGGAGCGCGAAGTGACTGCGCGGAAATCTCCCCTTTCGAACGAGACAGAGCTTTTCACTGAACGTTTCCTGTGGGAGCTCAGGAAGCTCATTGACCGGCACCACTCGCTTTATCCGGTCGTCCCACCCCAGGGCATCTTCTTCGAGTACCTGGCCGAGCAGGCGTTTAAGCAAGCCGGCTGGCCTGCAGACCAGGTGATTCTGACCACGCCGAACAGTCCGATGCACGATCTGAAAGTTGGGGCACTTCGGCTGTCACTGAAGACAGAAACTGGGAAGATCACGCGGGAAGACTCGATCTCGATCACCAAGCTTTGCACAACGGAGACCGGCGCTTGGGACTCACCGTCCCTGATCGCGCACGCCCTCAAGCACTTGGACCGATACGATCACATCCTGATGCTCCGCGCGGTCTGGGGGCAAAGCGCCATCCACTATCAACTTGTCGACATACCGTTGGCCATTCTGCGTCTGATCTCCGGCTTCACCGTCGTTCCTGTTGGCAAGCGAAAGGGACGGCAAAGCCTCGGCGTGGATGTTTTGGAGGATGGGAAGCGGGTCTTCCACATCCACTTCGACGGGGCCGACGGTAAGTGTCAGATTCGCGGGCTGACCATCGGTCGGTGCAAGCTCCTGCTCGAATGGAAGCAACCCTTCGCGTCTCCTACTCGCACTTCTTAGATTTTCGGAAGACGATCCAGTAGCAGTGCTGGCGGCGGGCGTGGTGCGCTTTCTTCCACTTCGGGTCAATGATCGGCCCTTTTCGCAACTTGACGATGCAGTCGCAGGCGGTGAACCCGACGGCAACCGCAGCCTCGATCAGCGCGATGTGAGCCCACTGGAAGCGATGCCCGTGGACGTAGTCGGCGATCTTGCAGAACATCACTCCCTGCGGCCTGAGCACGCGATAGGCCTCCTTGACGAACGGCGGGTAGAGGTGGCTGAAGTTGTACCCCGTTTCCAGGGAAGATTTGAGGACGAGCCCAAACCGCGTGTTGAAATCCTTCAGGTTATCTTTTCCTTGATTCGGGATGTGCGGCGGGTCGTACACCACTACGTCGAAGCTCGCATCCTTAAAGGGCATGTCGCGGTTGTCGCCGACGAAATCGGGCTCGTGTGCCGGATCAATGTCCAACCCGGTCACGGGTCGCGTGCTGCCCACCCAGAACCGACCCTTGTTGACCGTGGCGTCCAAGATCTTCTTGGGCGTCCGGTGCGGATAGAAGTCAAGCATTCGCTCCAAGAGCGCGGCATCGGTCCCCTCCCACACGGATGGGAGCGGCTCGTACTCGAACTGCTTGCCCGGGACCTCCTTGGCCGGAGCGAAGAACTCGAGTTGCCCGTGCCCTGACTTACGGCTCATGCGCTTCATCCTAGACGGATTGTATCAATTTCGAGGCTTGGCGATAGGTTTACCAGCGCATTTCGTTGACCTCCGCGAAGCGTTCGGCGAAGCCCCCGGCTCGTCCGGGGAAGCTACCGAGCGGGCCGTAGACGCCCCCGGTCGGGCTGTGCCGGTCCCCGGCTCAGCCGGGCCGATCCCCGGCCGGGTTGGACAGGCCCCCGGCCGGGTCTACCGAGCCTGCCGCAGCGCGAGCAGCGCGGCCTTCGCCCGGAGGGCGCTCGATCATTGCCAGTGACTTCAGGCACTGGTACAGGTTGGCCACCCCTTCTTTTCCGCCCGAAAGGCGCACGGGGGCTTGTTCAATCGGTGAGCTTCATCCGCCCTCCGGGCGAGAAGCCGCGGGCGCTTATCCCAGTTCCGTAGGGTGGGTCGTACTCGACCCACCATCGTCATTCGCCCAAAAACGCCTCGACATCGCCAAAACCAGCTGGTGGCCGCGGGCG
>CAZNBS010000430.1:0-2736 GCA_964570955.1 uncultured Burkholderiales bacterium | reverse complement strand
CTTAATCTGCTCAAAGGAGAGAGGCACCATGACCTACGTCGTTCTCGAGGACTGCATCAAGTGCAAGTACACGGACTGCGTGGAGGTATGCCCCGTCGACTGCTTCTACGAGGGAGAGAACTTCCTGATCATTAATCCGGACGAGTGCATCGACTGCGGCGTCTGCGAGCCGGAGTGCCCCGCGAACGCGATCGTGCCCGACACTGATCCGCGGGCCGCGTCGTGGCAGAAGGTTGCAGAGCAGTATGCGCCGCTGTGGCCACGGATCACCAAGAAGCGGGCGCCGGCCCCAGATGCCGATGAGTGGAAGGGCAAGCCGAACAAAGCGGCACTGCTCAGCCCCAAGCCCGGGCATGAGTGACCAGCGAGCAAGACTCGGAGCACTGTGAGATGGAGCCGGCATTGGTGCGAACGGTTGAGCTACTCCCTATTGCGGGCATTCCGGAAGTCAAAGCCGGCGATGACTTAGCTGCGCTCATCGAAGGTGCGGCAGTGCGATGTGGCGCAGGCCTGCGCGCGGGCGACGTCGTTGTCATTGCGCAGAAGGTCGTGTCCAAGGCTGAGGGCCGGGTGATCAATCTCGCGGACGTCACTCCGTCTTCGCGAGCAAGGGAGTTGGCCGCGGTCTGTCTGAAGGATCCGCGCATCGTCGAGTTGGTGCTGCAGGAATCGACACAGGTGGTCCGCTGCAGTCCCGAGGTCCTCATCGTGAGGCATCGCCTTGGGTTCACCGTCGCCAACGCCGGCATCGACCAGTCGAACGTGGCCGGCGACGACGAGCATGCTCTGCTGTTGCCCGTCGACCCGGATCGCTCGGCCACGCAGCTGTGCGACCGCTTTTCGGCGCGCAGCCACGGCGGGGTTGGCGTGATCATCAACGACAGCTTCGGCCGGCCGTGGCGGCTGGGAACTTGCGGCGTCGCCATTGGTTGCGGGGGTGTGACGTCGCTTACAGACATGCGCGGACAGATCGATCGCCATGGACGCGTATTGCAGTCGACAACAGTCGCCACCGCCGACGAGATCGCCGCGGCTGCATCGTTGGTCATGGGCCAGGCCGCCGAAGGCCTGCCCGTGGTGTTGGTGCGCGGACTCCCCGCATTTGCGACATCGAGCCCGGCTGCAGCGCTGATTCGCGCCGAAGCGGAGAACCTCTTCAGCTGAACCATCGCAACTCATGCAATCGGTGGCCAAGACCTCAGACGCTTCCCCGCCAGCGCCGCCGCTGTATCTGGCGCTGTGCGGCGGTGTCGGCGGCGCAAAGCTGGCGCACGGACTGGCTCGTGAACTGGGGCCGGAGCAACTTCACGTGGTCGTCAACGTGGGTGACGACTTCCAACACCTCTCGCTGACCATCTGTCCGGATCTGGATACCGTTCTCTACACACTGGCCGACGTGGCTAACCCTTCGCAGGGCTGGGGACGCGCGGACGAGAGTTGGAAAGTGTTGGAAGAAGTCGAGCAGTTGGGCGGCGACAGTTGGTTCCGACTGGGCGACAAGGACCTCGCCCTGCACCTGTTGCGCAAGATGCGGCTGGATGCGGGTTGGGCACTGACCGATGTGGTCGCAGACTTGGCGCGCCGCCTCAGCATTTCAGCGTCCATCCTCCCCGTCACTGATGATCCCGTTCGCACGCACGTCGAGACCGACACCGGCTACTTGGCATTCCAGGACTACTTCGTCAGAAGGCGCTGCGAACCCACGGTTCGTAGTGTGCACTTCGTCGGGGCTGCGTCCGCCCGGCTCAATCCACGAGTCGAGGCTATTCTCGAGAGTCCAAGGTTGGCCGGAGTCATCTTGTGTCCGAGCAACCCGTATCTGAGCATCGCGCCGATGCTCGCCGTTCCGGGGTTTCGCGAGCGGCTGCGCGACACACTTGTGCCGGTGATTGCAGTGTCGCCGATCGTCGGCGGCGAAGCCCTCAAAGGCCCCGTCGCGAAGATGATGGTTGAATTGGGGCGCATCCCGAGCGCCGCTGCAATCGTTGAGGACTACGCGGACTTCGTCGATGCCGTCATCATCGACGGTCGCGATGCCGAGCTCGCCAAAGCCGACAGCCGGTTACGCGTTACTTCGACAGTCATGACGTCGGCGCTGGACCGTCGGCAGCTAGCGCGGTACTGCGTCGAACTGCTCGAGAGTCTGCGACACGAGCCGGTCGAGTGAACTCGAAATCACTTGCGTGCCCCGCACTTGTTGAAGGCCCTCCCGAATGAAAGAGGATGCCGCAGATAAGAGACCCCTGGTGGGCGTCGGAGTCATCGTGCTTAGGGGCAGCAAGGTCCTCCTCGGGCTTCGGGCGGGGAGCCACGGGGCCGGAACATGGGCTCCCCCGGGCGGCCATTTGGAGTATGGCGAGGAGGTCGAAGCTTGTGCACGGCGTGAGGTGCTAGAGGAGACCGGTCTTACGCTTCGGGCCACCTCATACGGTTCGTACGTGAGCAACGTGCTGGAACCTGAAGGCAAGCACTACGTTACCGTCTTCGTGATTGGTTGGGCGGACGCCGGTTACCCGAAGCGTGTCGAGCCCGAAAAGTGCTTGGGCTGGCATTGGTTTGACTGGAGTGCAATGCCCCAACCCTTGTTCGCGCCGTTGCAAAGTCTGATTTCTCGCGGGTATGGCCCACTGGACGCTTTCCGCGACTTGCCGAGCGAGTGAAGTAAGGTAACGCGTTCATGGCGAGTCGCGGGATACCCTGTCGCGGCTTGCAACTGTGGCCAGGGCGCGATCTCAG
>CAZNBS010000429.1:0-2743 GCA_964570955.1 uncultured Burkholderiales bacterium | reverse complement strand
TTCACCCGCTACTTCTACAAGCCGCAGCCGCTGCGCACCCTGGAAGAGATCCGCGCGGACATCCTGGCGCTGGAGAAGGAGACCGAAGGGTTGCTCGGCGAGATCATCGGAGGGGGGCGCGCGTGACAGCCGCTACGCTCGTCTCAAACGTTCACTATTCCGGCGCACACCGGAACGCGTTGTGGTGCGGCCGCGTTGTCGTGGACGAGGATCGCTTCAAGTCTTACGTGGCCAGTCGAGTGAGGGCACGGGTAGAGGACGACGACACGCACGAACCGTTTGAGGCAGAGCTGAGGGGTATGGCTACGACGGGCATGCAGACCAGTTTTGTCGAACGTCTCCTTAGAGCGGTTCCCGATGAGAAGTCATGGGCGGTCGGAGAAGCCCTCGCCGAATGTGTTCTCGCCGATGACGACACCCGTGAGATTTGCTGGCCGTGGAATCTCGTTCGCGACCGACGCACGCCTAGAGCCAGCTTGCCAGGCGCCGATCTGGTCGGCTTCTGCAAGGAAGGCGAGTCAGTGCTGCTGCTCTTCGGCGAGGTGAAGACATCCTCGGATGCCGGTACGCCGCCGAACGTGATGGACGGCAGCGGTGGGATGGTCTGGCAGCTTGAAGAGGAAGCGACGCGACTGGACATACAGCACGCGCTCCTCAAGTGGCTGCGATCAAGGTGTGATGCACCGGAGCATCGGGAACTCTACCGAGCTGCCGTCCGGAGATATGTTCAGTCTGTCGGTAAAGAGATCCTTCTGGTCGGGATTCTGCTTCGCGACACCAAACCCAATGAGCTGGACCTCACGGCCCGCGCGAAGGCACTGGCGGCGAAGCTCAGCACCCCTACACGCATTGAGATTACGGCCTGGTACTTGCCTGTTCCGATCAAGTACTGGCCAGCTCTGCTTCATGGGGGGACACCATGACGGCAGGCAGCTGGCTTCGAACTGCGATCGGCGAGGATCGCCTCCGCGAAACCTCGACCGAGGCGAGTCGGCGCCGGCTTTCAGCCGCGCTGAACCCCGCATCTCAAGAGCCGGATGATCGGGAGCTTCAGTTCGTCACGAACGCACTCGAACTGGAGCTTTTCGATGCCCTCGATGACGAGCAGCGGGCGTTGGAGCTTCGAGCCATCGCCGCGGAGACGTTCCAGATCGCTAGAACGCTAGCATGGCCAGAGCAACCTGTAGCAGCTGCCCAGTGGCTCCTGCGTTTGGGTTGTCTTGCGGTCATCGGAGATCGCTCTGCGGACTTCCGTCGCATCATTACGGAGCTGCAGCTTCCGGCACTACCTCTCGACTCACCGGACTGGGGCGTTCGGGTCTGGTCGTCGGTCTTGGACATCTGGTTGCGCCTTCTGCGGAAACAGGGATGGGACGATCTCGACGCCGTCCAAGAGCGGGTCGTCGCCCTCCGCCAAGCTCAGCGGTCCGTCGAACCGGCCTTCCTGCGAGCAGCCGAGGATCGCCAGGACATTCGACCAGCTTGGGAACTCATGGCCCAATACCATCTGGCGAAAGCCGCAGAGGTCTTGGGCGTCTACCTTGGACAGGGCTCTGTCGATGGGCACTATGACATCCGCGAGCAGCTCGAAGCTCAGTTCGACCGGGCGATTGGCGCCTCGGCTCGCGGCCAGCTCATCGAGCTAGAGACGATGTCTCGTCTGCTCGCTCGAGCCTCCCGCGCGATGGTCGACAATAGTATCTGGACGGTTACCCGCGCAGTGAACAGCAGGGTGACTCGATTCGTCGAGTCGCTGACGACTCGCGAGCGAGCCCGCCCAATCTTCGAAATGCTGCCGCCGCAGAGGCGGACCTTACGCGAAGAGGGCCTTCTGGGCTCCGGTCATCGCTCTGTGGTTGTGAGCTTGCCGACGTCGAGCGGTAAGACGTTCATCGCGGAGTTTCGCATTCTTCAAGCGCTGAACCAGTTCGACCAGGAGAACGGCTGGGTCGCCTACTTGGCGCCCACTCGCGCGCTGGTGAACCAGCTAGCGACGCGACTGCGCCGGGATTTCTACAGCCTTGGCACGGTTGTGGAGAAGGTAAGCCCAGCGCTCGAAGTGGATGGCCTCGAAGCCGGAATGCTGACCGAGGCAGAAAGAGCTCAGCAGTTCCGGATCCTGGTAACTACCCCAGAGAAGCTCGACCTCATGCTGCGTGGTGGGTGGGAAGGGAAGATTGGCCGCCCCCTCACGCTCGTCGTCGTGGACGAGGCGCATGGCTTGGCTTCCGCGGATCGGGGGATCAAGCTCGAACTCCTTCTTGCGACCATAAACCGCGAGTGCCGCTACGCTCAGTTCCTCTTGCTTACACCCTTCATCCGCAACGGAGCGGAAATTGCCCGTTGGCTGGCGCCCGACAGCAACAAGAGCATCGACCTCGGCGTCGATTGGACGCCGAACGATCGCGTTGTGGCAATCGCGCGTGTCGAACGTGGCGACAGCAAAGGTGAGTTCAGCGTATCGCTCCTCTCTCGGCACACGTCTCGCAACACCCTCGATATTCCCGAGCAGATCGGTCTTCGGGAAAACCGTCCTCTGGGCTTGACCTGGTCCAAAGTGGCCAGGTCACCGGGGAAGATCGCAGCCGCAACTGCGCAGGTCCTCCAGAAGCGCGGCACCGTCATCGTGCTTGCTGGCACGCCGGCGTCGACATGGGGCATCGCTGACACTTTCAGGGTTGACGAAAATGGTTCGTCAGTAAAACCTGTGGGCGAGTTTAGGCTCGGGTAGTTTGCCAAGCAC
>CAZNBS010000428.1:0-2748 GCA_964570955.1 uncultured Burkholderiales bacterium | reverse complement strand
CTAATGTTGCGGCCGCGAAGTGGGGTCGAAACAGCGTCGGAGTGGAGGTCGATCCCAAGTATTTCGAGATGGCCGCTACCCGCTTGGACAACGAGACACCCAAGTTGCTGGCTGACAGATACGTTCGCCTCCATCCCTAGACCAGGATGCTCGACTTCGAAAAGGAACTCGGAAAGGCTGTTCAGCACTTCTGGCGAGTGCGCGGGCGACAGAAGAACCGCCAAGGTGGGAAATCCGGCAGGAAAGATGCTGGCGAGCGAGGGTCCGTAACTGGTGGAAAGCACGCTGACGGATTTATCCGAGTAATCGCGGCGATCGTCAAAGATGCGGCCCTTCCCAACGTCGATATCCACGTAGCCGAGAAGCGACCCAGGACACTGCCTGGGTTTTACCGCCCCTGCAAGGAGTGGGACCTTGTTGTCTTATCGGGCGGCTCGTTAGTCGCAGTCATCGAAGTCAAGTCCCAGGTAGGCAGCTTCGGGAACAACTTCAATAATCGCGTTGAAGAAGCGCTCGGAAACGCGACTGATTTCTGGGCAGCATACCGCGAGGGAATCTTCAAACCATCTCAAAAGCCGTGGCTTGGCTATCTCTTCATGCCGGAGGAGAAGGACGCCTCCCTTCGTCCGACGAAACCGATTGCCTTGACACCATACAAGGTCGACGAGGCATTTCAACGCCTCAGCTACGCCAAGCGCTATGAACCTAGAAAACGCAATTGGCGCTTGGGTCATCGTGTAAGCTCGTGAGTATGCAGGCTGAATGCGTGTTTGGGGAGATACCCATTGGGTGAGGCAAGAAAGCGCGCGGCGGCTGCGGTGCACGAGGCGCTGACAGAGCTGGGAGTCGAAGCACTCGGTGGTCAGATACGGGTACGCTGGAACCAGGGCGAGGCGGCCACGCCGTTCGGTCAGATGGCGTACTTCGCGGAGTTTCTGAATCTCACGGGACTGTATCGGGGCTGGGTCGAGAGTTGTCCGCTGTGCTACACGAGCCCGAATGGCTCGAAGGTTGCCGACGTGCTGGGGACGCTGTTCTTGTCGGTACTCTCGGGACATTGGCGCTATGCGCATATCGCGGCATTGCGCGCCGACGGGGTCAGTGCGGGGTTGCTGGGGATGAACGCCATCGTCTCGGAGGACACGGTGCGCCGTGCGCTGATGGCGATGGATGAGGCGGCGGGGGTGAGCTGGCTGCAGGAGCATCTCGATGCGAGTGTGATGCCGCTGCTTTCGGCGCCGTGGATCCTGGACACCGACGTGACGGTCAAGCCGCTGTACGGCAAGCAAGAAGGCGCGCTCGTGGGCTACAACCCACACAAGCCCGGACGCCCCTCGCACGCGTACCACACCTATCGGATGGCGGGGCTGCGCCTGATGCTGGGCGTAACAGTGGCTGCGGGTAATCAAAGCCACGCGAACACGACGCTTCCCGGGCTGATCGAATTGATCGAGCGCATGCCCCTTGAGAAGCGTCCGCCGCTGGTGCGAGGCGACTGTGGGGAGGGTGGCGAGCCGACCATGACCGCACTGGAAGCGCGCGCGGTGCGTTACCTCTTCAAGCTGCGCCTGACGAAGAACGTCAGGCGCTACATCGAGCGTGGCTTCGCCACCGGGCCGTGGGTCGATGCGGGGCAAGGCTGGCAAGGCCAGGAGGGCACGATTCAGCTCACGGGCTGGAGCCGAGCACGGCGCATCGTGATTCTGCGCCGCGCGTTGCAAGGCGAAGTGCTGCTCACCGATGAGAACCAACTCAGCCTCGCCTTCGTGGAGAAGGACGTCCCGGCCAAGGGCTACGAGTACGCCGTCCTGGTCACCGATCTTGCCTACGACACGCGCGCCATCGCGCAACTGTACCGGGACCGGGGTGATGCGGAGAACACCTTCGATGAGTTGAAGAACCAATGGGGCTGGGGCGGGTTCACCACCCACGACCTGAAGCGTTGCCGCTTCAGCGCCATGACCGTGGCGCTCGCCTACAACTGGTGGAGTCTGTTCGTGCGGCTCGCTCACCCGAAGGCGCGCCTGGAGGCGATCACCAGCCGGCCCTTCCTTCCCTCGGGGATTGGGCGATTGACCACGCATGCGGGCAAGACTCAGCGCTCGATCACCCCGATGCATGCCAGAGCAACCGAAACCCGATCCAATCTCACCGCGGTGAGCCAGCGGCTGAAGTCCTGGAAGAAATCTGCGGAGCAGTTGCCCTTCGCTTCGGTGTGGCAGCGCGTGTGCGAGTTCATCGCAACTCAGGTGACCGGATTCAACTGGCTCGCGGCGCGGACAGCACCGCGGTTGACGCATTGCACATAGAGCCAATTGCGGTTTTTAGGTTGAACTGGTGTGTCAACGCCTTGTTCGCGACAGGCTCTATGACGCAGCGTGCTTCTTCACCTCAAGCGCGGCGACGGGCAAGAACGGCAAGTTCACCGAACCAAACGAGGAACTGAGCATCAAGAACTTCGCGATCTCCCTGCATGCAAGGGCTGCTGCGTTCGCGAAGATGAGCAACGAAGTCAAGGTTCTTGAAGGGAAAGGCAGCGAGTAAGCTGCCGTAGTGTGCGCCACGTTCGCACGAAGGCCGCCCAACAACGGCATGCAGGGGACGCACAACAGCGGCGCTGCGCTTGCTGTTGCGCGCCCCTGATGCCGATCGTTGGAATCGTGAGCTACGGTGCATCCGGCGCGGGCGTGCTGGTGCTCGCGAGGGAGTTCAGTATCGTCGCGCAGAAGACCTGAATAAATTGCCACG
>CAZNBS010000427.1:0-2779 GCA_964570955.1 uncultured Burkholderiales bacterium | reverse complement strand
CTGGGAGGCGAGCGGGTTCGTGCTGTGGATGAAGCGCCTGGAGCGCGAGCGCTTCCACTGGCCGCGCGGGGCGGGGCCGACGGTGCAGCTCAGCGGCCGCGAGCTCAACTGGCTGCTCGACGGCTTCAACCTCGCCCACTGGCGCGGTCACCAGCCCCTGCACTACGAGTTCCTCGCCTGAGACGACCGTTGATCGGGCCCGTGCTACCGTTGATCGGACACCGCTCGCATCCGCCTCGGGCGCTGGGCTATGCTCGCCGTGATGTCCGCCACCGAGCCGCTGGAACTGCCCGAGGATCCCGAGGCGCTCAAAGCGCTCATCGCGCAGATGCGCCGCACGCTCGCCGCGCGCGACACCCTGATCTCGCAGCTCAACGAGCGCATCCGTCTGATGCTCGCGCAGCGCTTTGGCGCCAAGAGCGAGCGCCTCGCCTCGGCGCAGCTGGGGCTGTTCAACGAGGCCGAGGCGCTGGCCGACGGTGCGCCAGCGGCGCAAGAGCCCACCCTGGCCGAGATCATCGAGGTGCCGGCGCACCGGCGCCGGCGCGGCAAGCGTGCGCCGCTGCCCGAGCACCTGCCGCGCGTGGACATCGTCCACACGCTGCCCGAGGCCGAGCGGCGCTGCCCGCACGACGGCACGGTGCTCGAGGCCTTCGCCGAGGAGGTGTCCGAGCAGCTCGACATCATCCCGGCCACGGTGCAGGTGCTGCGCCACCGCCGGCAGAAATACCGCTGCCCGTGCTGCGCCGAGCACGTGGTCACCGCCCCGCTGCCCGCGCAGCCGCTGCCCAAGAGCCAGGCCGCCCCGGGGCTGCTCGCCTACGTCGCCAGCGCCAAGTACGTCGATGCCCTGCCGCTGTACCGCCAGGCGCGCGCCTTCGAGCGCATCGAGCTGGCGCTGCCGCGCCAGACGCTCGCGCGCTGGATGGTCGAGTGCGGCCGGCTGGTACAGCCGCTGGTGAATCTGTACCGCGACGAGCTGCTGGCCCTGGCGTACCTGCACATGGACGAGACCACGGTGCAGGTGCTCAAAGAGCCGGGCAAGGCCGCACAGAGCCGCTCGTACCTGTGGTGCCAGGCGTCCGGGCTGCCCGAGCGCCCGGTGGTGCTGTTCGACTATGCGCCCACGCGCGCCGGCGAGGTGCCGATGCGCCTGCTCGGGGACTTCGCCGGCTACCTGCACACCGACGGCTACGAGGGCTACGGCGCCGTCGTCAAGGCCAACGGCATCAAGCAGCTGTACTGCTTCGCCCATGCCCGGCGCTACTTCGTCGATGGGCTCAAAGCCCTCGGGCTCAATCCCAACAAGCTGCCCGCCGAACCCCCGGACAAGGCCCGCCACCTGCTCGCGGGCCTGGAGCACATCCGGGCGCTGTACGCCATCGAGCGCGAGATCCGCGAGCGCCCGCCCGACGAACGCCACGCCGCGCGCCAGCAGCGCTCGCGCCCGGTGCTCGAGGCGCTGCGCCAATGGTCGAGCGATCTGCAACCGCGCGTGTTGCCCGCCAGCGCGCTCGGCCAGGCGCTCGGCTATCTCGAGCGGCATTGGGACGGGCTCACCCGCTTCCTCGACGACGGACGCTTGGAGATCGACAACAACCGCGCCGAGAACGCGATCCGCCCCTTCGTCGTCGGACGGCGCAACTGGCTGTTTTCCGACACCCCGGGCGGCGCGCACGCGAGCGCCAATTTGTACTCCCTCGTCGAGACCGCCAAGGCGAACGGCCTCGATCCCTACGCCTACCTGCGCCACGTGTTCACCGAGTTGCCCAAAGCGGCGACCGTCGAGGACATCGAGCGATTGCTCGCCTGGAACCTCGATCCCGAACTCATCCGCACCTGCCGCCCCTGACCGTCAAGTACGCGGTTTGTGGACCGCTTACGGTAGAAGCCCCCTTTTTTGAGGATGAATGCTGACTGACATGCGGGTGATCATAAAAAAGCCGATTCCAGCCTGCTGATGCGCAGCTGATAGAAAGGAGGGGGAGGTATTGGTGGGCAGAGAGACATAAAATAGTAAGAATAAACAATAAGATGAGTAAGTATTAGCTGGCGCAAATGTGGCTATTCCGATTCAGGCCAGGGAGAAAAAAGACGTGACAGGGAGTAAAGTTTTCTTGATAATTCGCGATATGACACTATATATGGTGTCACATGGCTGAGCGGGAGCAGCTTGATCAGGTACTGGACCGGCTGCGCTCAGGCGGGGCAACCATACGCTGCCAGGAATTGGCGGAGCTGTTGGCATCCCTGGGTTTCGAGGTCCGCGATGGCAAGAAGGTTGGTCACAAGGTTTTCGTACACCATGGTGTCGCGGCTTTCACTTCGGGTGGCTACACCTGCGGCCATGGCCGCAACCCCGAGATCAAACCGGTCTACATCAAGAATGTCGCCAGGCTGCTGAAACAGTACGAGGCTGACCTGATTCAGTATTTAGGAGAGCACACATGAACATCGATCCACACGCCTATAACATCACGATTCGCCGCGCGACTTTCGAGGGCGAGGTTTTGTTCGAAGCGCGCGTAAAGGAGCTGCCGGATCTTATCGAGTATGGCGAGAATTTCGATGCGATTGATACGGCTGCCGCTGCCTTTGCCGAGAAGGGACGGGCATTTCCGCCGGCCACCGTGCCCGTGGACGACTACAGTGGTCGGGTCACCCTGCGGTTGCCGCGTAGCCTGCATCGGACGTTGGCGGAATCCGCCGATGATGAAGGGATTAGCCTCAATCAGCATCTGGTCAATGTATTGAACTACTACTCGGGTTTTGCAGTCGG
>CAZNBS010000426.1:0-2787 GCA_964570955.1 uncultured Burkholderiales bacterium | reverse complement strand
GCGGCGATCAGCGGCGGCCAGCCCGCCAGCATGCCGGCGTGGCCAAACAGCCGGCTGAGCAGGTGGAAGCCCAGTCCGAGCATGATGCCGGCGAAGATGCGCGTGCTCACCCCGCCCTCGCGCACGTTCATGTAGGCGAACGGCAGCGCCAGGAACATCATCACCACCACCGCCAGCGGATAGACGATCTTGTTCCACAGCGCGATTTCGTAGCGCGCCGAGTCCTGGCGGTTGTCGCGCAGGTGCTGCACGTACGAGAACAACGTGCCCACCGACATCTTGTCCGGAGGCAGGAGCAGAACGTTCAGGATGCGCGGGGTGAGCACGGAGTGCCACGTCGATTCGGGCATCCGCTCCACCGACGTAGCCTGACCGGCGAAGCGCGTGCGCACGACATCCTCCAGCTGCCACTCGTTCTCGCGCAGATAGCGCGCGCTGCGCGCCAGGCTGATGGTGCGCAGCCGATACGACTCGTCGAACTCGTAGACTTTGATCTGCTCCAGTGTCGTGTCGTGCAGGATGCGGCCGACGTTGACGAAGCTGCCCGCGTCCTTGACCCAGATGCCCGAGCGGAACGCCGAGACCTTCACCTCGGCATTGGTCTGGCGCAGCTTCATGCGCTGCCCCGCCTCGTCCGACCACGGGGCGACGAACTCCCCGACCGCGAAGGCGACCGCGGCGAATCCCAGGCCGATGATCGCCAGGGTGCGCCCCAGCGCGAGGATCGAGACACCGGCGGTACGCATCACCGCGTACTCGGAGTGCAGCACCAGTTGTGCGAGCGCGAACATGGTGCCGATCAGGACCGCGACCGGGAACAGTTCGTACAGGCGGCCAGGCAGTTCGAGGCCCACCAGCAGGAGCGCCGGCATCAGCGGATAGCGGCCCTTGGCCACGTCCTCGAGCTGCTGGATCAGGTCGAAGAAGCTGAACAGCATCAGCAGCCCGATCAGCACGAGAGCGACGCTCGTGACGATCTGGCGGGTGAGATAGCCGCGCAGGATCCTCATTTTCCGAACCACGCCCGGAGCTTGCCCATGCGCCACAGGAACAGCACCACCAGCACGCCGACCATGAGGACGTGCACGCCCCACATGCCGATCCCCACCGGCACCTTCTCCTGCGCGATCCAAGCCTGGGACATGCTCACCAGGTTGCTGTAGATCATGAACACCGGCACCGCCATGATGATGTTGGCGAAGCGTCCGGTGCGCGGGTTAACGGCGCTCATGGGAATGGCGATGAACGCGAGCACGATGCTGGAGATGGGCAGACCGATGCGGAAAGCGAACTCCGCCAGATGCGCTGGGGACGGCTTCTCCAGGAGCGCCTCGGTGGTCTGGGACTTCTGCGAGGGCATGAAGCGCTTGCCCTCCTCACGCTCGACGAGAACCGCGTAGCGGGAGAAAGACACCACGCGGTAGTCGGCCTGTCCGGGTGTGCCCTCGTAGCGCCGGCCGTCGAGCATCACCAGATAGCGGTCGCCCTCGGGCGTGGTCTGCACGTAGCCCCGGCTCGCGACCATCACCCCCTGCTTGCCGTTCTGGGTGGTGTGCACGAACACGTTGGCGATCTGGGTGAGGTCGGGCGAGAGCTTCTCCACGAAAAACACCCGGTCGCCGCGCTTGGTCTCCTTGAATACTCCCGGGGCGATGGCCGAGACGTCGTCACGGCTCTCGAGCTGATGGCGATACTGCTCGGCCTTGGTGACCGCCCACGGCGTGAGGTACAGGCTCAGCACGCCCACGGAGATCACGATCGGCAGTGCGAACAACACCACCGGCTTGAGCCAGGACAGCAGGCCCAGCCCGGAGCTCTGCCACACCACCATCTCCGAGTCGCGATAGGCCCGGGTCATGGTGAGCAGGACTGCGAGGTAAAGGGTCGCCGACAGCAGCACCGACAGGTAGCCGAGCGCGCTGAACCCCATCAGCGTCACCACCGCGTCGGCCGGAATGCGGCCGCGCGCCGCGGACCCGAGCAGGCGGATGAGCTGGGACGTGAAGGTGATGACCAGCAGGACGGTGAACACGCCCACGCCCGCGGCGGCGAACTCGCGCAGCGTCGAACGCATGAAGATCATGAGTGCCGTGCTCCTCGCACGATGCGCGCGCGCGCCCCTGCCGGACGGCGTCGCGCTTTGACTTGTCGCAGCCCGGGAGCAATAATGCAGTCAGTTCCTAACCGATTCAAAATCAAAGCGAAAACAGGAGAGCGCGTGGAATTTAGCACAGTAGCCGTAGCACCGGAGAAAAGCCGCAGCGATTGTCTCGTGATCGGCATCTTCGAAGGCAACGAGTTGTCGGAGCCTGCGCGCCAGGTGGACAAGGCGTCGAAGGGCTTCGTCTCCGGCATCCTCGAGCACGGCGACCTGGAAGGCCGCGTCGGCAACACGTTTCTCATGCACAACGTGCCGGGCATCGCCGCCGACCGCTTGCTTCTCGTTGGACTCGGCAAGCGCACGGAGTTCGGCGCGCGCGCTTACCGCGACGCGATGCGTGCAGCGGTGCGCACGCTGTCCGAGGGAGGATCGGCCAGCGCTGCATTGTATCTGTCCCAGATCCCCCTGCAGGACCGGGACGGCGACTGGGCGCTGATGCACGCCGCCGCAGTGGCACGCGACGCCGGCTACCGCTTCGACCGGCTCAAGAGCCACAAGAACGAACGCAAGGGACCGAAGCGCTTCGCGCTGCACGCCGACGACGGCCCCGGCGGCGCGGCGGCCGTTGCGCGCGGCGCGGCGCTGGGCGAAGGCGTGGCGCTCGCCAAGGATCTCGGCAACCTGCC
>CAZNBS010000425.1:0-2811 GCA_964570955.1 uncultured Burkholderiales bacterium | reverse complement strand
CAACGTCACCGGCAAGACGCCGGCGACCGACCCCGCCCAGGCCCGCGCCTTGCTTCATTCGATTGACACGTCCGATGTGATCGGTTTGCGCGATCGCGCGATTCTCGCCACCTTGATGTACACGGCCTGCCGAGCCGGCGCGGTCTCGAAGCTCAGGCTTCGCGACTTTTACACCGATGGCCGTCAATATTATCTGCGATTCGACGAGAAAGGCGGCGTGGACCGACAGATCCCGTGCCGCCATGACCTGCAAGGCTACATCGAGGAATACATCGCGGCCGCAGGCATTGTTGACGGCCCCCTCTTTCGCGCCGCGCTCGGCCGGACGAACCAGCTATCGGAGCGTCCGCTTCAGGCCAAGGACATCCACCGCATGGTCAAGCGCCGACTGGCAGTCACGGGCTTGCCATCAATCCTCACCTGCCATTCATTCCGTGCGACGACGGCGACCGACCTGCTGGAACAGGGCGTGCCGCTTGAGGATGTTCAAGCATTGCTAGGCCACGCCGACCCGCGCACGACGCGGCTTTACGACCGCAGAGACCGAACGGTTACGAGAAATGTAGTGGAGCGGATTTCGATTTAACTTCACGGTCTTAGTTAGCCACGCCGCAACCTGTCACATAAATGTCACACGCTCGTGGTACGTTCAGAGAGTGATGGGCTTCCATCATTCAAATCATACGCAGATCAAAGGGGGGCACTATATGAACCACGGATTTATTAGAGGGAATACGCTTACCATCACGGCACTGGTAGCGGTGTTCGCTTTTCCGGCACTGGCTGAAATTGGCATCGATGATATCTGGAGACAAAAAAAATGGACAGATTTTTATTGTACCAAGAATCCTACCGGAAAGAACTGTGCTGCGGCAACGAAAAAGCTGAAGAAGATGATCGCCGAGTTTGATGCACAGAATGGTCACTAATTGCAATTGCAGGTTAGACGATCAACCGTCAAAGCTGAGGCGCATTCAAGTAGTGGATGCGCCTCGCCGTTAGCTCTTATCGCGCCCGCGGTCAAGTAATCGGCGCAAGGCAGTTTCGAATTCTCTATGGTCTTCCTCTATTATGCGGCGTCCCACCGGGAACACACCCTTAGCGAGGGATGCAACGAGGGCCGCTGTATCTTCGCCAGCTCGAACGTATTTCGCCGGCGACCTTGGAAATCTCGGCGAACGGAGTTTTTCGATGTTGTAACGCACTTCTCCCTTCGCCGGCACGATATCGCCTAGCGGTTTTTCTCCCCTCTGATACGCTTCGCCTATTTCATGCAGCCACCGGTACAGCCAGGCCAGCTGGCTTGCGTGAATGCGGGGGTCGGGAATGCTCACGCACAGAAACGTAGCTCCCTCCTCGCAGCTATAGCCTTGCCGCCTCAAGCGCTCGGCCAGCGCCTGTACGATTTCTCCGCTCGCGCGAATCTTGTCCGGGTCTTGCGAACTGCCAATCGTAGCCGGCGGGTTGTTCTGGTCAATTGGCTTTCTCTCGTAGCCCTCGGGGGTGGTATCAAAGATCAGAAGCAGCTTTGCCTGTTGGACGGCGGGGGATAGCTTCAATATCCCACGCGGACCGCTTCGATGCGTAGCGGTAATCGCGCCATTTACTCCATATATCGCGACCTCGTCATCGCCAATGAATTGCGTCACTACCGTCCCATCATCGCTCCTGGAGGGGTTTGCGAACCCGTTGCACTTTTTGGGCATCGTGAACCCGGTGGGAATCTCTGCTACTTGTTTGGCCATCGGCTGGACGACGTACGAGTTTGACCAATATCATCGGCTTATCACGCATCGTCGCTTCCCGCCATGACTTTCTTGCACGAGTCCTTTCGGCAACATGTTGGCAGGCGTTAGCCCCTGCCCATCAATAAAGGGTTGACATTGCACTTCTGTCCCATCATACGTGAGGCCACCAATTGTTTTCACTCTGGCCGGAGGCTCTTATGCGTACATTCTTTGCCATTGCCTTTCTTTCAGTCATCAGCGCCACGCTGATCGTGACCACCTCATACGCGGGTTGCACCCCCCCTGTTCTTAAGCGAGGCAATCTTCTTATTGCGATATCTCTAGACACCGGAGAAGGTGACACGGGCATCGCCGAAGGCTGTTGAGTACCCGCTCAATCCTGGTTCTACAGGCCCGTTATGAAGATTAGCGGGCAGGCTTTCTGCTTGTAGCCCGTGTTGTATTGCGCTGACGCGGCGTCATCCGTTGTCGCGCAGTATCTGGCAACATTTATGTAAGCCGGTGTGTATGAAAGCACCTTGCCGGCTCCTGGTTTGCCGTCGTCCGCTTTCTGATCGATCCACAGCGCTTCTTCCGGAGTGAGAATCGCCCTCACTGCGGGGCTTCCGACTGTCAGGTAGCCGCCTATCGTTATCCGGCATTGCACACACCCGATCACGATAATGTGTTTGTAGTTCGCTGGGTATGCACCGAACGGTTCCTCGTACGGCGAAGCGTAATGCAGCGTATAGCCACTTCCAGCAATCGCCCCGCCGGGAATGTTCAGCCCAGGAACGAGCTCCCCGGTGGTGCCCGGCGCCGCCGTGCCGCTGTATGCCCCCTCGATGAACCCTCCATTCGCCAAGTGCTGCCAGGCGCGCACCGGCTCCCTGACTTCCTGCGCCGTGCCGATGATGGAACTCGGTGACGAGGCCGTGCTTCCCAGATAGCCATTGCCCGTGCCGTTACATGTGCTTTTTGTCCGTTCCGAGCTCGCGGCGGTCTCGGGGCACCCCGCCAGCGCGCCCCAGAACTCCTCCGCCCGCGGAAAATCGCCCGGAAGGTAATGATACTTGTCACGAAA
>CAZNBS010000424.1:0-2820 GCA_964570955.1 uncultured Burkholderiales bacterium | reverse complement strand
AGCGCCCGGTGCTGCGGCCGCTGCCGAGCGCACCCTTCGAGTACGCCGAGTTCAAACGCGCGCGCGTCTCGCGCATCGACTACCACGTCGAGTTCGAACGCCACTACTACTCGGTCCCGCACGCGCTCGTCGGCCAGGAGGTCGAGCTGCGCGTGACCCGCCGGCATAGCGCAGATCGTTGCGCAGCAGCAATGCCGAGAGCCGATGGCGCGCCTGGCGCTGCATGGCCACCGCGTCTTCGCGAGCACGCACCAGATCGCGCATCGCCTCGTCGGCCGGGTCGGGCACATAGATCGGATCGAGCTCGCCGGCGCGCGCCAAGCCGGCAAGCTTCAGGCTATCGCGCCAGTCGGTCTTAATCCGATCGCGCACCCGCCGCGGGGTGTTCGAGGGCGACACTACCCAGCATCGGTGGCCACGACCGATCAGCATCCGATAGATTCCGTAGCCGCACGGACCCGCCTCGTACACGAACACCAGAGCGTGCCCCAGCGACTCGAGCTTGCGCACCGCTCGGTCCAGCGCCTCCAGATCCCCGCCGATGCGCCCGTAATGGCGCAGCTCCCCGCCTTCCTCGGCGAGCGCGATGTCGATCGAGTCCTTGTGGACGTCCATCCCGACGAACAGCTTGCTAGACTTGCGACCCATGGCCTGCCTCCTTTTTTCGGTTGATACCTTCGGGCTCAACGTGTGGCTCTGCGTGGCTCACCACGCAATCCACGATACCGAGGAGGCAGGCCGCCCCTCAACACGAAGCCATTTTGTCTAGGCGATGCGACGCATCGTTCGCCGATCAGCACGCTCCCGTGATCGGGCCGGATGAAACCGGCGATCGTGAACAGCGCGGTGGCCTTGCCGCAACCCGAGGCATCGAGCAGGCAGCCGATCTCGCCGGGCCGGAGCTGGAAAGTCAGGCCGTCGAGTACGCGCGTGCTGTCGGAGGCCTGCGGAAGGCGATGTGGAGGTCCTCGACCCGCAGCGCGGCCGCCTGGGTGCTTCGGAACGGGCTCGGGGACATTGCAAATACTTATAATTCTCAGTCCCGGATTGTAGTCCCAAGTGTCCGGTGCCCGACCGAACCTACGACGCGCCGATCCGGCGGCCCTGGTTGCGGACCGATCCCTCGCTGGGGTTCTCGACGCGCCTGCAGGCCTTCGGCTCGGTACCGGACGCGCTCGCCGTCGCGGCGCCGATCGTCGCGCTGGAGTGGTTGGCCTTCGCGTCGGCGCCGGTCGAACGACCATTCCGGCACCGCGGGGTCCGGAGCGTTCGAGAGCAGATCGAGTTGCGTCGTCAATACGTCGCCGAACTCAGCGCGCCACTGACGGGCAAGCGCGACCCCCAGAACGTGAATTAGGGAGTCCGGCAGGCGCAGGCTTCGGCGCCGAGGCCTCTCCTACGAGGGCTGCGAGGCACGTCCGGCGAGCACATTGTCCGGGGTATTCACAAGGCGATCGGGCTGTGCGATTCTACGGGCACGGCCCAGCCCCGATAGCATTCTGCTCCCAGGTGAAGGCCGCACGCGCTTGGCTGCGGTAATCGTCTACCGCAACCGCCGCGATGAACGGTACGCAGACCGGTATCCGCGCGTTGGCGACGACGCGGCCGGTTCCTACAGGCTGAAGACGTACTGGAGAACGCGCGGTGGGCGCCGGGTCAGTGATGCAAGAGAAGGACCAAACCTGCTAGAGCAAGCTTCCGTGGAACAAGCTGCTTGCCCGCACCTAGCTGAATGAGTCTAAGCACTCTAGGTCGTCGTCCATGCATTTCAAGAAGCTTGATCTGAATCTTCTAGTTGTGTTTTCCGCACTGATGACCCACCGCAGTGTGACGCGCGCAGCCGAAGATCTTTGCGTCACTCAACCAGCGGTGAGTCACGCATTAACGCGTCTGCGCGAATACTATAGCGATCCGCTTTTTTATTATGTCAAGGGCACCATGGTTCCAAGCTCCCGTGCCGAAGCTATATTCAGATCGATCTCGGAGGCGCTTGGAATTATCGATAAGACGTTCAACCAAGAATTTGATCCGACTTCGCTGCGCAAAGAGTTTCGTATAGCGTTGGTTGACTATGAACCATTCTTGCTGGTGCCGGCCTTGATGGCGAAACTTTGTGCCCAAGCACCGGGAGTCAAACTCTCTTTCATTCGCATGGATGAGCGAAATGCCAAGAAGATGCTGATCAATCGTGATCTCGAATTGGCTATCGGCATATTCTCCCACCCGACTACTAATGAGTGCTTGCAAGACACAATAGCTGCTGACGAGTTTGTCTGCATCGCAAAGTCGGGGAATAGAGACAAGAACGCGAAGCTTACACTCGACGAGTATGTAGATTCCAAGCACATTTGTTTTTCCTTCTATGAGAACCTGATTGAGAGCACTCTAAGACGCCAAGGCATAAAGCGTAAGTACTGCGTTGATGTTTGCGAACCGTGGTCCGTACCATTCCTCGTCTCAAAGTCCAGCTCTCTAGCCACGATTCCCAAGAGAATTGCGGCCGTCTTCAGTCAATTGTGTTCACTCAGTGTCCTGGAGTTGCCCTTTAGCATCGAGCCCTTTAGGGTTGATCTTGTCTGGCACAATTGCACGGCAGCAGACCCGGCTGATTCGTGGCTGCGTCAGCTGATAATGCTGGCTGGCAACGACATCTATCACGATTTGGGCATATCCGAGATTGACCCGGCATGTGCGCCGCCAAGCGAGGAAAGCCGCAGATGACGCCCCGCGTGCATTTTTCGAGGACTTCTGCGTAGTCACCGAAGGCGTGCGCCACGGCATCCCGGTGGGCGTGCGCGTGATCGACGGCGAGGGCCAGGA
>CAZNBS010000423.1:0-2822 GCA_964570955.1 uncultured Burkholderiales bacterium | reverse complement strand
CGCCCTGTAGATTGCACACCAGGGCTTCACCATGCCGCAAAGCATCTGGATCGATAGCTGACCTGCGTGGGGAATATCGGTCGGTCCGGACAAGTAGCGCTGCAGGATGACGTTCGCCAAAGGAATGGGGTAGGTCCGGATGCCAGCGACAACTTCGGGAGCGCAATCGTTGCGATTGAAGCTGGCCCGAAGCGGTTGTTCGTTGACCTCCAACAATTGGAAGCCTCGCGCATCGAGAATCTTACGCAGGCCCCGGTAGATGCTCATTGCTCCGGTCGCATCGTCGTTCAGCGCCGCGTAGGCCATGCCGCCGCGCCAAAGGCGATTTGTCGAATCGAAATACACGAGCCTCTCGCGAGCATTCCCATCCAGATATGGATCGCCGGAGTCCTCATTGGGAAAGCGTTGTGCAGAAAAGGCGTTGTGGTACGAGGAGCCTTCCAAAGCCTTCATGCGACCGGCCACCTGTTCCACCGCCTCTCGGCTCATGCCGAAACTGAGCCCCATGAAATCGTTGGCGAACGAGTCGACATGCCAGCCGGCGAGCACCAAAACGGTTACTGCCAACAGCCGGCGTAGTGTTTGCGTACTGCGCATCATCCCTGCCGCTCCTCGTGAAAAAGTCGTGACCTCGCCGCGTTACTAATTCAGCGAGGCCGAAGCGCTTTGCGTTCCAGTGGTCCTGCTATTCTCTCCAGCGAGCCGACTGGCAGTTGTCGGAATGCCCTCCCACTCTGAACTTCGTGCATACTGCGCGTCCGCATATTGCAGAACACCCACATGATTTTGCGACCGACTCACGAAGGCCATCGCAAGCCTTTCCCGGAAAGCTTCGACAATACTTGATCGCCTCGGGTCGTTCCTTTTCGCACCGGTTGTGGTAATTGAGGGTATCTGTGTCCTTGTTGAAGCAAGCGAGCGGTCGGCACTGCGCGACTCGCTCGGCAGAATGCACGGGACTCGCAAACGCCAAGGCGGCCATGCAGCACGCAAAGAAGCTGCGGATGCCAGCAGCTGCCCCGCGCGACCTTCTTGTCGAGAGCGTGTGCATTTTGCAGGCGCTCCTAGCGCTGTCCGCAACTGACATAACCGTCCTTGGTCAGACTGCACCCGAACTGAGCACCTCCGACTCGGCAGCTCACGGTGGAAGCGGTTTGCGTCAAGTTTCCTCCCCTGCACTGGCAGCTAGCCGCGGTCGCGGACGATGCGGCACTCCAGGCCTGGCCGGAGCGACCGGGGTCAGGGCATCTGGCCGAAGAGCTGGTCGTTCTCGTCTGTGCAAGCGTCGTCGTCGGCCTGCTCGAGGCCATCGCGCTCGCCCCCGCCCCCGCAAGCGCCCCCATCACAGTCCAGAACACCTCGGCCCCGCCACTGTCATTGCTGGCATACGAACCGACCCCGTAATGTGCTTCAACGTCTACGAGCTGGACGGCACCGCGGCGGATCACCATGCAATCTCCCGGGCTGCTTTGATCGCGTTCGCGGCATCGCTTGAGCGCCGCTTCCGCGGCGGCTTCCTCCGATGGATAGCTCCATGCCCAATTGAAGCTATAGAGGACCAGATTGCCCACCATTGCCTTGTGGTCCGGCTTGGCCATGTACTCGTCGACGAATGATCGGTACTTCGCAACATCCAGCGTGGAACACGCCACCAGCAACAATAACGAGGTCGCCGACGCGACATTGCGTACTACCCTTGCAACAGTGATCACACCGGAGGCGGCCTTCTGCTCGTAGTGCATGTAGTGCCCCCTTAATTGGGATGCCGCGTTTACTGCAGGATACGTTCCAGGTGCGTGCCGTCGCGCTAAGTGCTTCAATGACATCGAGATAGCTCGCATCCCCGTGCGACCGATGTCGGTCCGGGCGACTATGGCGTCCGGTATAGTTCTCAGCGACGAACGGGCCGATTCAGCCCTGATCGCCTTATGCCAGCCGCAGATTGCGCCCGATCGACGGCGTGCACCGGCACGATCGGTGGAATCGAGCGCCGGCGCTGTGCCGCTCGCTATAGCGAGCGCTTGTGCGCGCCCCGCCTTGGACTGGCATCGAATTCGACTATGCCGAACGGCATAGCGAGCGGTATCGATGCGCGCCCGCGCGGTGCCTCCGAGTCTCGCCCCGAGCTGTCGATCGCCTGCTCCGCCGCAGCGACCCTTGATCGGGTCGCTTCCCCGGATACGGGATCCCGGGAAAGGCTTCAAATCCGCACCGCGCTGATCTGGATCGTGGGCCTGAGCTCGGTATAGTTCGGGATATCGCCCATGATGTCATCGGCATGCGGGCCGAAGGCCGCCCGGAACGCGGCAACGGACTCGAAGCACAGATGGCCGATGGCAACGTACAGCGGGGGCGAGCCGGGCTCGGCTCCGCTCAACCCGGATTCCACGTTGACCGCCTTGCAGGCCGCGCCGAGTCTTTCCCGCACCATGGGAATATGCCGGTTGCAGTAGTATTCGAGGTCGAAGCGCTTGCCTTCGACGCTTGGGTAGAACACGCTCACTTTGATCATTGCCGCTTCCTTCGCCGATATCGTTCTCGCCCGTGCCATCCGGGCTGCGCGCCGCGCAGCCGGTGCGCAAAGCTCCGGACAACGCGCGTTCGCCGCAACGTTGCCATGCCAGCGTCACAGAAACGTCACAGCTGGCGTCACAAGCCGCGAAAGCGCGAGTAACGTCTGTCGCATCGGGATCGAAACCACAAACCGCTGCTGATGAGTGACGATGCTCAGCCGCCGCGAGACCGGCGCGGGCCGTGGCCCACGAGTTCCCGCTCTCGCTCCCCAGCCCTTCTCCTGGAGTGAGAAGGGTGCTTGTCTTCCC
>CAZNBS010000422.1:0-2856 GCA_964570955.1 uncultured Burkholderiales bacterium | reverse complement strand
AGCTTGCCCATGCGGAAGCGGACCTTCAGGTCCCGGATCGACAGCAGCGTGCTCAAGGGCTTGAGGGTCAGGTCTCAAATCGACAGTGGAAGGCCTGCCATTGGACTGTGACCTGTGACGCACTCGCGCGGATCTGGAGCACCTCAGATTTAAGACCCTGTGTCCTGGCACAGTCGGGAGGTGCCAGGTGGGGTGCCAGGTGCCGGTCTGGTCCCGGCGCCCGTCTTGAGCCGACTGGAGGGCGGTCAAATTTCCTATCGCCAAGTCATCCGAGAGCCTCACACACAGAAGTCCTGACGCGCCTAGCGCCATGGTGGCCCAGATCGGCGCCGGCGCGCAGCAGGCCGGTCTGCCCATGGGCGCGTACCTGTCCAGCCTTGCTGCCGGCGCACCCTCGCTCCCTACCCGCACCGTCTGGCCTGCACTCGCGCAATCCACCGCCAAGATGGCCACCTTGGCGCGCGACCTGCGCCACCTGGCCGCGCTGTCGTCGATCAGTGAGTTCGCCACGGTCCGCCGCTTCGACCACCTGCCAGTTTCAAGGTTGTCATCCTATGACGCTTACACTCCTGCAGGAACTCGGACGACAGGACATCGAAATGGGACTTCATCAGAAGCGCCACACTGGCGCATGACAAGCAGGTCGATCAGTCTGTGACCGACCTCCGAGCCAATCGATATCGCCGTGCAGGGATTGATCATGCAGATAAAGTCTCGCCTAAGGCTCTCTCCTAACAATGAGATGTGGACTTGCCAATGAAGAGGATCCAACAGAAGGCTCGACAGCTCTGGGCACTCATTACCGTCTTGGCTCGCCGTGCCAAACCGGCGTTTCTGCCCAACTCCATTTACAGCCGCGCGTTGCCGACCGACCAAGCCGCGGTGGACCTCTTCCGTGGCGAATGGGCGAGCCGACTGCCAGGTGACTTGAAGGCAGGTGCTGGCCCGATGTTCGACGAAGATGCCCGTCCTCGATGGTTCATCAACCAGATCGGCGGCGTGCAGGGCAAGTCGGTCCTGGATCTGGGGCCGCTCGAGGGCGGTCACTCGTTCCAGCTGGAGTCACATGGCGCGCAGGTCACGGCCATCGAAGGCAACCAACTGGCCTTTCTTCGCTGCCTGATCGCTAAGAACACGTTGGGCATGAAGACCAAATTCTACTTCGGCGACTTCATTCAATATCTCGACACGACGAACGACCGATTCGATGCGGTGTTCGCTTCCGGCGTGCTCTACCATATGCAGGAACCGCTGAAGGTTCTGCGCAGCATGTGCCGGGTGACGGATCATCTCTATCTCTGGACCCATCACTACGATCACGCCGCCATTCAGGCCGACCCCCAGGTCCGTCGGGCGTTCAAGTCGGGTTCGGTCAAGAATTTCGAACTCGATGGGGCCCAGGCCACAGGGCATGAGCATCGGTACACGACCGGCTTGCTGACCTACTTCATGCCGGGTTTCTGCGGCGGCATGAAGCGATACACGTACTGGATAGAACTGGAGGCGATCCAGAATGCCTTGCGACAGTTCGGCTTCGACATTGTGGGCGTCGAACTGAACCCGGCGTCGACGCCTCACGGCCCCAACGTTTCGATCGCGGCCAGGCGACGTCTGAGCGCCACGTCATGAGGCTCCGAGCGGGCAGCACCAGCCTCGCGGAGTCGACCCTAGCGCGCGAAGGCCATCCGGAGTGCCGCGAATCGCGATGACTCATCTGGTCATGTTTCGGTAGCTCGCAGAGGCAACGTAGTAAGTCTCATTCCCACAGGTCTTGACCTAGTTTAATGGCGGAGGGTAGGATGATGAGTGCTTGGCCTCAGATGAGGAAGCTATTCTTCTTTGTGGCTTTTCTGATGTCGGGAGGAACGCAATCAGCGGATAACGTTGGATACGTTGGGTACTACTATGGTTCTCATACTGTTCCTACCCTCCAGGCGGCTGAGGCGAATGTCGTTCAGGTTAACGCAGGCCTTGTAAACGACTATCTGTTGCCGGGATCGCCATACCAGAACAGCCTGCCACAAATTCTGGCTTCGATTAAATGGAAAAACCAGAGCGTGGTATTTTCGAATCTCTGGGAACTTGTATACACAAGTTCGAGGAGTTGCGTATTGAGAGGGGACTATTTGACTCGACTGTCCGCGCTTCAGACTATTTTGCAGAGCCCGACAGTAGCTGGCGTTAGCGTTGTCGCGCTAGACATTCTTGATGAGCCATATCATCCGGCGGCATCATGGACGTCGTGTGGCTCAACACCTTCGGTCGCAGCAATATCTGCAATGCTAGGCGACATCTCCCAGAAGGTGACACTTCACGTGCCAAGTTTAAGTCAGACGCCAAGAATGCTTGTAACGGACTACACCGTAGTAGCGCCAGGGACTGGCGTTCCGGACTTTTATGATCTGGTTGGGGTCAACATCTACAATCATAGGGCGAGTCTAGATGCTGCCAAGGCGAGCATATCACCGAGGCAAGCTTTGACAGTGCTATCGCAAATCGCGAGTGACCGGCCCTCTCAGAAGCCGTTGTCGATTGTTCTGATTTCCCAGGCGGCAGACAAGATTGACGGCATCACGCTTAGTCCAGAAATGCTGGCTGACATTATTCAGGAGTATATGGATGCCGCCAGAACCAATCCCTATGTAATTGGCGTGCTTGCGTTCGGGGGTTGGGACTGGAAGTATGCCGGTTTTCGAGGCATTCGCTCAAACTGTCAGTTGGACCCTCCGTCTTACTTTGATCACGGCGGTAATCTTGCGGCTTGTGAGCAATGGGCCGATCGTCTCAGACGAGGCAGAGATGTAGTCGGCCCTGCAAATTCCGTTTCCAAGGTCACGTGACCTGAGCGGCGAGGGC
>CAZNBS010000421.1:0-2861 GCA_964570955.1 uncultured Burkholderiales bacterium | reverse complement strand
ATCAGAGGCAAACTCACCGACAAGGCCGTCAAATCTTTCGTCGCCAAAGCGACGCGCGGGAAGAAGCTCGCCGACGGCGGCGGGCTACACCTGTTCATCACCCCGGCCGGCGGCGCCACCTGGCGCATTAAATACCGCATCGAGGGAAAGGAGAAAATCTACTCGGTCGGCCCCTACCCTCTCGTCAGCTTGGCGACAGCGCGGGTTGAACTGGGGGAGGTCAAGGCCCTCCTGCTGGAGAACAAAGACCCGGTGACAGAGCGGCGGGTAAGTCGCGCGGCCACGGCAGTCGGATCGGACAACACCTTCAAGGCGGTCACCCAGGAATGGCTGGCAATGAAGCAGAAGGAATGGAGCGCCGTGCACTACTCAAAATCGCAACGAGCGTTGGAGCGCGACATCTTCCCCGCGCTCGGGAACCTTCCTGTTTCCAGCATTACGCCGGCCATCGTTGCCAAGGCTATCGAGGACATCCACAAGCGCGACGTGCTGGAGACGGCTACGCGCATCCTTCAGCATCTGAACGGCGTCTTTCGCTACGCCCAGGCCAAGGGTCTCTGTCGCGACAATCCGGCAGGCCCGGCGCGGGAAATCCTGCCGCGTAAGAAGGCCAACGGACGCATGCCGGCGCTGCTGGATTGGGCGGCGCTCGGTGACTTATTGCGGCGGGCGGAAATGGCTCGGCTCTCGCCTTCCGTGCGCATGGCGCATCGCCTGTGTGCCTTTTCGGCCGCGCGCATCGGTAATGTCGTCAATGCCGAATGGCGCGAGTTCCATCTCGACGACGAGCAACCCGTCTGGATCATTCCCCGCGCAAAGATGAAGGTCGCCACCCGCGACATCGATCACCGCGTTCCCTTGTGCCCGGAAATTGCAGCCGAGCTGCGCTCGTGGCAACAAGTGTTCGGACGCAAGGGCTACGTATTCCCCTCGCCCGCAGGCGGTAAGCATATCGGCCGTGAGTCCATCGAAAAAGTGTACCGCGTGACGCTAGGGCTCGACGGTAAGCACTCGCCGCACGGCTGGCGCAGCGCCTTTTCCACCTTGGCTCGCGATCAAGGTTTTCAGCGAGACGTAGTGGAACTGGCCCTCGATCACGCGCACGACAACCAGGTCGCTCGCGCCTATGACCGGGGCGAGCGATTCACCAAGCGGGTGGAGTTGTTCAATTGGTGGGGCGAGCAGCTTGCCAATGCACAGCGTGGAGCGAAAATCATTCCGCTGTCTGGGAATACGGAATTAGCAGCTTAACGGCTTGCCACTCGAAACCGCCTACGGCCCAGCAACGAACGGCTCGTCGCACACGTGTGTGATGCAGCGGCGTCTATATAGAGTGCGCTGCTTGAGCGAGGCTACGATCTGCTCAACCGAGAATCGACTTCTGCGCATGGCAAACCCCCTTTCAGGAGATAGTTTGCCGAAAAACTCGCACTCACTTTGGTCCGGATTGGGCGAAGCACATCAGTTGCGGCAACCTTCTAAGTGGGAAACTGGCGATTGCGTAGCGTGAGAGGGATTCGAGAAGCCGGACGGTGTCACATGCCTTCGCTTTACCTGTCCTGTTCAGCGTTCGATCTGACAGACACTGCGCGGCGAAATCGAGGTCTCTGGTGACCGACCGATTTCGACCTTAGATTCAACTGGTGGATGCAACACACACTAGACGCTTTTGAAGCGCAAGGAGTGTTGCAGATGAAGCAAAGGCCCCGCATTTACTACTCGGCGAGCCAGAGAGCACTTATATGGGAGCGCTGGCGCAAGGGCGAGACGATTCACCAGATCGCACGGTTATTTGATCGAGGCCATTCATCGATACAACGCATTTTGTCGGAGTCGGGCGGGATACGCCCAGCCGAGCGGCGGCGTTCGAGTTTGGCATTGACCGTGAGCGAGCGCGAAGAGATCTCCCGTGGCGTAGTAGCAGGACGCTCGATCCGCTCGATCGCGGCCTCGCTCGGGCGAGCACCCTCTTCGATTAGCCGGGAGATTCGCCGCAATGGTGGCCCGGTAGGCTATCGAGCCGCTGCGGCCGAGCAGGCAGCCTGGGATCGAGCGTGTCGGCCCAAGGTCTGTAAACTGGTCCGGAACCGGGCGTTGGCACACCTTGTGGCCAGCAAGCTATGCCGGGAGTGGTCGCCTGAACAGATCGCTGGCTGGCTCAAGCGCACCTACGCCGATGACGAAACCCATCAGGTGTCACACGAGACCATCTATCGCAGCCTGTTCATCCAGGCCCGCGGGGCGCTGAAGAAAGAGCTGATGGCACACTTGCGGCGCACGCGTGGGATGCGCCGTTCGCGACATCACACGCAAAAGACCAGCATTCACGGTCGAATCAGCGACGCGGTATCCATCAGCGAGCGTCCTGCTGAGGCCGAAGACCGTGCGCTACCGGGTCACTGGGAAGGCGACCTTCTATTTGGGAGCTGCAATAGCCAGATCGCCACACTCGTGGAACGTCAATCCCGCTACGTCATGCTCGCGAAGATCGACAGCAAAGATACGCAGAGCGTCGTCACCGCCCTCATCAAGCACGCGCACAAGCTACCGCACGAGCTCTACCAGTCGCTGACTTGGGATCGAGGCAAAGAGCTGGCAGACCATAAACGCTTCACGCTAGCCACCGACATCAAGGTCTACTTCTGCGATCCGCACAGTCCTTGGCAGCGCGGATCGAACGAGAATACGAACGGGCTGCTGCGGCAATATCTACCCAAGGGCATTGACCTGTCGGCGTACTCCCAGGCACAACTCAATGTGCTCGCCAGGCGTCTCAATCAACGCCCGCGCAAGACCTTGGACTACGAAACGCCCGCTGAACGATTTCATCAATCCGTTGCGTCGACCGGTTGAATCCAAGA
>CAZNBS010000420.1:0-2862 GCA_964570955.1 uncultured Burkholderiales bacterium | reverse complement strand
ATCGAATCTCCACGTTTGTTGCCCTCGGCCGGAAGGTCGATCTCACGCTCCTGCTGTCTTCCAGCCTCTCCGATCCGAAGCTCAACGAGACGGGATTGAATATTCGCATCCTGCCAAGCCTTCTAATTCAACGGCGGCGCCGGCATCCGAACGGCTATATCGAAACCTATCAACTGCACATCCCTCGTGGCGTTTATGGTGCCCTCGAGGCAATCGATCCGGATGTGATCCATGCGCACGAAATCGGGCTGCGAACGCTGATGGCGACGGTCTACAAAACCGTGCACCGGAAGCCGATGGTTATTCACGCGGACTTGTCGGGGGAGACCGAGCGCAAATGGGGCGTAATTCGCACTGGTGTTCGAAAGATCATCCTCTCTCGCACGGAGCGGGTCGCCGTAAATGGTGCGAGTGGACAACGATATATAGAGAGTCTGGGTTTCCCGGGAAGTCGAATCGACAGGCTTCCTTTCGCCACCGACGAGGAGCAGATCTCGTCCGACCGACCGTTGTGGCGTACGGACACCAAGCGCCGCATCCTTTATGAAGGTCGCCTGATCGAACTCAAGGGTCTGGAGCAATTCATCGAAAGGCTGAGCGAGTATCTGGTGGAACGCCCTGCGCTTCGTGCCGAGGTCGTGATCGCCGGCGGCGGGGACCGAGAGAGTGCAATACGTTCGATGCCACACGCGGCGAACCTGGAGTTGACGATGCTTGGGATCGTGGCTTACGAGAGCCTTGGCGAAGTCTATGCCCAGGCAGGATACTCTCGTCCTGCCTACACTAGGCGACACTTGGGGGCTCGTCATAAACGAGTCAATGTCCGCGGGGTTGCCGGTGCTTGGCAGCATCTTGAGTCAGGCCGCTGTCGAGCTTGTGACGGATGGTCAAAACGGCTGGCTATTCGATCCTCGCTTGGCGAGCGACACGACTGCGGCGATCGGACGATTCTTCGACACGCCGGTCGCCGAGTTGCGCGGCATGGGCGAGAAAGCGCGCCAGACGGCCCTGGCCATTACTCCGGACCGGGTAGCTCAACGCTTTGTCGAATCTTGTGAACTTGCGCTGCGTCAACAGCGCAAGGCGAAGTGAGTGAGGTCAGATCGCGACGTTCTCCCCGAATTCCACGCTGATCCACAACCATCGGCAAGGGCAAGGCTCGCCAGCCCTACGAGTTCGGCGTGAGGGCGAGCATCGCCGTCACGCACCGGCGCGGATTGATCGTCGGGGCACGCGGAAACAGCTCATCGTGGAGCACGGCTATCACGGCGTCGATGCGGGCAACCCGGCGGTGGCTGCCCAGGGCGATCGCCCGTGGGCGCGTCGGGCGATTTTTTCGCCCTCGGCTCTGCGGAGCCGCAGTGGCTTCTCGCTCGTCAGCGCTCCCGCAACGCCTCGCTCGCCCGATTGAGCGGCTTGACGAGGTACTGCAGCACGGTCTTGCGGCCGGTGAGCATTTCCACGCTTGCGGTCATGCCGGGAATGATCGGCAGCACCTGCCCGTTGGGGGTGGTGAGCGAATTCGAGGTCGTGCGCACCAGCACGCGGTAGTACGAATTGGCTTCGTCGGCCACGTCGGCCACCGGGGTGCCGGCGCGCCGTTCGTCGCGCAGCGTATCGGGGCTGATGTTCTCCACCGTGCCGTCGAGCCCGCCGTAGATCGCGTAGTCGTATGCGCTGATCTTCACCACCGCCTTCTGGCCCGGGTGGATGAACGCCACGTCGGCCGGCCGCACGTAGGCTTCGATCACCAGCGTGTCTTCGGTGGGCACGATCGTCATGATCTCCTGGCCGGCCTGCACCACGCCGCCGATCGTGTTCACGCGGATGCTCTTCACCGTGCCCTTCATCGGCGAGCGGATCTCGGTGCGCTGCGCGGCGTCGGCGCGCGCGACCAGCGTCTCGCGCGCCTGCGCGAGCTCGGATTCGAACCTGATCAGGTCGGCGGCCGCGTCGGTGCGAAACTTGTTCTGCCGATCGGCCATCTGCAGCGCAAGGTCGTTGCGCTGGCGCTTCAGGCGCAGCAGCTCCACCTCGGAAACGAGGCCGCGGCCCACCATCGGCTCGGTGATCTCGATCTCGCGATCGAGCAGCCGCATGCCGTTGCGCAGCGCCTCCACGCTGTCGTCGAGCGCGCGGCGCCGCGCATTGTAGGCTTCGGTTTCACGCCGGATCAGTTCGTGCGCGCTGCGCACCTCCGCCGGAAACTCCAGCCGGCCGCCGTATGCTTCGGCGCGCGCGCGCGCGGCCGATGCGGCCAGCGCGTGCGTCTTGGCCTGCAGTTCGCGCAACAGCGCGGTGGCGCGCGTGTCGTCGATGCGCAACAGAAGCTGGTCTTTCTCCACGCTGTCGCCTTCGCGCACCCGCATCTCGGTGAGCACGCCGGGGTCCAGGCTCTGTATCACCTGCTCCTTGCTCGACGGCACCACGCGGCCCTGGCCGCGCGTGACCTCCTCGAGTTCGGAAGCTGCGGCCCACCAGACGAAGCTGCCGACCACGGCGAACATCAACGCGATCGACAGGAACACCAGCCACGGGCGTTCCTTGCCCAGCAGCGTCGATCGACTCACGACACCGCCTCCGCAGCCGGCACCGTGATGCCTTTCTGCAACTGTTCGATCACGCGCGCGCGCGGCCCGTCGACGATGATGCGGCCCTGTTCGACGACGACGACGCGGTCGACGATTTCGAGCACCTGCGGGCGATGCGTGACCACCACCAGCGTGCGTTCGCGCCCGCTGCGCGCCCACTGCGCGATCGCGCGCAGGATCTGCTGCTCGGTGCCCGGGTCCAGGCCGCTGGTGGGCTCGTCGAGCAGCGCCACCGCCGGGTCGCGCAGCGCCATGCGCGCCAGGCACACCA
>CAZNBS010000419.1:0-2888 GCA_964570955.1 uncultured Burkholderiales bacterium | reverse complement strand
GTGCGTATTTCAGGCCATCGTAGACGAGGATTTCAGCCGATCGTAGACGGCATTTCAGCGTGATCGAAGACGCCGTCTCAGAGGATGGTAGACGGCGTTTCAAATTGATCGTGGACGATCGCGGCGCGTAGGGGCTGCCTTTCGGAATGGCATGCTGCTCAGTTTTTGAGCAGCCATGCCGACTCCCAGGATCCCGATGCGTCAGATAAGACAGACTCTTCAGTTGCATTACCAGGCCGGCCTGAGCTACGCCGAGGTCGGCCGCGCGCTTGGCATGGCCAAGGCAACCGTGGGCAAGATGGTTTCGAAGGCTCGCGCTGCCGGCCTCGATTGGACTACGGCCCAGACCCTGAGCGATGGCGAACTCGAAGCGCGCTTGTATCGCCCACCGGCGCCGCGCGCCGATGCGCGTCTCGAGCCAGACTTTGCGCTGATCCATCAGGAGCTCAAGCGCCCCGGTGTGACGTTGGTGCTGCTGTGGGAGGAGTACCAGCGCGGGCTCGCCGCTGCCGGCGTGCCGGCCTATCAGTACACCAGTTTCTGCGTGAAGTACCGCCAGTGGGCCGCGCGACTGAAGCGCTCGATGCGCCAGACGCACATCGCCGGCGAGCGGCTGTTCGTCGACTACGCGGGACACACGGTTGCGATCGTCGACGCCAACAGCGGTGAGATCACTCGAGCGCAGGTGTTCGTCGCCGTTATGGGCGCCTCGAACTACACCTTCGCCTGTGCCACCGCGACGCAGAGCACCGGCGACTGGATCAGCGCGATCATCGGTGCCCTGGAGTTCATCGGCGGGGTGCCGCAGCTGATCGTCCCCGACCAGACACGCGCCTTGATCGCTCGCCCGGATCGTTACGAGCCCACCACCGGGCGCCTGGTCCAGGAACTGTGCAGCCACTATGGCACGGTCGTGCTGCCAGCACGCCAAGCGCATCCGCGCGACAAGCCCAAGGTCGAAGTCGGCGTACAGATCGTCGAGCGCTGGATTCTCGCGCGGCTGCGCAACCGTACCTTCTTCAGCCTGACCGAGCTCAACGCGGCGATCGCCCAACTGCTCGGCTCGCTCAACCAGCGGCCGTTCAAGAAGATGCCCGGTTGCCGGGCGAGTGCCTTCGCCGATCTCGACCAGCGCGTACTGCGCCCATTGCCGGCCACGCGCATGAGCATCGCCCGCTTCAAGTCAGCGCGCGTGAACATCGACTATCACATCGAGGTCGACGCCCACTACTACAGCGTCCCGCACCGGCTGGTCGGTACAAAGGTGGAGCTGCGCATCACCAAGCACAGCGTCGAAGCCTTCGTTGGCCAGCAACGCGTCGCCTGCCATGCCTACAGTGGCCGTCGCGGCGCTCACACCACCGACCCCACGCACATGCCCGCTTCGCACCTTGCGCACCTGCAATGGACGCCGCAGAAGCTCATCAGCTGGGGCGAACGTATCGGCCCCGCCTGTGCCGCCGTCGTTCGTTGGCAGATGGAACACCGCCCGCACCCCGAGCAGGGCTACCGCGCCTGTCTGGGGCTCAAGCGCCTTGCCCGCGAACGCGGCAAGGAGCGCTTGGAAGCCGCCTGCACTCGGGCGCTCGCCATCGGTTCCCCGACCTACCGCAGCATCACCTCGATCCTCGACAGTGGCCTGGACCGCCACCCGCTTCCTTCGGCCCTCGCGCCGAGCCCAATGCCCGAGCACACCAACGTGCGCGGGCCTTCCTACTACCATTGATGGAGATTGACCTTGTTGAACGAACACACGGTATCGCAACTGCGTGCCCTGCGCCTCGATGGCATGGTGCAAGCCGTGCAGGACGCGGCGACCAGCGCCGCGGCATCGGCCTTGCCCTTCGAGGAGCGCCTCGCCCTGCTCGTGCAGCGCGAAGTCGACTGGCGCGACGGCAAGCGCATCGCGCGTCTGCTCAAAGCGGCCAAGCTCAAGGTGAGCGGCGCCTGTCTCGAAGACATCGATTGGCGCAGCTCGCGTGGACTCGACCGCACCTTGATCAGCGCACTGGCCGGCGGGGAGTGGCTGCGCAATGGCCATAACGTCCTCATCACCGGCGCTACCGGTGTGGGCAAGACCTGGCTCGCCTGCGCCCTCTCCCAGCAGGCCGCGCGCAGTGGCTTCTCAGCGTTGTACGTGCGTGCCCCGCGGCTGCTCGAGGAACTGCGCATCGCCCACGGCGACGGCTCCTTCGGTCGACGTCTGGCACAGCTTGCGCGAATCGACCTGCTCGCCCTGGACGACTTTGCCATCGCCCCAATCACCCCGTCGCAGCGTAATGATCTGCTCGAACTGCTCGATGACCGCGTCGGCACTCGCTCCACGCTGATCACCAGCCAGCTTCCGATCTCCGGCTGGCACGAGTGGCTCAACGACCCGACCCTGGCAGATGCCATCCTCGATCGCGTGGTGCACGCGGCTCATCGAATCGCGCTCAAGGGCGAATCGATGCGCAGAAGGACCCAGAAGACAAGCGCTCGCGAGACATCGACCAACGGCGAGAACCGCGTTTCAGCGTGATCTCAGACGACTGAGTTAGGATTGCAACCTTGCTCTTCCGCGACCGTGACCGTCCACGATCACGCTGAAATCGCGTCCGCGATCAGACTGAAACGACCGTCTACGATCGCTGAAATGCGCACAAGTGCTTGACCTGAGGCAACTACCCCCCGTGCCAGGATACTTTTCCGACGTGGAAAGAAACTACCGGCTGGCTCTAAAGTTCCTTCATCACTTCGCCAGCGACATCATGGCCCCGGTTGCCCGCAACCAGCGAGTTAACGTTGACTATCTGCCGTCGCAGGTTGTCACGGAGTTCATTCGAGACTTTCTTTTTGATCAGGGCAAGGTAGATGGGATAGCGTATGGGAGCACGGTACACCCTAAG
>CAZNBS010000418.1:0-2914 GCA_964570955.1 uncultured Burkholderiales bacterium | reverse complement strand
ACGTCTGACAAGCAATATCGTTGACACAGTCATTGCATTTTTTCTCGGGCTCTCACGCACGGTCCGGGGCGTTATGATGCCACGCCGCTATGACGTCAGATCAGTCGGATGCTTCCGGAGCCCGTATCGACTGTGCAGCAACCGTTCGGATGCAAACAGGACCAGATGACAGACGAAGACACCGCGCCCTGCCGCGGCTTCGCATCCAGTCAGCTTACTTGCCTTCCGGAATCGAACCCTCGTCGTAAGCTTGGGAAGCAACAGCAATTTCGTTTTAGATCAATGAAGACCTACCGATTTCTGCTCCGCAATTATGGCTGATTTGCCGGCTTGTGAGCCAATATCGGCGCGGTTGCGCGCAGAATTGCGGAGCAAGTACTGGAAGCCATCGCTCGCGTGATCGAGGTTCAAACCTCGCGTAAAACAGAACCAGCTGAAGGGGTGCGACCATTCATCGCTCGCCGCGGCCATTCCCTTCAGATCGTCGAAACTCATGCGTTGCGACAGCGCAAAATCGGGTGCGGGTGTGCTATCGCTCGTGACGTATCCGGTCAGGTGGGCCCTGCCGCCATCGCAGGGCCATGGGCTTCCCAAGCCGTCCTCGTTCGCACCGCATCGATGAGGAATCGGACGCCCTGATTGTCGGAGGGGTTGAGCCACAGCATCCGGACGAAGACGCCCTCTGCCTCCTCAAACCTCTTGAGTCGCCAGAGGCACATGCCGTATCCGTGCAGGCATCGCATGAAGGGCCGATTGTCGATGAGACCCCAGGGCAGAACGCCGTCGAAATCCGGAGGCAAGGACAACTCGCCGATGCGGACTCCAACCTCGTAGTGTCGGATGGCGCTTGTCGGTCGGTGGTCGAAGACGAAGTTGCCCAGGTGCGCATGCGCATCCAGGCACCGCAGGTCGGCCTGGCACAGATCCATCAAGATCTGGTTAGCGGCTGGTTCGTCGCCCGCGTCCTTGAGGTCAACCGCCTCGCAGATGGGATCGGCATCGAAGTCGTCGGGATCGATCCCCGGGATGATCTGTTCCATCTCGTACGCCCGTCTCGGTCCGGCGGCGATGATCGCTTTCGCCCACTCGTCAACGGGCTCGCCGGGTTCGCCCCAGTAGGCATCCTCGGGTGCCCACTCGCCCTCGCCCTTAAACGCCAGCGGCGTGAGGCCGAGGGCCGCCGCGTCGATCCGTGTGGACGCGATTTCGCCCGACAGGTAGGGATGGCCGGCGTAGCTCCACTGTTTGCTCGGCTTCACGACGGCAATTTCGCCCGGCACGATGTCCCACAGACGGCTTGCGCGGAGGCTGAGGACACGATCGGTTCGGGGAAGACGGCAGCGTGCGGTTCGCTCCTTGATCGATAGAACGATGAGCTCGACGGGCTGGCGCAGGTCGAGATCCGTCGCTGCGACCTTGTGCTGGCGCTTGCCGCGGATGGACGGCGGCGCTTGCGCGGGCAGAGGATCGAGGCCGAGCCACTTGCGGTAGGCGGCCAGGATACGACCGCCTTGTGATCGCGGCGCGAGCGTGACCTCGGACGCTGCGACGCTATGCTCGGAGCCATCCTCTCGGCGGCATCGAACCACGATGCCGCGACGCGGGTTGCCGTCGTACTCGAACGCGAACACCGAGACGGGCTCGCCGATGATGAAGGCGTCGCAAGGACGCTCGATACCGTCTTCCAGAGCTTGGCGCAATGCCCAGAGTTGTTCGTCGTCGCCATGGGCATCCGTCGTGATCTCGGCGATCAATTCTCCCAAGTCGACACCGCCTGGACTGCTGTCGGATTCCGATCTCTTCATCGCACTCTCTGGTGGCGCTGGCGGGCAATCTAGATGTATCGAAATGGAATTCAGATCGACGAAGGGGGTGAAACGTCATCAAGAACAGGACATCTTGACCAGTCTGGTGGCGTTGACGGCTTCCTGCGCTGACACCACAGCCGCTCATGGCGAACAGGTGGTTCGAATGTCCTATACAGTCATCGAGCCTACGCCGGCTTACTTCGGCGAAAGCACCCGCGAACCAAATGTCGCAAGCTCCCGATCGATCGACAGCAGCGCGCACTTGCTCGTCCGAGCCTGCGCGTAAAGCAGTCGATCGAACGGGTCTCCATGCTTCTGGCGAAGTTCACTCGACACCAGAATGGCTTCGATGGTGATCGGCATCGGCAGAAATCCATCACATTGCGCCCGTTCCAACACTCGGCGTGGCTGCAGGCCGATCTTGCCTTTGCGCCACTTGAGGCCAAGCTCCCAGATCGACGCTTCCGAGAACCAGACGCTCTCTGCGTCCAAGATCACCCGGCGAGACTTGGCATCGAGCTCGGGCGCATCCGTGAGCGCCCAGAGCAGGCAGTGGGTATCGAGCAATAGTTTCACGAACCCAAAAGATCTTCGTCACGAAGCGGCGCGTGAAAATCCTTCGCGAGTTTGAGGCGCTCTTTGGAGAGCCCGCCTAAACGAACGCCGCTTCGGCTCCCCCGTTCAGCCGGCACGATCGGCGCCAAACGTGCCAACGGCTTCCCGGCGCGTGCAATCACCACGGTCTCCCCTGCGAGTGCACGATCGAGCAACGCAGAGAGTTGCGTTTTCGCTTCGTAGATGTTGACTTGCGTGGCCATGGCTGGATTACCTCAGAGTTGGTCAAAGCTTAGCGCTTCTGACCAACAGCTTCAACCTTGGGTTCGGCAGTCCAATAATGTAGATCTCCACCCAATTCTCGCGACCGTTTGCGGCAATCCGAGCGAACAACGCGGCGATCACCTCATGGGAATTGCGGCGTGCTCCGCAAAAAAGCTTCTGACTTGGGAGAGCAGCCACTTACGCGCCAAGCTCCGCCAATATTGGCATCAGCTGGAGCGGGTGAAGGGAACAGCACCCGGTCGCTAACTCGTTTATTACGAACGTTT
>CAZNBS010000417.1:0-2958 GCA_964570955.1 uncultured Burkholderiales bacterium | reverse complement strand
GGCGCGCTTGGCGACGTGCCCCATTTCCTCGACCACGATCATGGCCGCATCCTGGTCGAGCACCTGGTTGATGGTCACCATACTGCCCATTTTCATCAGTACCTTGATGACCTCGGCGGCCTTCACCGACATTTTTTGTGCGAGTGCGGCCACGGTGATCGTCTCCGGCACGACTACCTCGCGCACGATCGGCTCGGTCGGTGCCGAAAAACCATGTCGGGCACCTTCTTCCTCGCGCGCCCGAGACGAGCGGTCGCGTCGCTCTCGCCAACCCAGTCCGCCAGACGCATCACCTCGCGTCTTGATCGTGCGGCGCTTGGCGCCCTCGTCTTGCCAGACAACCGGCTTCTTCGCCGGTTCCTTCTTCGCCTTGACCGGTTCGTCTGCTTTAGCCACCGGTTTGTGCAACGTTCCTTCGGCGGCCGGAGGTGGGACCTGCGCCTCAGCGCTCACCGCCGGTTCCGCCGCCTTGACCTCGACGACGGGACGCTCGGCCTGCTCTTCCACCGCCGGTGCGGCGCTCACTTCCTCCGCTTGCGCTTTGCCGGCCCTAGCGGCCTGCTTGACGCGCACGTCTTCGGCTTGGCGAGCACTCAACGCCGCCTGCTGACGAGCCTCTTCCTCCCGGCGCGCCTGCTGCTCCTGATCGATCACCGGCGCTGGCGCCTCCGCGGGTGCCGCCTCACCCGCCGCCGCGTCGCGCTTGACGAACACGCGCTTCTTGCGCACCTCCACCTGGATCGTGCGTGCTTTTCCGCTGCTGTCCGCTTTCTTGATCTCGGTGGTCTGACGGCGAGTCAACGTGATACGCGTCTTGGGTTCCTTCGTCGCCCCATGCGCTTGGCGCAGATACTCGAGAAGTTGCGCCTTGTCGGTCTCCGTGAGCACTGTCTCTTCGCCCAGCGCGCGTCTCACACCGGCCGCCTGAAGCTGTTCCACCAGGAGAGCCGGAGGCAATCCGAGCTCGGTGGCAAACTGCACGACACTGCTCTGGGCCATGATCTATCTCCCCGCCCCTTACGCGAACCACGGCGCACGCGCGGTCATGATGAGTTGTTTGGCTCGTTCCTGATCGATGCCGGTCATCTCCACCAGGTCGTCGGTGGCCAGGTCGGCCAATTCTTCCCGCGTTGCCACCCCCTTGCTGGCGAGCTGGCGTGCGGTTTCCGAATCCATCCCCTCTAACTGCAACAGATCTTCGAGCTCGTGCTCGAGGCGTTCTTCACTAACGATTGCCTGCGTGAGAAGCACGTTGCGCGCGCGGCTACGCAGCTCGTTCACGGTGTCTTCGTCGAAGGCTTCGATCTCGAGCATTTCGTTGATCGGGACGTAAGCCACTTCCTCGAGGCTGGAGAAGCCTTCCTGAACCAGAATGTCGGCGACCTCCTCATCAACGTCGAGCTTTTCCATAAAAGCGCTGCGCAGCCTCGTTCGCTCCTCGTCCTGCTTGTGGCGCGACTCCTCAACCGTCATGAGATTCAGCTCCCAACCGGTCAATTCGCTCGCGAGGCGCACGTTCTGTCCGCTGCGGCCAATGGCTTGCGCGAGATTATCCTCGTCGACAACGATATCCATGCTGTGCTTTTCTTCGTCGACGACGATACTGTTGACCTCAGCGGGTGCAAGTGCGCTGATGACGAATTGCGCGGGATCGGCAGACCAGTTGATGATGTCGATTCTCTCGCCTGCCAATTCCGCCGTAACGGCCTGCACGCGCGACCCGCGCATCCCGACGCAGGTTCCGATCGGATCGATACGGGGATCATTCGATTTCACCGCGATTTTCGCGCGCGACCCCGGATCGCGCGCTGCCGCCTTGATCTCGAGAAGACCATCCTCGAGCTCTGGGACTTCGAGCTCGAAGAGCTTCACGAGAAACTCCGGGACGGTGCGCGACAAGATGAGCTGTGGGCCACGTGCATTGCGATCGATCTTCCAAAGGTAGGCCCGTGCCCGATCGCCAACGCGCAGGTTTTCCTTGGGAATCATTTGATCACGCGGCAAGAGCGCCTCCACCCGGCCGGACTCGATGATGGCGTTGCCTCTGTCCATGCGCTTGATCGAGCCCGTGACAAGGTACTCCTTGCGAGCGAGGAAGTCGTTGAGGATCTGCTCGCGTTCCGCGTCACGAATCTTCTGCAGAATGATCTGCTTGGCGGCCTGCGCCCCGATGCGGCCGAACTCCACCTTCTCGAGAGGTTCTTCGACGAAGTCGTGCACATCGATCCCGGGCTGCCTACCTTGTGCCTCACTCAGGGATAGTTGCGCGGCAGGCAGTTCGAGCTCGTCATCGGGCACCACCTGCCAGCGACGGAAGCTGGAAAAATCGCCGGTGTCGTGATCTACGCTCACACGAACGTCGACGTCGTCCTTGAACCGCTTCTTGGTCGCGGACGCGAGCGCGAGCTCGAGCGCGCCAAAAACGATATCGCGATTGACGTTCTTCTCGCGGGCCAGCGCATCGACCAAGAGCAGAATCTCACGACTCACTTGTCATCTCCAGGCTACAGTTCGGCCACCAGCCGAGCTTTCTCGACATTCGCAAGATCAACCACGAACACCACATTCTCGTCGGTCTCCAGGGTGATCGTGCCGTTCTTACTGCCGCCGATCAGGCCCGTAATCGTCTTGCGTCCATTCACCGGGACGCGTAATACCACTCGCACTCTGTGCCCAGCGAAGCGCTTGAAATCCCGCTCGCGCGCCAGCGGGCGATCCAGCCCGGGTGAGGATACTTCCAGCCTGTCGTAGTCGATGCCTTCAACCGCCATCGACCGACTGAGCTGCTCACTGACGCGTGCGCAGTCGTCCACGTTCACGCCACCGTGCTTGTCGATGTAGAGGCGCATGAGCCCGCTCCGGGGCACCCATTCCAAGTGAACGAACTCGTACCCCAGTCCGCCCACCATCCGCTCAACCCACTCGTACTGATTGCGATTCATAGCACAAACAAAAAAT
>CAZNBS010000416.1:0-2968 GCA_964570955.1 uncultured Burkholderiales bacterium | reverse complement strand
ACGTCGGCATTGGCTTCGCGGTGCCGAGCAACATGGCGCGCAGCGTCATGGCGCAACTCATCCGCTTCGGCGAAGTGCGCCGCGGACGCTTCGGCGCGAGCGGTCAGGACGTCACGCCGGAACTCGCACGGGCGATGGATCTGGCGACGAGCGAAGGCGTGGTCATCGTCGAGGTGGCCGAGGACTCTCCGGCCGAACGCGCCGGCCTGAGGCGCGGCGACGTCGTGACGCACGTGAACGGGCGTCGCGTGCGCAGCGCGGCCGACCTGCGCAATCAGATCGGGCTCACCCCCGTGGGCGAGGAAGTGGACCTGCGCATCGTGCGCGGCAAGGACGCGCGCAGCGTGAAGGCGAAGATCGAACCGGTGCAGGCCGCCGGCGGGCGCGGCCAGGCGGTGCCCGAACTGGCGGGTGCCGCGGTAGCGGACTTCGAGCGTGGTGGACGATCGCAGGCGGTGGTCGTGGTGAAAGTGGAGCGCAACAGCCCCGCGTGGATGCACGGGCTGCGCGACGGCGACCTCATCGCCGGCATCAATCGCCGGCGCGTGCGATCCGTGCAGGAACTGCTCGCCGCGCTGAAGGGGACGCCACGACCGCTCTATCTGCAGGTGGTGCGTGGGGATACGCGCCTCGTGATTCAGCTGCGATGAGTTGCGGGGGGTCAGGTCTTGCCTTTTGCCACCTCCTTCATGCAAGCGAAGCTCGGAGAAGAAGCGGCGAATAGTCCACTTGCGGAGAGAATGCAAATAGCATAATCTCCTGGCTGTGGCCCGCCCTCTGCGCATCGAATTTCAAGGTGCCGTCTACCACGTAACGTCGCGCGGCGACCGGCGCGAGTCGATCTTCGCCGACGATGAAGATCGGCTTTCCTTTCTCGCTGTCGTGGAGCAGGCGCTATCGCGGTTCGACGCGCACATGCTTGCCTACTGCCTGATGGGCAATCATTACCACTTCGTGCTTCGTACCCATCAAGCTAATCTTTCCCGCTTGATGCGCCACGTCAATGGGGTGTACACACAAGCGTTCAACCGCCGGCACGGCAAGGTGGGACATCTGTTACAGGGTCGCTACAACGCGATCCTTGTGGATCGCGATGCCTACTTGCTGGAAGTATGTCGATACGTTGAGTTGAATCCGGTACGCGCTCGGAGCGTGGACGCACCTGAAGGGTGGCCCTGGTCGAGCCATCGGGCGCACGTAGGTGCGTCGGATGCCCCAGCTTGGCTTGACATCGAGGAGTTGCACGGGTGTCTGCTCGGGCGCAGGGCGGTGACTGCCGGCGATCATCGCCGGGCTGTGAGGCGATACGCGGAGTGGGTGGCCTCAGCAGTGGATGTGCCGCTGTGGCGCGATGCGCTGCGGCAGCAGATCTATCTCGGCGACGAGGAGTTCGTCGAGCGAATGCAAGCCCTGGCTGACCCAGATCGTCGTTGTGCGAAAGAGATCCCGAGAGTTCAGCGTCGAAATCGAAAGAGTGTTTCGCAGTGGCTCGCTTGCTGTCCGAGTCGGGAAGAAGCGTTCTATAAAGCCTACACTGAAGGCGGTCTGAGCATGACGGTCATCGCGGCGGAAACGGGCTTATCAGTCTCTCGCATCAGCCGCCTAATCGGAACGATGGAGAAGGCAAAACGCAAGACCTGACCCCTCCACCCCTCGCTTAGGAACGATGGAGAAGGCAAAAGGCAAGACCTGACCCCCTCCACCTAGCTCACCTACACGCGGCCTTCAGCAGGCCCTCCTGCACGGACCCCGGCGATACCGCCTCCCACTCGTGCACGGAATCATCCTCGTAGATGACGGCGCCTGCGCCCATGGGCTCGGCATGCAGGACGGTGTGCAGGCCGCGCATGCGGTTGCCGGCGCAGTCGTACTCGTTGTGTGACTTCTGCGAGAAGTAGCCCACTTCCACCATGCGCTGGAAAGTCTTGTAGTCAAGGATCGACCACATCTTCACCGTGCCAGCATCCTTCTCGATGGTCGCGGGGTCGGCATAGGTGGTGCCGCGTGGGTCCTCGCCGACGCTGGTCCATGCTGCTGCAACAGGTCCGCAGATGAGCAGCAGGGTGATGGCGACGAGCCGGTTCTCCATGCCTGCTCGTCTCATAGAGACTTGATGGTGATCAGTTCGTCGTGCCGCCGCGCGGCGCCGAGCGGGTTGCGCAGCGCCCGACCGAAGCCCTGCGCCTCGATCTCGAACACGTCGCCCACCTGCGCCTTCACGTTCTTGGTGAAGCTGCCGGTGGCGGCGCCGAAGAAGTGCACGTGCACGTCGCCCGGACGGCGGAAGTCAGCGTACTTGAAGTGGTGGTGCTCGAGATTGGCGATCGAGTGCGCCATGTTGTCGTCGCCGGACAGCCAGCCCTCGCTCCAGATCGCCTCGCCGCCGCGCGTCAGTCGCGCATTGCCGGTGACGTGCTTGGGCAACGCGCCGAGCAACAGTTCCGGTCCGTACGCGCACTGGCGCAGTTTCGAGTGCGCGAGGTAGAGGTAGTTCTGCCGCTCCATCACGTGGTCGGCGTACTCGTTACCCAGCGCGAAGCCGACGCGCCAGGGTGTGCCGTCGTCGCCGATGACGTACAGGCCTACCACCTCGACTTCGTCGCCGCCGTCCAGCGCATAAGCCGGCAGTTCCAGCGCCTGTTCGGGCGCCATCACGCAGCGGCCGTCGCCCTTGTAGAACCACTCCGGCTGCACGCCGATCTCGCCCGCCTTCGGCTTGCCGCCCTCCAGGCCCCACTTGAACATCTTCATCGAGTCGGTCAGCTGCGCTTCGTCCTGCGCGAGCTTCGCGTGCATCGAGTCACGCGCGGCGGCGCTGCCCAGGTGCGACAGGCCGGTGCCGGTCACCAGCCAGCGCGCGGCGTCGGGATGATCGAGAGGCGGCAGCAGGCGCTGCTCGGAGACCACTGCGTCATAGCTCAAGGTTTCGGGCGAGAGGCGGCCGCGCACCAGCTCTTCCAGGCCGTGC
>CAZNBS010000415.1:0-3016 GCA_964570955.1 uncultured Burkholderiales bacterium | reverse complement strand
GACCCACCTAGGAGAGAAAGTATGTCTGCAAACCGCGAAGGTCAACGCGTCCCGAACGTCACGTTCCGCGTCCGCGAGAACAACGAGTGGAAGAGCGTGACCACCGACGATCTGTTCAAGGGCAAGACCGTGGTCGTGTTCTCGCTCCCCGGCGCCTTCACGCCGACTTGCTCGTCCACGCACCTGCCGCGCTACAACGAACTGGCGCCGGCCTTCTTCGCCAACGGCGTCGACTCGATCCTGTGCGTGTCGGTCAACGACACCTTCGTGATGAACGAATGGGCGAAGGACCAGGAGTCCGAGCACATCACGTTGGTTCCGGACGGCAACGGCGAGTTCACCGACGGCATGGGCCAATTGGTCGACAAGTCCGACCTGGGCTTTGGCAAGCGTTCCTGGCGCTACTCGATGCTGGTGCGCGACGGCGTGGTCGAAAAGATGTTCATCGAGCCGAACAAGCCGGGCGACCCGTTCGAGGTGTCGGACGCCGACACCATGCTCAGCTACATCAATCCCAAAGCGAAGAAACCCGACCAGGTGGCGATCTTCACCCGCGAGGGCTGCAGCTTCTGCGCAAAGGCGAAGGCGCTGCTCACCGAACTGGGATACGACTACGCCGAAGTACCGCTGCCCCACACGGTGCGCACCAAGGTCGTCGGCGCACTGGCGAATGCCAAGACCGTTCCGCAGATCTACATCAACGGCCAGTACATCGGCGGTGCAGAAGAGCTGGAGCGCTGGGCGCGCAAGGCGGCGTAATCGAGAACCGGCGTCATCCCGGGCGCCACTGCGAGGATCCCTCGCTGCGCCGGGATGACAGCGGTCTCGACTCATGCAACGTCCAAACCCAGAGCAAGGAGCATCCACAGCAATGAGCACCATCCAGGTCGATGTCGCCGTGATCGGCGCCGGAACCGCCGGCCTGGCGGCCTACCGCGCGGCCGCGGCGGCCGGCAAGCGTGCGGTCATCATCGAGGGCGGACCCTACGGCACCACCTGCGCCCGCGTCGGCTGCATGCCCAGCAAGCTGCTCATCGCCGCCGCGGAAGCCGCGCACGTCGCGCACAAGTGGGGCGAATTCGGCTTGCGCCTGCACGGCGAACTCGAGGTGGACGGCCGCGCGGTGATGGCGCGCGTCAAGCGCGAGCGCGATCGCTTCGTCGGCTTCGTGCTGAAGGGCGTGGACAACATACCCGGTTCCGACCGGCTGCGCGGCTATGCCCGCTTCACCGGCGAACGCACCCTGGAAGTGGACACGGGACTGCGCGTGCACTTCGACCGCGCGGTGATCGCCACCGGCTCGTCGCCTGCGATCCCGCCCCTCCTGCGCGGCGCCGGCGAGCGGCTGATCGTCAACGACGACATTTTCGACTGGGACACGCTGCCCGCCTCGGTGGCAGTGTTCGGCCCGGGCGTCATCGGTCTGGAACTCGGCCAGGCGCTGCATCGGCTGGGCGTGCGCGTGCACATGTTCGGCAGGGACAACCTGGTCGGACCCTTCACCGACCCCGCCGTTCGTACCTATGCGCAGCGCACCTTCGCGAGCGAGTTTCCGCTCGACGCCGACGCGCAGATCGCGCGCGTCGAGTACACCGGCGAAGCCGTAGAGCTCGATCACGTGGAAGCCGACGGCGTGAGGCGAACCATCACGGTCGACTACGTCCTCGCTGCCACCGGCCGCACGCCCAACGTGCGCGCGCTGGGCCTCGAGAACACGGGTCTTCAACTCGATGCACGCGGCGTGCCGTTGTTCGACCGTTACACGATGCAGTGCGGCGACAGCCGCATCTTCATCGCGGGCGATGCCAACAACGAACTCCCGCTTCTGCACGAAGCGGCGGACGAGGGCCGCATCGCGGGCGAGAACGCAGCCTCGTACCCGCACGTGCGCGCCGGCCTGCGCCGCACGCCGCTTGCAGCGGTGTTCTCGGATCCGCAACTCGCGGTGGTGGGCGCGCGGTATGCCGACCTGAAGCGTGACGAGATCGTGGTTGGCGAGGCGTCGTTCGAGGACCAGGGCCGCAGCCGGGTCATGCTGCGCAACCGCGGTCTGCTGCACGTGTATGCCGACATCGACAGTGGTGCGTTCCTGGGCGCCGAGATGATCGGGCCGGACGCGGAGCACATCGGTCACCTGCTGGCTTGGGCGCACCAATGCGGCCTGAGCGTCGAGCGCATGCTCGAGATGCCCTTCTACCACCCGGTGGTGGAGGAAGGCCTGCGCACCGCGCTGCGCGATGCCAAGGCAAAGTTGGATCAGGCGAAGATCGATCGGGCGAGGGTCGATCGCGAGCGCGAACGCCGGGCCGCCTGAACGGCGACAAGCACCGTCTCCTCCCCCTGGGCGCAAAGCCCAGGCTTCAGCCGCACCCGCAACCGGGTGCGGCTTTTTTTGGTGTGCGGGACTTACTCGGCGGGCGGTCGGTGCTGGACGCCGTACTTCGCGTAGATCGCGGCGATGGTGCCGTCGGCGAGCAGCCTGTCGAGAACCTGATTCACCGCCTCGACCAGCGCCTGATCGGACTTGCGCAGCCCGATCGCGATGTTCCAGGCGAGCTCGGGGGTCTGGTCGAAGGCATTCACGAGCTGCAGCCCGGCATCCGGGTTCCTGGCGATGTAGTAGCTGAGCCGCGCACCGGACACCACCGCACCGTACAGCTCGCCCTTGCGCAGATCATCGACGAGGTCGGTCTCGAACGCGTAGGGCGACGTCGTCAGACCCTGCTTGCCCAGCACCACGCTGGCAATCGAGTTGATCATGACGCCGACCTTGCGGCCCTTGGGGATTTCGCGGAAGTCGTTCACGGCCTGATCGCTCTGCGACATCCCCAGCGCGACGCCGGAACGGTGATACGGCCGGCTCAGCAGCAGTCTGCCCTTGTGCACCCCGGGATCGGCCACCGTGTCGAACAGCATGTCGCAGTTGACCGTGTTCGCACGCCGGCGCGGGAAGATCCATTCCGTGCCCAGGTTCAGTCCGAGCCCTGCGGCGACGGCGCGACCCAGTTCCACCTGG
>CAZNBS010000414.1:0-3020 GCA_964570955.1 uncultured Burkholderiales bacterium | reverse complement strand
GGCCCTTGTAGTCGGACGCGGCGCCGGTGAACGAGCCTTTGGTGTGGCCGAACAGCTCGGATTCGAGCAGCTGCTCGGGAATGGCGCCGCAGTTGACCGCGACGAACGGCTGAGTGGATCGCGGGCTGGCGCGATGAATGGCACGTGCGAGCAGCTCCTTGCCCGTTCCGCTGTCACCGAAGATCATGACGCTCGCATCGCTGTTGGCGACCAGGCGCGCCTTGGCGAGAACGGCCTCCATTTCCGGGCTGCGCGTGATGATCCCCTCCCGCCAGCCGGTATCGGCGTCGCTGTCGTTCGCCGCCAGGGCGGTGCCGCTCACCTGCAAGGCCTTCTCGACCTGCGTGAGCAGCGCCTTGCCGTCGAAGGGCTTGGTCAGATAGCCGAAGACGCCGCGCTGCGTGGCGTCCACCGCGTCGGGGATGGTGCCGTGCGCCGTGAGGATGATCACCGGCAACGCCGGATTCTTCTTCTGCAGCGACTGGAACAGCGCCATGCCGTCCATTCCGCCCATGCGCAGATCGGTGATGACCACGTCCGGACTGGCCACGGCCAGCTGGGACAGGGCGGCCTCGCCGCTTTCGACGGCGGTCACGGAATAGCCCGCTCCCTGGAGACGAATGGAGAGAAGTCGAAGCAGGTCGCGGTCGTCGTCGACAAGCATCACGCGCGCGGATTGAGTCGTCATTGGGTCCTCGTCGGTTTGTTGCGTTCGAGCATCTTGCGTTCCGTTTCGATCAACGCATCGAGCTTCTGCTTGAGCTCTTCGTTTCGACGCGCCTCCTCCTTGAGTTTGGCGGCCTGCTGCTGAATTTCGGCGTCCTGGCGCTGCTGTTCCGTCAGCATGCTGTTCAATAGCACCCCGAGAGGGCGAAGGTCCGAGCCACGCTCGCGGCTGTCCTTCAAATAGGGTCCCAGCAGTTCGAGCGCCTGTGCCCGATCCTTGTTCGACGCCGACGGAACTGCGCGAATCATCACGAGCTGCAGCAGAGCGAAGTCCGTGCGGTTCTGCGCGTAGAACTTCTGTGTGCGCTCCGCTTCCTGGGCCGCCTGCTCGGCGGGCAACCTGGACACATACTCGTAATAGTACAGCAGGCGTTCCGCGTCGCTGACCTTGGGTGGCGGTGCCGGAGTCGGCGCGGGCGGGGCCTCCGTCTGTGTCGGAGGCGGTTCCGGGGCGGCGGGACGCGGAGGTTCCGGCGGGGGCGATTCGGCGACGGGCGGCGGCGCCGCAGGGCGCTGCTGCACCGGGACGCAGCCGGCGGTCAGTGTTGTCAGAACGCAGGCGAGGGCGAGAACGATCCTGATCATGCGGCGAGTCGCTGCACGCCATCGGCCGGCAACCGCACCTGGAAATGCGCGCCCTGACCCGGGTGCTCGAGGATCGTCACCTGCCCTCCGTGCGCGGCGACGTACTCGTGCACGATCGCCAGACCCAGTCCGGTTCCCTTGACCGGCGCATCAGGCCGCGCCTTGCCCTGGTAGAAGGGCTCGAATATGCGCTCGCGTTCGCCCGGCGGCACCCCCGGCCCTTCGTCGATCACGTCGAGCAGGACCTCCTGGCCGCGTGGCCGCGCGCTGATAGAGATTTCGCCGAAGGGCGGAGAAAACTTCACCGCGTTCGAGATCAAGTTATCCAGGATGACTTCCAATTTGTTCTCGTCTGCCCGAAGCGACAGTGGGCTGCAGTTCACATTCAAGCGAAGTTCCTTGGCGCGCATCGGCAGGCGGTGCGCCTGCGCCACGCGCTCGATCACGGTGCGCAGGTCGATGGTCTCGAGATGAATGCCGGAGCGCTGGAACTGTACCGTATGGAAGTTTAGCAAGTCCTCGATCAGGCGCTGCAGTCGAAGCGTGTTCTCGTGCAGGATGCGGGCAACCTCGGTCTGCGCCGGCGTGAGCGGCCCGACAGCGCCATCGGCCATCAGTTCGGCGCCTTCACGGATCGCCGAGAGCGGGGTTTTCAGTTCGTGCGACACTTGATGAAGGAAGCGCGTCTTCTGCTCTTCCAGTTCCATCAGGCGCATGCGCAGCCAGTCGATCTGACGTCCGAGATCCTCGAGATCGCGCGGCCCGGACACATTCACCTGCTGTTGGAAGTCGCCCTCACCGAGACGCGCGAGCGCCGTCTGGATCTGCCGGATCGGGCGCAGGATGAGAAAGGTCGAGCCGGCCACGAGAAACACCGCGACCGGGATCAGCGCCACGACCTGCCAGAAGATGAACGCGTCCACCTCGGCCGACAGCGATTGCATGGCGGCGGTCTCGCGCTGCACGGCCTCGCTGCCCATGCCTTCCAGTGCGCGGGCCAGATCCAGGATGCGTCCGTAGTCTTCGACCAGATCGACCACCAGAGTCGGCTGTTCGTGCAGTCCGGCGATGCTGGTGAACAGAAGATTCTCCATCTCGCCGATGCGCTCGAGCACATGAACCTGCTCGGGCAGCAGCGGCAGCGCGCGCGCCTGATCGACGGTGCCGAGAAAGCTCGCGTGCGTCTCCTCCAGCACCAGGAAGATCTGCGGGTCGGCGAGAATGGAGAATTGTCGTGCGCTGCGCTCCATGCTGGTGATCTGCTCGATCATCTTGCGGCTGCTCTGCGTGGCCTGGACGGCGTTGTACAAGGCGCGTTGGCTCTTGTTGGCGAGCTCGCGAATCGACACGGCGTTGTTGATCAGCGCGAGGATGAGCGGCAGCACGGCGAGCGAGAAGCCCACCAGGATGAGCATCGGGAACGACTTCGGGTAGAAGCTGAAGCGTCCCGATCGGGCGGCGTTGGCAGCCATGTGCCTGCGTGCCTCGGCGGACTCAGCCGATGAAACGCGCCTCGACCGAGCCGAGCACGCCGTAGTCCACGACCACCCGGTCACCCGGGACGATCTCGAGGGGCACCATGCACGTGCCGGTGGTCACCACCTGTCCGGCGCGCAGTCCGATCCCGAGCGCGGACAGTTCGTTCGCGATCCAGGTGAGCGCCACGTGCGGGCCGCCCAACACGTTCTCTCCCTTGCCGCTGCGCTCGT
>CAZNBS010000413.1:534-3051 GCA_964570955.1 uncultured Burkholderiales bacterium | reverse complement strand
GCACCCGATCATAGCGCTTGTCGGAGTTTGCGCGTATGCGTTTGCAGGCCCGCCGGACCCAGAGGCGCATTGCACCTTGCCTGTCGGAGGTCAGTGGTGCGAAGCCGGTACCTGCAATTCAAATCGTGGTCTTGTCTGCGAGACCCACAATGGCGGGACGCCAAACGCTTGGTGTGATTGCCATCCATATCCATAGGGTACGGGTTTGGGCTGACTCGCGGGGCGTCGCGCGGGATGAGTAGTACTGCGCCGACGGTTGAAGCTGTGCGGTAGGTCTCGACGAGCCCCCAGGTAAGTCACATCGAGACCACATCGTTTAAGAAGAGATGACGCTGGTTACTTGCCTGATCCTGCTAGGCCTGAGGTGCCAACCAAACATCGGTCATTTCGAGGGTCCGGTGTCCGACTTCTGCGCGTCTGCAAGTTCAGACTCCAAGCGAATCTCAGTGGTAGCGATATTGGCAAATGAGCCGATCTTCGTGATCTCGCCCAAAGGGGCCGTTACCCCCGAACGGTTCTTGAAGCCACTGGCAGAGCTCTTTCTGGGAGCGTGGGAGGAGGATGCGGCAGGCAACTTGCGGCTGATCTTGCCGCCCGCACAGACTAAGAAGGAGTCTTGTGAGGAACTCAAGAAGCGCACAGCGCGCTTGGCCGACTGGATCGAGGAACGAAAGGACCGCCTCTCTGCGATGGAAGGGGAAGACGCAGCGTTGCGAATCGTGCTCAACCAGCTCAGCGAGTGGCGAAAGCGATCTTCTGAGGGTTCATTGATTGCGAACGGACGCTTGGCAGTGATGCCGAAGAGTCCACTGGACACCCTGTTGGAACGGCTGTTGGTCTCAATCGGCCCTGATGCGCTTGCTGCACCATTGCCTGGTTCGACCATCGCATACTGCAGTCATCCAGTCGGAGATCAACGACCCTTTCCCCAGGCCGCGCACAAGGCCATCAATGCTTATGTCGCCGCTACGGACAGGTTGTCAGCCGCGCTATCGACTGCCGATAAGCCAACGGGCCCGTACGCGTCCATTTGGGATCCGGTCTTTGCCTCGCTCAAACCGGCACCTGTCGATCCTCGTGTGCTCTTAACACTTGTCCCCTCATACTCACACCTCATTTTCCGACTCCGAGTCTATAGCAGCGACGGAACATGCCTGGGGGTGTCGACGACAGAGATTCCTCAAGGGCTGCCCAAAGAGGGTCCACCGCCTATACCAGTCTTGATAGACAAACTGCCTCAGCGAGTGCAGATCGGCGGAAAAGGGCAGGCCCTTCTCAAACTCTTGGAGGCCGGCTCGGCCGCTATGGCGGTTCACCGAGCCGGTCCACTATCAAATACGGACGTGCTCTTCGATCGGACGTTCGAGCCATTAAGCCTAGCCCTACACGAAGCGCTCGTCGCCCTCGCCGAGGTTTCGGGCTGCACTGTAATGGCCTGCCTCCCTGATGCCTCCCTTGGACCTGCTCTCGCGGCTATTTCGGATGGTCATGTCAATGCAAGGGAGCTTTTGCGCAGGCTACTCTCGCAACGCATTGTTAGCTTGGAGGTTCTGCCCGATATCATCTTGCTAAGACCGTGTGCCCCGGTCGACTGTAGAAGGATGAGGGTTGATCGGGCCGCGCTTCGGACATTTGCAAGTGCCATAATCAATGAAGGTAGTGAGTCTATTCGATCGGAAACGCAGTTTTGCTTTCGCGGGGGTCCCGGCTCATGCTACGGAGAGGTCCAGAGATTGTGGCGGCAGTGCCTCGTGCCATTTGGATTGAATTCGATCAATGCACCTATCCGATTCTGGCTTGGTCGTCTTCTTGGAAGTCTAGATGAGTTGCGATGGAAAAGCGCATTTGCGGGCGAAGCGCTCCCATTTAGGGCACTTGATCGCGTCCAACGAGAGGACTTCCGCAAGTGGCTTGAATCTAGCCCTCCGGAAAATCCTCACTTTTCCTATGAGCCTTCCGTTACGATTTCCTATGCTTCGTTAGATTACAGTCTCAGTCTTAACCGGCAGTATGATCCCATCATCTGGTGCTCTGCTCCGGGGAGTAGTTCATTGGCATCGATTCCTGCGCGACCCATGCGGGCTACAGATCTCGCTCGAACGTTGCGGGTCAACGGTGTTGCTCCAAGTGAGCTTGAATCTATCTTGACCGGCAAGTACGATTTGCTGCCTGCTCACTCGTTTTCTGCCTTCGCTTGGCTCGGCAAAACCGTCTGGAGCGATGATCGTCTGGGAACGCAGACCTCTGGCTCTTCGAGTCGGAGCGTATCTTACCAAGACTGGCCGGACCAGATCCGTGCCGCTCTCATCGAGTATCTAAGGCAAATTAATGGATCTGTGGTCAACCAGATTGGTGTACGGCCTTCGAGAGAGTAACTGAGAAAGGACGCCGGCTCCGACAACCCTTCGGATCGTTCCTGGCCCTATTACAACTGCAGTAGGTGTTCCGCGCAGTCTGAGCATCCTCGCCAGTGCCGCATCCTCCTCTACGACTTGCAGGGCACGTCCGGGTGCACGA
>CAZNBS010000413.1:0-524 GCA_964570955.1 uncultured Burkholderiales bacterium | reverse complement strand
CGACGTGCACGTGGGCCAGCGGATAGTTGAACGTCCCGTCCGGGTACGCCTGCTGAGTCGCTCAACTTCCGTGCAAATGCCCAAAACTCGTCGTTTGACGGTAGAAGCGCACCCGCGACTTCGGCCTCCACATAATCTGAGATCGGAAGAGACCGGTAAACGAGCCTTAGGCTCCTGTTCGACTGTACCAATCCGATAAGCTTGGGAAGTTCAGATCGACACGCGCCGCAGGAGAACGAGCTGAACAGCACAACTGTAATGTGGGCGTCGTTGCTTCTTAAGATAGGACGGTCTACAGGCATAAGAGCCGCGAGTGAGGCCGCTTGAAGCGCATTGGAATCATGGGGAGCTTCAAAAGGATCCGTATTGAGCCGATACAGAAGTACGCTAACAAGTGCAAGTGAGATCGGGCCAAGTCTCACGATGGGATTAATGCGTATCATATTCGGGGCATCGAAATAGATGATCACGGTATATGTGAGAAATAGCAGGGTCATCAGTGCCGACGATATGAGGCAGGTCGA
>CAZNBS010000412.1:0-3061 GCA_964570955.1 uncultured Burkholderiales bacterium | reverse complement strand
AGCAGCGGACTCATAATCCGTTGGTGCCGGGTTCGACTCCCGGGGGGCCCACCAGAAGAATCAAGGACCTGGCGCGATCACGCCGGGTCCGTTCCTCTCCCGCGTAGCCCGATCGTAGCCGGCGAACCCATCGAGCCGGGCCGCCGCGTCCTGCAACGCCTCCGGTGCGACGTGCGCATAGCGTTCGACCATCGCCCCGGTCTTCCAGCCGCCGAGTCGCTGCAGTTCATAGGTCGGCGTGCCGGCCTGCCGGTGCCAGGTCGCGAAGGTATGCCGCAGGTCATGCCAGCGGAAATCCTCGATCCCTGCCCGCTTGAGCGCTTGGGTCCAAGCTCGCGTGTTCACCTGCCCGATTGGCCGGCCCTTGTAGGTGAACACCCGCGTTGGATGTTTCCCCACTTGCCGCCTCAACACCGCCAGCGCCATCGCGTTCAACGGCACCGCGTGCGCATGGCCGTTCTTGTGCTGGCTGGCCGGAATCCACGCATGGCCTCGCTCCAGGTCCACGTACTGCCACTCCAAGCGCTTCACGTTGCCCTGGCGTAGCCCCGTTGCCACCGCGAACACCGCCATATCCGCCAGGTGCTCCGGCAACTCCCCGAGCAGCCGATCGAACTCGGTACGCGTCAGCGAGCGCACCCGCTCATTGGCTTCCCGAAACAGCTTGAACTTTGGTACGCGGTCGATCCACTCCCATTCGTGGCAAGCACGCTTGAGGATCGCACGGATCAGCGCAAGGTACCGATTCGCGGTCGCCGCCGACGCCACCTGCTCGCGATCGAACTTGATGCGATCGATCAGCGTCCGGTCGATGTCGTCGAGTGCTTTCCCTCCCAGATACGAGTCCAACCACCGAAGCTTTGCCATATCGTCCCGGTGCGTGGCCTTGTGCTTCGTTTCCAAGAGCCATCGCACGGCCGCTTCATCCCAGTGATGTCGAGGCTTCACCCCGAGCCGGTCCTGCTCCCATCGCCTGGCCGCAAGCTGGTCGTGGACCTGTTGCGCCTTGCGTCGGTCGGCAGTCCCAGTGCTTCGAGATAACGCCTTCGACTCTCCCCGGATGGGCGGGAACTTGACCCACCAGTATGGCGAGTCCTTGCGTCTGTAGAGCGACATTCGGATTGCTCCTGATGATCGACCACGGACGCACGCGAGAGCGATTGTGCCACCAGTTGATCCACGAGCAAACGCTCGACGAACACCCAGGCACGGCCCACCTTGCACGCGGGCACCTGGCCACGCCGTGCCAGCCGCTCCAACGTCTTAGGGTGGACCTTCAACAGCGCCGCAGCTTCCGTAAGATCGAGAGTGCGCATCGTCCGTAGCCTTACGCCGGTGCGAACATCGATGCGAAGCTGCCCGGCGCAGCGGGGTCGAGCTGTTCGGGGCTCGACGCGATGTGGTAGCTGTAGGGCGCGATCCGCGCTGGCGTTCCTTCGCGACGTAACCGCATGACGACCTCGCCGCAGTCGCCGCCGAACACCCGTAGCATGAGATCGACCAGCTTGCCTATGTGCTGCTTACCGTTGCGCACGGCGGTATCGAAGGCGATAAGCGCGCCCTTGGCGATCGTGCGGATGCGCGACTGCTCGACGCTCAGGAAGCCCAGGCACGGATACGCGCCGGCGAAGTACTGCCCCGGCCGCGTGAGCACCTCATAGGGGATGAAGCGGTCCTGGTCGCGCCATTCGACCTCGACGCGCACCCAATGGCTTTCCGGGTCGCCGAGCTGCTTGCCCTTCTCGTAGATGCGACAGTACTTGCCGCTGGCGCGAGCGCCGATCCCCAGCGTGCGGCCTTCGATCGAGGCATCGCCATGCAGCCAATCACCATGCACGGTGTGCTTCGGTGCTCGCCCGCCAGCGTTGAAGCCGCCGCTGCGGTACTGCTCGATCGCCCAGGCGATGCTTGCGGTTTTTCCCTCGAAATCGTCAAAGGCCACGTCCACACGCTTGATCGTTGCCCGGTGCTTCTCGAGCCAGGCCTGCAAGCCGAGCCAGTCCTGGACCATCGCGCAGCCCTTGCCTTGAATGCTGAAATAGGCCCGCCCACGCTGGCTGTCGCCGCCCCACGCGAACAGGCCCGCGCCCTCTCCGAACAGCGCCGATGCCTTGAAGCCGAAGCGCCCCCGGCGAAGATCGATCGAATCGACCGGGAGAAACTGGCGCATCTCGTCGATGAGCCATGAGACCGACTCACCGTCCGGCAGCGCCACCGTGAACGCCAAGGCGTCAACCTGCGCCAAGCTCGGCGAGGCACCTTCGAGAACCTCAAGACGGCGCTCGATCCGCGCCCCACCCCTGCCGATCGAGTACACGTCGTAACGCTCGCCGGTCTCGGGATCAATTCGCTCCGAGATTTCACCGCGAGACTCGGGATTCTCCTGATCGGTCGTTCGCCCCGTGGTTACTACACGGGGCACATGCGGCGCTGGGACGCCCGTCGCCGCCCGGCGCGGCCGTGGCCGGCCGCGCCCGTCGCCGCCGAGCGCTCCAGCGCTCCTTGATCCGAGTGAACAACCAACGCGCGATGATGTAGACATGCGAACTCCAAATGGTTTGGGCTCGCAAAAGAAAAATGCCATCGCGAACCCGGGTTAGGGGATTCGCAACAGCATTTGCACGTAGGGGCTTGGAGCTGCGGGCGGACTATTGCCGCTTCCGACTTGACTTGCCTACGATTGCGCTTCGGTCCGGGCGCTACGCGTTAGTTGCCCGACTATCCTACAGCACAGATCCGTTAATCGACAACCCCGGCTTGCAGGCGCGAGAACCGTCGGCGGCGTGCAAGCGTCGAAGCCGCGACCCTCGACTTGTGCAGTCGATCCTCGCCGGAAGGCAGCTTGCATGGGGCCTACGCGGCCCCATACCCCTGCGATCACTCCCGACCCGCGTAGCCAGCACGTAACCCGACAGCGCTCCCGAACATATCCAACGGTTCCCCGAGACTCCGCCTTCCACTGTGCGTGCGTTCCATGGCCTTGATTGGAAATGCTATGGAAGTCGTCTCATAATCCGTTGGTGCCGGGTTCGACTCCCGGGGGGCCCACCAGTCTTGCGGG
>CAZNBS010000411.1:0-3094 GCA_964570955.1 uncultured Burkholderiales bacterium | reverse complement strand
GAGAGCCAGAACGTGGTGATGCACAGGAGCGCGACGGCTCCGAAGATTCCATGCAGCTTCGATTTCATGATTCATCCTTCGAAGAATGGTTGACGGCCTGCAATTCACGCAGCATTGATTCGAGCGCCCGGGTCGCCGCGCGCGCCTGAGCGGCCGGGATCAGCGCGGCCAACTCGGCTGCCCGAGCGGTCCACAGCGCATCGGCCTGCTCGTACAGGGCCATGCCCTGCGACGTCAGCGAATAGAGCGGCGAGCGCCGATGCGCCGCGTTCGGGCGCGCCTCGACCAGCCCCTGTTCAAGCAACAAGTTGAGCTGCTTCTGCGCACCCTGGCGCGTGACGCCCATCGCCGCGCCGACCTGCGGCGCCGTCAGCGGCGTGCCGGCGAGCACGATGGCACCCAGCATCTGCCAGCGTGCGCTGGTCAGACCCAGCGGTTCGACCAGCTTGTCACCCCAGTGCAGCAGCACGCCGTTCAGGCGAAACACCGTCAATGTCAGTTGGGTGATCGCGGCGGCGCGAGGTTCGGGTTTGGCCGGTATCGAGTCTCTTCGGTGCATGACAACCAGTTTGCATTAATGGCAACCGGTTGTCAAGCGGCGGATGTGAAGCAGTCCGGACCGGCTCGTACATCGGGCAAACCGGCCGCTCCTGCGAGGTACTGAACCGCGAGCGTCCGCTGAGCCTGCGGATGGTCAAGCTGGGCTGCCCCGGTTTCTCCGGACCCATTAGATGGCAACATGTGTCCAGTTCCGCCAACGCTGATCAGAATGCTCTCGGTGAATCTCGGCCCGCTGGGCCTGTCGGTCGACCGTCTCGCAATCGTCTTCGCGTTCCTTGCGGCGCTGGTGGTCGGCTGGTTGGTGGGCCGGCGCCGAAGCGTCGGTCGCGGCGAGGGCGTGGGCGCGGTGCTGCCCGACATGTTGCTGGTCGGCCTGCTCGTGGGGCGCGTCGCTTTCGTGGCCCGCTGGTTCGAGTCCTATCGCGAGCAGCCCTGGTCGATGTTCGACATCCGCGACGGCGGCTTCGATGTCTGGGCCGGCCTTGCCGCCGCGCTGGTGCTCGCTGTTTGGCGAGCCAGGCAGCGGCCGAAACTGCGCGTGCCACTCGCGGCAGGGCTTGCCTCCGGCGCGCTCGCCTGGGGCGGGCTGACGGTCGGCGTCCACCAGATCCGGGAATCGATGCCGGGCGTGCCCGACACGACGCTGCATTCGATGGCCGGCGAAGGCACCCGGCTCGCCGCCCTGGCGCAGGGCAGGCCGATGGTCGTGAACCTGTGGGCGACCTGGTGCCCGCCCTGCGTGCGCGAGATGCCGGTGTTGGCTGCCGCGCAACAGCGCGAACGCGGCATCGTCTTCGTGTTCGTGAACCAGGGCGAAGGCGCGCCGCGCGTGGAGCGCTTCGTGACGGAACGGAAGCTCGCGCTGGACAACCTGCTGCTCGACCCGGGCGGCGAACTGGCTCGGGCAGTGGGCTCGCGCGCCATGCCCACCACGCTCTTCTACGACGCCCAGGGCCGGCTGGTCGACACGCACCTGGGCGCGGTGTCCGACGCGTCGCTGGAGGCGAAGCTCGGGCGGATCCGCTCGGGGGCATCCCGATGATCCTGGAGGGCGGTGTCATCAGCGAAGTGGCCTGCACAGTACCGGCTTGAAGGTCAGGAGATCGCTCGTGTCCCAAGCGACATGGCAATGAGCTCCCTGGCTGTCGATCGCGGACCGGCAGTCAGTGCACGGATTCGTGCCTCGATCTCGTCGATGCATCCGCCGTTCCTCGCGGCAGCCAGGGTGCTCGAGCATGCGGTGAGCACGTCGACACCCGTGATCTCGTAGCCGTAGCCGGCGGCGATCCAGCGCAGGGCGGCCAGGCCCGCTTCGACGGCGAACCGTGGATTCGTGGCGGCGAAGTCGCGAGCGGCCCGGGTCAGCGTGCGCGGGTCGCAAGGCGTTCGCTGCGCGAGGGCAATCGCCTCGTTCTAAAGCCCGGCGTCCTTCGCCGCGGCTTGCTTCGGCATAGCGGATCGCCTCCGCCTTCCGGCCGTGGAAGTAATCGCCGGGCTTCCGGTCCGGACTCCAGACCGCCTCGACCGTGCCGATCAGCCGATCCGCCCACGCAGATGCACGTTCTCGGGACGCGCACAGCTCGCCCCAGTGGTCGGCCAGACGCTCGATGTACGGGATCTCGTCGTTCTGATGTGCCTCCCAGAGCCGCTCGAGCCAGCGATCGCGCGTTCGGTCATCGGCCGCTGCGGCGGCGATGATCGTCGCGCAGGCCTCGATCGCGTGATTGACCGCGGTCCCGATGGCGCCGGAGGAGCCGTCGACCTCTTCGAGTGCCGGCGACACCTTCTCGATGAACAGGACCGCACCGGCCGCGGCCAGCGCCGGGTCCTTCTTCGCGACCTTCCGGATCTCGGCCACAGCTTCCCGCACGCGCTGCACGGCGGGCTGCGAACGCCAGCCGAAGGCACGCCGGCCAAATCGCGGCGCGAAGGCCCAGTTGTGCGCGACGGGTCGGATCATCGATAATCACGCTTGACGTTAATCACGCAACGCAATACTATTCTGCCAGTGGCGATCAGGACGTTCAAGTGTGCCGACACCGAAGCGCTCTTTCACTTGCGCCGGGTGGCACGCTTCGCCAACATCGAGCGCCCGGCACTGCGCAAGTTGAAGCAACTCGACCTGGCGAAACGGATCGAGGACTTGCGCGCGCCGCCGGCGAACCGGTTGGAGCAGCTGAGGGGCGATCGCGCGGGCCAGTGGAGCCTGCGGGTGAACGATCAGTTCCGCGTCTGCCTTCGCTGGACCGGAAGCGATGCCGAGGACGTCGAGATCGTGGACTATCACTGAGACTGAGGCAAGACGAGATGACCAGGAGACTCAAACCCGTGTCGCCGGGCGAGATACTCGCCGAGGAGTTCCTGAAGCCGCTGGGCATGAGCAACTATCGGCTGGCAAAGGAGATCGGCGTGCCGGCGCAGCGCATCGGAGAGATCGTCGCCGGCAAGCGCGCTGTCACCGCGGATACCGATCTGCGCCTGTGCCGCTTCTTCGGGCTTTCCGATGGCTGGTGGCTGCGCCTGCAGGCGGACT
>CAZNBS010000410.1:0-3111 GCA_964570955.1 uncultured Burkholderiales bacterium | reverse complement strand
GGCCGAGCGGACGCTGCGGGAGGTGGCCCACGCGGGCACGTGGGCCGAGCAGCGGCGCGCCTTCCTGACGGCAACCGCGGCCATCGCTGACTATCGTTGACCATCGCTGACCATCCGTGGTAAGGGTCGCGCCGTCGGCCGATGTCCAAGCAGTCTAAGGGAAAGCGAGGTCGTAACGTGAGCCCGACCTTTTACACGGTACAGGAAGTTGCCGAAGTTCTTAAGGTTTCCGTCTCTACCGTGCGGCGCGCGGTGAAGAGCGGGGACCTTGAGGTCACCCGAGTAGGGACCCTCGGTCAGATCCGCGTCAGCCAGAAGGCGCTTGATCGCTATCTCGCTCAACCGAGCGAGAGCGAGGTTGATTCTCATTCGGAGAACGCCATTGAGCAAGCGGTCCCGCAGATGAAAGACGACACTGCTTCGCCGCTGCAGCCTTCGAGCCGGGTCCGGGAACTCAAGGGCACCGTGCGCGGAGCACAGTGGCGCGTGCTCAATGGCGACGTGCGCGCAGCTCTCGAGAGCCTCTCCGCTGCGAGCGTCGACTGCGTTGTGACCAGCCCACCGTACTATTGGCAGCGTGACTACGAGGTCGACGGCCAGATTGGGCACGAGCAGACGATCGAGGGGTATGTCGAGTCCATGAAGGCAGTGTTTCGCGGCGTTCACCGCGTGCTGGCCGAGGATGGGACGTTGTTTCTCAACCTTGGAGACACCTACTACTCCGCGAAAGGCAAGCCTCACGGCCGCGACGACAAGCACAATGGTCGACAGATGATGCGGCGACACCTCCGCGCTGTTGATGGCCCCGGCCTTGGGTTGCCCCGCAAGTCGCTCATCGGAATCCCCTGGCGCGTTGCGCTGGCCCTCCAAGGAGACGGGTGGACGCTCAGGAGCGCTGTCCTTTGGGAGCGCCCCGGCACGTTGCCTGAGCCGACTGCACGCGACAGACCTTGGCGAACGTACGAGCACGTCTTCATCTTTTCGAAGGGACCGCGCTACTACTTCGATCGTCGAGGGCTCAAGGGCGACGAGGACATCTGGAGGATCGTTGCGCGGCCCGAAAACCCGGGCGCGCACTTTGCCCCGTATCCTCGTGAGCTCGTCGAACGTTGCCTCGATGTCGGCTGCAAACCTGGCGGAGTTGTGTTGGACCCGTTCGTTGGCTCCGGGACGACGATGCTCGCGGCGCTCTCCAGAAAGAGTCCCGCAGTGGGAATCGACCTCAAACCGCAGTACTGCGATTTCATCGCCGAGCGCGTCGCACGCGAGTTCCCCCAGCGTGTGAACGGCGCCGCGCACCGTGAGCTCGCCGCGAATGCGTGAACTTGGCGAAGTCCGCGTCCACCAAGATGGTGAGACCACCGTTCTGGCTCCAGGCATGAACACGCGACTGTTCCGTGAAGGGGAACTCTTCTACGAAGTCGAGTGCCCCGCAGGTACGCAGGTTCTATTCGACGACCAGCCTCTCTCGCTCGTAGGGCGTGCTGGAGGACACACCGCTGGCTACGGTCGGATGGACCTTACCAATCAGGTCGGCTTCCATCGCTTCACTCTGGTCACGGGACGTGAGGCAAACACGTTCGACATTCAGACCAGGACCGCGAAGGCAACGCTCTCCGAGGTCGAGTCGATGGCTCGGGTGGTCGCAGGCCAGGTCTTCTCCTTCAAGCGGCAGTTCGTGTACATGGCGCCCGCAGGAAAGCGGCAGGCAATTCCATTGCCCGAAGTCGCAGTCGGCTGGCTTCGAGATCGGCTCGACGAGATCGTTCGCCTAGTCAGGGCTATCGACGATCGTCCAGCAACTGAGGTCCGGCAGCAATTCGTGACGTCGCATCAGGCTCGAGGGGTCTCGGTTCCACGGACGCTCCGTTTGTTGCGCGAGACACCGGCTCTCCTCGAGGCAATTCCTGGCGGACCGCTTGAAGTGGTTGGGCAGAACTACTGGCCGGCGGCCGTTGTGGTCCGGCAACGCGAGCGCGAACCTGCTCGCATCGAGCACATGCAGCTCGCACATTTCTTGGCGCGACTAGCGCAACTCGTGTCTGACCTGGGTGCAGTCGTTCCGCAGGATGTCAGCGTGCTGCTCTCGAAGTGGGGAGGCGATGTTCGTATGGCGCGCGCAACGCGCATCGTGCGACGTTACGATGTGCCGAACGCGCGAGCGGCATGGACCGTGCTGCCCACCCAGCTACAGCGAACGGAGCGGAGGTACCGGCGGATGCGTGAGCTGCATGCAGAGTTCCTCCAGAATATCGACGTGGCCGACTACAGCGCCGACGCGGTCAGGGCCAACGTACGGGACGTGTGGGAGATCTATCAGGCGTTCGTCGCCCACATGATCGGCCGCGCGTTTGCGCTGAGCTACGTGTCGGGGAGAGGCGATCTGCGGGAGCGCGGAGTTGACGGTGCCTCCATGTCGTCAGCGGAGTATGATCTCTTCTACGATTTGCGCCCTCCGCGCACCCTACTTCGGTCTTGGCGTGACGAGACAGTACGTCCTGCGAATGAACGCCCGGACATCGTGCTTCGGCGTCGCGTCGATGGGGCAGTCGCGGTGCTCGACGCGAAATTCAAAGTTGATCGAGACGGGCAAGCTCGCAGTGAGGACCTGTTTGAAATGCAGGGCTACCTCAATAGCTTTGGTCTACGGGCTGGCGCGATCGTGTTCCCTGGAGCCCGCCCTGATGGCAGGAGCATTGCTGCTGACGGCAGAACGCTCCTTGAACTACCGATTCGCGCGCGCCTTTTCGAGGACGACGAGCCCACTGCGCTCGCGAATGTGCGCAGGCGGATCGAGGAAATACTCACCGTGCCAGACGCACAAGAACGCGAGGGATACCGAGCCGCGTAGCGGTGATCGCTCAGTAGCGGAAGTATACCGTTCCCGAGCTGGGGTCCTCGCTGGCAATCAACTGTGACAGAGCCGTTGCCGCGCCCGTGAAGGGGTGCTCAGGAGACTTGAGGGACTGTACAAGCCCAAGGAGCTCCTTCGCGACGGAAGCGGGCCCGGCCAGTTGGGGAACGATCTTCTGCGCGATCTGCAGGTCCAGCGCAGCCAGCGCGTCCGTGCCCGCAAGTGCAGCAAAGTCGACGACGTCCTGCACCACCCCG
>CAZNBS010000409.1:0-3144 GCA_964570955.1 uncultured Burkholderiales bacterium | reverse complement strand
CCTTGTATCCGGCGAGCTCGGCCGCGCTCGGAAGCTTGCCGTGGATCAGCAGATGCGCGATCTCCTCGAATTCACAGCGCTCGGCAATGTCGAGGATGTCGTAGCCGCGGTAGGCGAGATCGTTGCCGGTGCGGCCCACCGTGCACAGCTCGGTGCTGCCAGCCGCGATGCCCGAAAGCGCCACGGACTTCTTGGGCTTGAAGGTCGGTGCAGGGGACGATGCCATGGTGGACTCCTTTGCGCTGATGGACCTGGCGCGTGCTCAGCTCAGCAGATGCTTGATCGAGTCGCGCTCTTCCTGCAGCTCCGTAAGCGTGGCCTGCATGCGGGCGCGGCTGAAGTCGCTCACGTCGATGTCTTTGACGATTTCGTACGCGCCGTTGCGACACGTGACCGGATAGCCGTAGATGACGCCTTCGGGGATGCCGTAGCTGCCTTCGGAAGGAATGCCCATGCTCACCCAGTCGCCCGCGCGCGTGCCCGAGACCCAGTCGCGGACATGATCCATGGCGGCGTTGGCGGCGCTCGCCGCACTCGACAAGCCGCGCGCCTGGATGATGGCTGCGCCACGCTGCTGGATAGTCGGGATGAACTGCTTTTCGATCCAGGCCTGGTCGTTGATGAGCGCGGCAACCTTCCGGCCGTCGGCCTCGGCCGAGTACAGGTCCGGGTACTGCGTGGCCGAGTGATTGCCCCAGACGGTCATCTTGCGCACCGACGCAACGGGCGTGCCGACCCGCTGCGCAATCTGCGTGAGCGCGCGGTTGTGGTCCAGGCGCATCATGGCCGAGAAGTTCTCCGGTTTCAGCTCCTTCGCATTACGCATGGCGATGTAGCAATTGGTGTTGGCAGGGTTGCCCACCACCAGAACCTTCACGCCCCGACTCGCCACCTCCGACAGGGCGCGTCCCTGGGTGGTGAAGATCGCGCCGTTCGCTTCCAGCAGATCCTTGCGTTCCATCCCCTTGCTGCGCGGCCGCGCACCGACCAGAAGCGCGATATCGGCGTCGCGGAAGGCCACCTTCGGATCGTCGCAGGCGACGATCGACTGCAGCAGCGGGAAGGCGCAATCGTCCAACTCCATGACCACGCCGTTGAGGGCCGCGAGGGCCGGAGTGATATCGAGCAGTTGCAGGATCACGGGCTGATCCTTGCCGAGCATCTCGCCACTGGCGATGCGGAACAGCAGGCTATAACCGATCTGACCAGCGGCGCCGGTGACGGCAACGCGTAGCGGGCGTTTCATCGAGGGGCTCCAGGGAAGTGCATGCGAAAATTGCGAATGCAGGCCGGCGCGAACCTCGCGCGAGAAGCGGGCAAGAGGGGGCGCCGCAGGCGTATCGATCATAGCGGCCCGGTGTGCGTCGCGTCAACCGAACCACGTGGTACAGCGGGCCTCGTTTGCGGCCTTCAGTCGCTGGGTGTGGGTGCATCACCGTAATGCTAAAAACGACAGAGGCGCCAACTGTCATATCAGACACGGATATCGGGCGCGAACGCGCGCACGGGTTTATGCCCGCACGCGAAAACTGTTACACTTCGTCGACCCTCGCGGTCCGTAATTGGAACCACAGGTTGTGAACCAGAGGTTGCGCTCGAGCTCGCGCCCATGCGGCCTCGAAACCATGCCGATGCCGACCCTGCCCATGAATCCGATTCATCCGTACCTGAGCCACGGCACGGCGCGGGAGCGCCGCCCACAATTGCGCCGCGGTGCGCCGAGTCGGACCGGACGCGGGGCGTAACGAACCGATCATGGAAACCGTTCAGAAGATTCGCCCGAAGTTTCTCGACCTCACTCGCATCCGCCAGCCCGTTCCGGCCGTGGTCTCCATCCTTCACCGGATCAGCGGCCTGGGTCTGTTCCTGTTCCTGCCCTTGTTGCTGTGGTTGCTCGACAACTCGCTGCATTCACGTTCGAGCTTCGCGCGCTTGCAGGCTGTGGTCTCGCTGCCTTGGATGAAGCTGATCCTGCTCGGCCTCTTGTGGGCGTTTCTGCATCACGTGTTCGCGGGCTTGCGCCACATCACCATGGATCTGGACTGGGGCATGAACCTGAGCGCAGGGCGTGCGACGGCGAAGCTCGTACTGGTCGTGAGCCTTACTCTGACGGCGATCCTGGGGGTGCTGCTGTGGTGAAGCGCATCCTGGTCGGCGCGCATTACGGCCTGCGCAGCTGGGCCTTGCAACGTGTGACGGGCGCGGTGGTTGCGGTCTACGCGGTCTATTTCCTGCTGGTGCTGGCGCTGCAGCCGCAACTCGATTTCATCGCCTGGCGCGGGATTTTCGCGCATACATGGATGCGCGTGCCGACGTTCGTTTGCCTGATCGCCGTTTACCTGCATGCCTGGATCGGCGTGCGCGACATCTTCATGGACTACGTCAAGCCCACGACCTTGCGCCTTGGGTTGCTGGTCGTGGTGGCCGTGGCTTTGCTCGCATACAGCGCCTGGACGGTGCAGATTCTCTGGAGCTTGTGAGATGGCGTTCGCGGTTCGGAAGTTCGACGCGGTGATCGTTGGCGCCGGCGGCTCGGGCATGCGCGCGGCCCTGCAGTTGGCGGAGGCCGATCTCAAGGTCGCCGTGCTGAGCAAGGTGTTTCCGACCCGCTCCCATACCGTCGCCGCGCAGGGCGGTGTGGCCGCATCGCTCGGCAACAACGGCGAGGACAACTGGCACTGGCACATGTTCGACACGGTCAAGGGCTCGGACTACCTGGGCGACCAGGACGCAATCGAGTTCATGTGCCGCAAGGCGAACGAGGTCGTGTACGAGCTCGAACACTACGGCATGCCGTTCGACCGCACTCCCGAGGGGCGCATCTACCAGCGGCCGTTCGGCGGGCAGACGCGCAACTACGGCGAAGGTCCCGTGGCCCGCTCTTGCGCCGCCGCCGATCGCACCGGCCACGCCATGCTGCACGCGCTCTATCAGCGCAACGTGCGCGCGCGCGCGCATTTCTTCGTCGAGTGGATGGCGCTCGATCTGATTCGCACCGCCGACGGCAGCGTGGTCGGCGTCACCGCGATGGAAATGGAGACGGGCGAGATCTACATCTTCCACGCCAAGGCCGTGCTGTTCGCAACCGGCGGCGCCGGGCGCATCTACTCCGCCAGCACGAACGCATTCATCAATACCGGCGAC
>CAZNBS010000408.1:0-3147 GCA_964570955.1 uncultured Burkholderiales bacterium | reverse complement strand
CCTGCAGCGCGATCGTGGCGTCGCTCGCATTCGCGGCCGCGACGATGGCGTACTTCCGCGTCCGGTGCCGCGCATGGGAGGTCCTCGCACTGCTGGTCGTGACGTTCGCGCTGTTCCGGCCCGATTTCTTCTGGGACTGGCTGTATCCGCCGTACCGGGACGTCCCTGCCGCGCAAGCATATGCGGTGGCGAAAGAAGTGCCGCCGAACGAGCGGTTCGTGGTCGTGATCGAAGGGACGAACATCGAAGGGGAGGATGTGCGCAAGACCGTCGGCGTGCGTCTGGGCGCGCCGGGCGAGGGACGCGCTCGTCTAGCCGAGGCTGGACTGATGCTGGTCACGCTAGGGGATGAGGTGCAGGTGGGGCAGGTCCGGTTCGGCAGCCGAGCGAGAAAGACGGGTTTCGAGCAGGGTTGGCGGATGGTGGCGGTCAAGGTGCCCGCGGATCGACCGTCCGCGCACTGGATGTACCTGCCCGCGGTCATTGGGCTTGCTGGCATCTGGGTGGCTCAGGGCCGGCGGCTACGAGCGGCGCCCACTTGAAAGTCATTTAAAACAGTATCTTATAGACAATTCGCCGGTAGGACTGTTCCACGTGGAACATCCGTGCGACGTTCCACGTGGAACACGAGGCAAGCAAACCGCGTATCATTGCCGCGTTGTCAGGTAAGTGACGATGCGGTTTCCAAATTCCTTTGACGTGATCGTCGTCGGTGGCGGCCATGCCGGCACCGAGGCTGCGCTTGCGGCCGCTCGGAGCGGCTGCGAGACCCTGCTCTTGACCCACAGCATCGAAACGCTGGGACAGATGTCGTGCAATCCCTCGATCGGTGGCATCGGCAAAGGGCATCTGGTCAAGGAGGTGGACGCGCTGGGCGGCGCGATGGCGCTTGCAACCGACGTCGCGGGCATCCAGTTCCGGACGCTGAACGCCTCGCGAGGGCACGCCGTGCGGGCGACGCGCGCCCAGGCCGACCGGGTGCTCTACAGGCAAGCAATCCGGAGCCGGATCGAACAGCAGGCTCATCTGACCGTCTTTCAGCAAGCCGTCGACGATCTTGAGCTGACAGGAGACCGGGTGACGGGCGTTGTAACCCAGCTAGGCATCCGCTTCTCCGGGCGCGCGGTGGTACTGACGACGGGTACGTTCCTGGGCGGACTGATTCACGTCGGTCTGGAGCGCTGTCAAGCCGGTCGGGCCGGCGATCCGCCCTCGATCAGCCTCGCGGCGCGCTTGCGCGAGCTCAAGTTGCCAGTTGGCAGGCTCAAGACCGGGACCCCGCCGCGAATCGACGGGCGGACGATCGATTTTTCGGTGATGACGGAGCAACCTGGCGACACGCCTGAGCCGGTGTTCTCGTTCATCGGCCGACGGGAGATGCATCCGGCGCAGCGCCCGTGCTGGATTACCCACACCAACGAACGCACGCACGAGATCATCCGGCGCGGCCTGGATCGATCGCCGATGTTCACTGGGCGGATCGAAGGGGTAGGGCCACGATATTGCCCGTCGATCGAGGACAAAATCCACCGCTTTGCAGGCAAGCCCAGCCATCAGATCTTCCTTGAACCGGAAGGGCTGACGACACTCGAGTACTACCCCAACGGCATCTCGACCAGCCTGCCGTTCGATGTCCAGCTCGATTTGGTACGTTCGATCAAAGGGTTAGAGAACGCGCATCTTCTGCGCCCGGGCTATGCGATCGAGTACGACTATTTCGATCCGCGCGGACTGAAGGCGTCTCTGGAAACGAAAGCGATCCCCGGGCTGTTCTTCGCGGGCCAGATCAATGGGACGACAGGCTACGAAGAAGCCGCCGCGCAGGGATTGCTTGCCGGGATCAACGCCGCGCGGGCAGTCAAGAACCTCGAACCCTGGTGCCCCCGGCGCGACGAGGCCTATCTCGGCGTGCTGGTCGACGATCTCATCACACGCGGCGTCAGCGAGCCATACCGGATGTTCACCAGCCGCGCCGAGTACCGTCTGATGCTGCGCGAGGACAACGCGGATCTGCGCCTCACCGAGATCGGACGTCGGCTCGGGATCGTGAATGACGCGCGCTGGGACGCATTCAATCGCAAGCGCGACGCGATCGCGCGCGAGCAGGAGCGCTTGCGGACGCTCTCGCTGGGGCCGAGAACCGTCACCGAGGACGCGGCGAGACGGGTCTTCGGTCAATCGCTTGAGCGGGAGTACCCGGCGCTTGATCTGCTCCGGCGCCCTGACGTTGCGTATAAGTCGCTTGCGTCGCTGCCCGCGGTGGGTTCGCCCGTCGACGATCCAGCTGTGGCCGAGCAGGTGGAAATTCAGGCGAAATATCAAGGGTATATAGCTCGGCAGCGCGCTGAGGTCGCGCGTCATGAAGGCCTGGAGGACGTGAGCCTGCCCGCCGACCTCGATTACGGACGGGTGCGGGGGCTCTCGATCGAGGTGCAGCAGAAGCTGCAACAATCAAGGCCGGAAACGATCGGTCAGGCTTCCCGAATTTCCGGGATCACGCCCGCAGCAATCTCGCTCCTGCTCGTTCATTTGAAGCGCGCGAAAGGGAGGGTGCCGTCATCCCAGAAGCACTCCACAGCCTGAGCCCCGCAGCAGTCCTCGACGCAGGACTCGAGACACTATCCCTGAATCTGCACGGCGTACAGCGAGAGCAATTGCTCGCATACTTAGATCTGCTCGCCAAGTGGAACCGGGTGTACAACCTCACGGCAGTGCGCGATCGCGAGCACATGGTCACCCAGCACCTGCTCGATTCGCTGGCGGTCGTTCCGCACCTGCCGGGCGCCACCCTGCTCGATGTCGGAAGCGGTGCGGGTCTGCCCGGCATCCCGATCGCGATTGCAGCGCCCGACCGGTCCGTAACCTTGCTCGAGAGCAATCAAAAAAAGACGGCGTTCCTGCAGCAAGCCGTCGCCGAGCTCGGCCTCGCCAATGCACATGTGTGCCGTGAGCGGATCGAAACGTGGCACACCGCGTCTCGTTTCGACGTAATCGTTTCCCGCGCATTCGCCGACCTTGCGACGTTCGTCGCCGCAGCCGGCCGCCTTCTCGCCCCCGGGGGCCTTCTCGCTGCCATGAAGGGGAGCTATCCGCAGGCCGAGCTCGCGCGGCTGCCCGACGGATTCCGCACGCGCCTCGTGCGGCAAC
>CAZNBS010000407.1:0-3174 GCA_964570955.1 uncultured Burkholderiales bacterium | reverse complement strand
GCGCCCGCTCGCGGCGCTCGATCTCGACGGACATGATCCAGCCGATGAGGTTGGCCATGAGCAGGTAGACAAATAGCGCCCGCACGTACTCATCACCATAGATCGCGGCACTGGCCAGGATTGCCGCTGAACCGGTGGCACATGCGACGGCAACAATCCCGACTGGTAATCGTGTGAACCCGTAGGCTAGCCAGCAGACGAGGCTCATGGCGACAGTCCATCTACCCGATCTCGGTTCTTCAAGATCGGCTGGCATGAGGCTCATTGCACCGATTGCCAAGCAGGCCGCGAAGACGGCAATGCCGACGACGAGATCGTACTTCTGCAAAATCCTTTCTGGCCGCCACGTGGCCACCATGGCCATACAACCCATCCCGGCGAACAGCACCAGCCTGAAAGCTTGGCGTGGATTCGTAGGTACCTCGTCGTCCTTGATCGACAGAACGAGGACAAAGAAGACAAGTGCGAGGACCGATCCCAGCAACAGAGCGAGACGAACGAATCGGAGCCCCGATGAGCGATACTGCGCAAGGAACTCCCGCTCCACGTTAGCAGCCTCAAACCTCCTTGGGAGTCCAATTAGCACCGTTCTTCGCCTATTTGCCAGAGCAGCGGGTATATCCGTTGCGCCCCGATTCTTCTCTCACGCTACCGACCTCCAGACTCCTGGGTGTGCGAGTCGCGCTTGGGCATGCACGGGCAGGAGTGCCACCCTTTGCGTCGGGAGACGTCGCCCTTCGAGGCACTCGATCGCCGGGATGAGACCGCACAGCGAATCTCAGGTCATAAGGACTGTTGTCGAATAACATCAAGCTTTACTGCTCACGTCTCAACCAGCAGAATCAGCCTAGAGAGGGTGGCTACTACCTGTCTATAGGCCAAACGGCCAAGGTTCTTCAATGCCAGAAACGCTTACAACGAACGCCCAGAACGTGTCGGCGTCGTTCAATGAAATCTCCATTCGACCCGAAAACCAGCGCTCGCGGCATGTGTCGTTGCCGTTCACTATCCGACTGGTTAGAACCAATGATCAACTAGTGCGGGCCGTGAACGTTAGAACCGTGGCGTACGCCAAGCGGCTTCCGTCCTTGGCGCGTGCCTTGGGCAACGTCGAGTCTGAGGACGGCGACCGAGACAGCATTGTTCTCCTCGCGGAGTCGAAAGAGACACTAGCGCCGGTCGGAACGCTGCGAATCCATACCAACATCCATGGCCCCACAGAGTTTGAGAGGGAATTGGCGTTGCCCTCGAGGTTCCAAGGGAACAGCATCGCACATGTCTCCCGTTTGGGCGTTGTTGGCGGGAAATCTGGCGCTCAGGTGAAGCTTGCACTGTTCAAAGCGCTCTATCGGTACTGTCTGGCGAGGCAGATCGAATGGATCATGGTCACCGGCATCCCACCGCGCGATCGCGACTACGTTAATCTTCAGTTCGAGGATGTGTTCAACGACGGCCGAATGGTCACGTTGCCCTCATCGATTGGGATACCTGCTCGCCTTCTCGCATTCAACGTTCGGACTGCAGAGCAACGTTGGCGCGAGGGGAACCACCCTTTCTACGATTTCATGTGCAACCAGATACACGAAGACATTCGAATCTTCGATTCAGTCAGTGGCGCATGGGCAAATAGCCGAGCGATGCGGACTAACGGGAGGCCGGCTAGGCGCACGACTGCAATGACATTTGACGTGCCGGTGATCTAACGATAGAGATCGACTCTTGGCGAGGTGGAACGCCCGCCCAGGCTCGGGTTATGTTGCAACTATGCAACGCAACCCACTGACGCCACGCATTCCGCCTTTCGTCGGCATGCAGGCCAGCAGGCAGCCGCTTCCCCCAATCCTTGCCACTAGGCAAGGGAGAAATGTTGGTGACCACGATTGCTCGGAGCCTGGGCCGGCGAGGTGCGTTCCTCTCGCGCGCGTTCAGGGGCGCACCGGAGCTTCTTCATGTGGTGAAGATGCTCGCAGCAGCCACGACGATTATTCTGGGGTTCACGTCTGCCGGACTTCTGGTTTCTCAAAGCATTTTCGAGGAACTCGATGGCACGGTGTCGCTGCGCTATCTCCCAGCGCCAGTGGCTGGCGCCTCGGTCGAGGCAGCCATCGCCCAATTCTCCCCGGAGACGTCGCGTACAAAGCCCAGTCGTGGGCTCACTCCGGAAGGGGAGTTCTGGATATCACTGGACGCCAACGTGAGCCCAGCAGTCACGGAACTGTCCATTGAACTGCGTCAACTTCGTGGAAGCAACGCAGAGTTCTGGCAAGTGGTCCCAACGCGTGATGACCTTGGCGCCCTGGTGCCGAAAAGGTTGGGCGTCACCGAAACGCGCAGCGGGATCGCGTTCGAGGGCCTTCATGTCACCAAAGGGCATGTCCGGATCGTGGGTCGGCTGCGAGGCGAATCAGTCGTCAAGCCTCAGGTCGTCCTTCAGCGCGGGCAGGACCTAAGTGAACACCTTGTCTCGTCGGAAAGACTGGGAGGGCTACTCTTCGGCGGAATGCTCGGACTCGCAGCCTTTGGCGCGATCGTATCGCTCCTCAATCGCGACAAGACTTTCTTCCTGCTGGCGGCACTGCTGGTTACGAGTCTGCGAATTGCCGGATTCAACTTCGGGTGGGACCTCAAGTGGATCGGCTGGACCTTGGATGCCACATTCGTCCCAATCGCAAAGAATCTCACCCTTCTCCTCCATCTGGTACTGACCCTCGCTTTGTTTCAGGAGTTGTTTGGCCGGCGATTGCAGACTGATCGAGCATCGTTTCTCTTTCCGTTTCTGTACACGACATACGGACTGACTGCCACCGTTAGCATCTTCTTGCCGGCTCACGCCAGCATCGCCCTCATTTGGGTACTCGGGATCGCTACAACAGTCACGATCTTTTACTTTCTGGTCAAGACGCTGCGCAGAGATGCATCGCCGGTTGCCATTTGGTACGCCATATCCTGGTTCGTAACGGGACTTGGCATATTCGGCGAAATCGTCAATACACTCGGGTATCAACACCCACTCACCAAGGTGATGAACAGCCAAGTCGCGGCGGTTTCCTCTGCTGTGCTTGCCGGGATCGCCCTTGCCGCAAAGCTTCAACTCGAACGGACCGCCCGCCTATCCGCGCAACGCAGCGCCATCAGCGCCCTTCAGCGCTTCCGGGAGAACTACAACGCGATGCC
>CAZNBS010000406.1:0-3206 GCA_964570955.1 uncultured Burkholderiales bacterium | reverse complement strand
CGATGAGCGACGCCGAAGCGACGGTGATGAAGATGGGCGACGGGGGTTTTCGGCCCGCCTATAACCCGCAGCTAGCCACCGACGCGGACAGCCTCGTGGTGGTGGGTGTCGAGGTGGCCACGGTGGGCAGCGACCAGGGGCAGATGGGCCCGATGATCGAGCAGGTGATCGAGCGCTGTGGAGCCGCGCCCGAGGCGTGGCTGGTCGATGGCGGGTTTGTGGGCCACGAGCAGATCGACAAGGCGAGCGAGAAGACCGTGGTGTACGGGCCGGTGCCCGAGGCGCGCGACAAGACGCGCGATGCGCATTGCCCCAAGGCCAAGGACACTGAAGCGGTGGCGGCGTGGCGAGCCCGCATGGCCACCGATGAGGCCAAGGCAATCTACAAGAAGCGGGCGGCCACGGCCGAATGCGTCAATGCCCAGGCGCGCAACCGTGGCTTGCAGCAGTTTCGGGTGCGCGGCTTGGCGAAGGTCAAGTGCGTGATGCTGCTGTTCGCCCTGGCGCACAACCTGATACGCACGGCTGCCCTTGCACCGGAACTGCTTGGTATAGGCACAGGTGCCTCCGCAATTCCTAGAATCTGGGCTTGAGGGCGCAAAACGGGCGAAAATTGATCAAAAGGAGCGTGTGAAGGCGGCGCTGATGATGCCATTGACATATCGCACCCATCGAGTGGCCCCTCGGGCGCTTGCGTGAGCGTCCGCTCCCGCGGGCGAAAGATTCACAAGCTCTGAGTAAAGGGCGTGGCGTTGGGGTCGGATTTGATGCGGCAGCGGTGACGGCAGAGCGTAGCGAGTTCGGCCAACAGAGTCTCGAAGCTGTGAATCGTAGCTGCGGCGCTCGCGATGGTCGTCGCGCACGGCGACTGGCCGTGACTTACGGCGATCAACCATGTCGCGTTCCGGCGCGGCAACGTCTACATCTCGCCCGATATGTATGCGCTGATGCCCGGTAACGAGGATTATGCGAAGGCCATGAACAGCTATCTTTCCGAGCGCTACCTCTGCGCCTCATCGTTTCCCTTCGTGCCGCTACGCGGCTACCTCGATGCGTTTACTCGCGTGATCGCAAACGACACGGTGGCGGAGCGGGTTCTCTACGCGAGCGCCGCCCGTTTGCTGGGCCTGGATTAGGCCGCAGGAGCACCCAATATCAAGAAATCAGCGTTTACCGGGTTGTATTCCGGCTCTCCGCGCCACCGCGCTCCACTTCTTGATGTCCTTTGCCACCTGATTCTCGAAGGCCGCCATAGTGCCGCCCTCGGGCTCGACACCGCCACGGGCCAGTCGTTCTCTGACCTCCGATGTCTCAAGTGTCTTGTTCACCATCGCGTTGATCATGCGAGTGACCTGCGAAGCAGTGCCTGCGGGAGCGAACATACCGAACCATCCGACGACTTCGAAGTCTGGTAGTCCTTGTTCGTCAATCGTCGGAACCTGCGGCGCTGAAGCCGACCGCTTGCCGCTGCTTATGCCGAGCGCGCGCAGCCGTCCCGCCTTTACCTGCGCCAACGCAGCAGGGACAGTCGAGAAATATAGGTGTACCTGCTTACCCACAAGTGCCGTAATTGCAGGGCCACCGCCCTTGTATGCGACATGGGACATGTCGACCTTGGCCATGGACTTGAAAAGTTCCCCCGCGAGATGGCCCAGAGATCCCACGCCTGGGGCGGCGAAGTTGACCGCGCCATTCTGCTTACGCGCATAAGCGATCAGTTCCGGCACGGTAGTCGCCGGCACGTCAGGGTGCACGACCAGGATGAGCGGCGTGGATGCGAGCTTCACGATGGGAATGAAATCCTTCTCGACATCGAAGCTCATCTTGGGGTGCAGCGTAGGTAGGATCGCGAAATTGCTAAACATCTGCAGAAGTGTGTATCCGTCAGGCGGCGCATGAGCGACGATTTCGGTTCCCAGCAGGCCACCCGCGCCCCCGCGGTTGTCGATAACCACCTGCTTGCCGAGAAGCTCCGAGAGCTTCCCGTTGGTCGCGCGAGCGACGAAGTCGTTGCCCCCGCCAGGCGCGGAGCCGACGACGAGCCGTATGGGCCTTTCCGGATAGGCTTCGTTTCGCCCAGCTGTTTGCGCGGAAGCAGGCACAGAGAGCGACAAGGCAAGAATAGCCACGTGGAATCCAGTACTCTTCATGTCCTTATTGACCTTTCCATTGCGGTTTGCGTTTCTCCCTGAACGCACGCACGCCCTCTTGGGCGTCTGCGCTCGTAAGCAGACGGTTTGCGACATCGCGGGCCATGTAGACGCGCGTGTCGACGGGCACTTCGAGTCCGCGCCGGCCCGCTTCCTTGATGGCATGGACCGCGAGTGGTGCGTTCTCGAGAATTTCGGCAGCCCACTTCTCAGCCGTTTCCATGAGCTTGTCGTGAGGCACAACCTCGTTGGCGAGCCCAAGCCGATACGCTTCTGTCGCGGATATGAACTTCCCGCGCATCAGGTATCCCATCGCGATGTTCCATGGCACGGCGTGCGGCAGGAAGGACGGCCCGCTTACCGATGAAATCCCGCGCATCACCTGCGGCCAGCCGATGCTTGCTCGCTCGGACATGATGATGATATCGGCGTTGAGCGCGAACCCGCCGCCTTGCGCGAGACACGGCCCGTTCAGGGCGACGATGAAGGGCTTGTACGTATTGCGCTGGAAGAGGTAGAGCTCGTCATTGGACATGACATCGCCTTTCTCCATCTCCGGCGGAATCTTCTCGAAGAGATCCTTGCCAGAGCAGAAAGTGTCTCCGTTTCCCGTAAGGATTGCGATCCAGATACTCGCGCTGTATTTCACGTCGGTGAATGCGTCCTGGACCTCCTTGCGCATTGCGCGGTTGAGCGCGTTCTTCTTGTCAGGTCGGTCGAGCGTGATGTAAGCGATGTGATCGCGCACCTCATAGCGTACTGCTTCACCCATCGGTTCTCCTTTCGTGAATCCTAATGCAGCGATACCGTAAGTCCGTCGGGCGTTGGGCTCCAGCGGCTCTGCCGTGAAGCTCCATCGACCGGGGGTAGCACTCCGGCCGCTCGTGTGCGACAGGTGTGTCCGTCATTCGAGATCCTTCGCAGTGAGTGAGAGCCAGTCCTGCAGGACTTCATTCGTATGCTGTCCGAGCAGGGGCGGCGAGCCGATCCGAGCCTGCGTTTCAGTCATGCACCAGGGCGGACCGACTACCCGAATATTTCCGGAAACCGGATGGG
>CAZNBS010000405.1:0-3210 GCA_964570955.1 uncultured Burkholderiales bacterium | reverse complement strand
TGAAGGAGTTCGTCGGTCACACGAGCTAGATGAAGGAAATCCGTGGCCTCAACCGACAGCGCCAGCGAAGGGTAGGTTCGAGTTACCGCTGCGTGGTGTCATCATCGCGTAGTAGCGCATGGCAATGCGCCAATTCGTAGGTCCGGTTTCCTGCGCTGTTAACTGCTGTAATCTTGAACGTCCGTCGATACGCGAAACTCACCACTTACCATCCAGACGTTTGAACTGCTGAAGCCGCTACGGGCGAACAAATGCTTCTCCCCTCTCCCCTTGGGAGAGAGGTTGGGGGTGAGGGCGTGGGATTGGTTGCGTCAGGTCTTGAGCGACACCGAGTGTCCTCTTAGAGGTTGCGTCAGGTCTTGAGCGATACCGAGCGCAAGCGATGGATCGATTGTGACCTGACGCGCTGCACCGCAATGAGTCATTGCGAGGAGCGAACGACTACTTTTTCGCCGTACACCCTCAGCCGCGACAAAGCAATCTCTAATATTCTCGTTTGTAGGCCGGGCTTCCAGCGCCGCTGAATGCGAGACAATCGCACCCACGCCTGAAGCGCGAGTCCCGACACCCCTTCTCAATGCATTGGAACCGATCAAACCGCCACGAGCAACCCCCCGCTTTCTCCCCTCTCCCCTTGGGAGAGGGGCCGGGGGTGAGGGCTTAAGATGATTGACAAACGTAGCCTGTCGTCTTAGGCTTTTGTTGCCCATGTACCGCGATGTTCCCGAATACATCGTCACGCTTTGCAGGTCATTTCGTGATTCATCAACACCGCCGGAGCAAGCTCTGTGGCGTTGCCTACGCAATCGCAGACTCTGTGGATTGAAGTTTCGTCGCCAACATCCGGTCGGCAGATACATTGCCGATTTCTACTGCGATGAGCTTCGACTGATCGTGGAAATGGATGGCCGCAAGCACAGCTCGGTCGAACAAGCTGAGAGGGATCGCGAAAGAGATCGCACGCTGCGCGAGAATAACTATCAAGTGATTCGGTTCTCAGCTTCTGAAGTTAGCCAGAACCTGGAAGCAGTCTTGATGACGATTCTTGACACGCCGGCCCCCTCACCCCCATCCCCTCTCCCAAAAGGAGAGGGGAGGAAGACGCGTTGAGACTGACATTTGGAGTCGCTTTTCCACTCAAGATTGTCGAATTCCGAAGACCACCCGCAGCGACGGCGGCGGGTGGAGCCAACCGTAGGATTCGCTGCCCCTGCCTTTTGCTTTGAGTATGCTGAGAATCGATGTGCTTCTGCTTCGGTAAAGACCCGCCTCTGCCATCCGGTCAAGTGAATTGGCTTCGGGTGAGCTACCGGATTGGGCGGTCAAGAGATGTACTTGAGATAGCGAGCCCGAACGATCCACCCTGTCGTACCACGCTCCAAGCAATAGAATACTCCACTTCCAGAAAGACCCTCTTGCTGCTGAGCGACGTAAATCAGTGCTTGCTCACGGTTGGCATCGAAGCCCACTCGCGAGACGCTCGTAACACCTATGAACCGCGGGTAGACCTCATAAAACGCTTCCCAGTACCCGTCTTCCGATTCTTCGTACTTGTCGTCCTCGCCTTCCTGCATCAGGTGGTATGCAAAATCAAAATCGAACTTGGTGTCCAGCCAAACCCTTAAAAAGTTCTTCATTACAAAATCATCGTAAGTTTCTATTTTCAGGTTTGCCCACTCTCGCTTCAGCGCGCGATAGAGCCTATCTTTGAAGACATCTTCCACGTTGAAACCCGCTTCGGTCAATGGGTAGATGACGACTTTGAGGCTATCCCGGGCGACTTCATCGATTCCTGTATAGGCAGAAATCTCCGAGCGGGGCCCGGGTGAATTCACGAGTTCGTCTGATATGACGGCAGACATGACTTCATACTCAAGAGCCTCTATCTTGTGAGAAACATTGACATTTTTCCGAGCGGCGATATCCGTTTTCGCAGACTTACCCCAACAACCACTGATCATCAACAACACGGCAATGAGGAGTGCACACATGACTTTCATCGTGCCCTTCTTTCTCTCAAACAGTGGTTCGCCAGAGAACCCAATTCCTGTATTCAATACAGTGATATAGACGGATCATTCCTGAGGGTGTGCAAGAATTTCGGCTTCAAAGTCAGGTTCCATTCGATGCCGATTTCCGGTCTCTTGATCGAGCGCACAGCCAAGAGACCCCACACCCCCTCACATTGTATTTATATCTATGACTCCGCTCGGACGACCCACTGCTTTCCCCCCTCCCCTCTTGGGTGTGGGGCCGGGGGTGAGGGCGCTACCTCCGCGGTCCCGCCGCCACAATCTCCTCCGGGCATCCGTCCTTGAACTTCTTGAAGTTCTCGACATAAAGCGACGCGAGTTGCTTGTAGCGATTCGAATACGCTGCCTTGTCGGGCCAGGAGCTTTCCGGATAGAGCGCTTCATTCGGCACGTTCGGACAGGTCAACGGCACCTTGAATCCGAAAACGTTGTCGGTACGATACTCGACGTTATCCAGTTGCCCGGTCAACGCCGCTTCCAGCATCGCGCGCGTGTAGCGAATGCTGATGCGCTTGCCGACACCGTACGGCCCGCCTGTCCAGCCGGTATTGACCAGCCAGCACTTGACATCGTGGCGAATGATCTTGCGCTTGAGCAAGTCCGCGTAGAAGTACGGATGATGCACCATAAACGGCGCGCCAAAACACGCTGAGAAGGTAATTTCCGGCTCCTTGCCGAGATCGATTTCAGTGCCGGAGACTTTGGCCGTGTAGCCGGAAATGAAGTGGTAAAGCGCCTGGTCGGGTGTCAGCCGCGCGATCGGCGGCAATACGCCCGAGGCGTCACAAGTGAGCATGATGATATTCTTCGGATGCCCGGCGCGCTTCTGCGGTAGAGCGTTCTCGATGAAATCAAGCGGATACGAGGCGCGCGTATTCTCCGTGCGTTCGTCGTCATCCAGATCGAGATTGCGCGTGATCGGATCGAAAATCACGTTTTCGAGAATCGTGCCGAACTTGCGCGTGCAGGCATAAATCTCCGGTTCGGCCGTCGACGAGAGATTGATCACCTTGGCATAGCAACCGCCTTCGAAATTGAAGACGCCTTCATCGCTCCAGCCATGTTCATCGTCGCCGATCAGGTGGCGCCGCGGGTCGGCCGACAGCGTTGTCTTGCCGGTGCCCGACAGCCCGAAGAACAGCGCGACGTCCCCCTCCTTACCGACGTTGGCCGAGCA
>CAZNBS010000404.1:0-3244 GCA_964570955.1 uncultured Burkholderiales bacterium | reverse complement strand
CTTTCCGGCGCAAGAATCAGTTTTCCTGCGACCGACCATCTTCGCATGGTGTCAAAAACGGCAGAATGCCCGGCTGGCTGCATGCCGGGCATTCAAGCGATTGATCTTGGGCCACTTCGAAAATTCAGTTTTTGCGTTTCGCTAACACCGTCCCGAGGTGCAGTACATTGTCGGCGATCACGCCCAGGCCGACCCATCGCTCCATGCCGCGCTCGCCCCGGTAGGCACATCGCCGGAGACCATGCCGCCGCTTCAGGACGCTGATGCGGCCTTCGCAGCCGGTCCTCCAACTCTGACCATCTTTGAACCAGCGCTTCTTCTGCTCGCGCTTCCGCTCGGCACTCTTCCTGGAGCGATTCGGGATGCAGACCCGTTTCACGCCTCGCGCGTGAGCCGCGGCTTCATTCCTGGCGGAGTAGAACGCGGCATCGCCCGCCACCAGGCGCGGCGTGCGACCCAATCGCCGCTCGTGCACGTCCAGTGCGGGGATCACCAACTCCGAATCGCTCGGGCGCTTGCAGTACACCGCGTAGCCGGTGATGATCTGATTCTCGGCTTCCTGGATCTTGACCATCTTTCCGAACTCAGTAGGCTTGCTGGCTTTGCCCTTGCGGATGATCCCGGTCGCGGGCTCGAACAGACTCACCAGTTTCCCGGCGGCATGGGTGTCGCCGCCGAAGATCCGCTGTCTGGCTTGCCGCATCACCTGCTGGACCCGCGGCACGAAGGTGTCCAGTTCTTTGCGCCAGCCTTCGAGGGCGGCTTGCCGCATCACGTCCGAAGAACGCTTCACCCCTTGGGCAACCTCGCCGGAAAACCGCTTTCGCCTGGCCAACCACGCGCCCCACCGCTGCCAACAACTTCTCGTATGCCTGCTGCAGCCGCTCCCGGTTCGGTCCGCCTTTGGTGCGCGCCACGCGGCCGATTTCCAGGATCCGCCGCTTCACACTCCGGCTGCGATCCCGCAGCTTGGCCCCCTGCTGACCGGCAATTTCGCCGATTCGTTTCATGGCGCGGATCAAGACCCGCACGCCGTCGCCCAGCAGGCTGCTGTCGGTCGGGTAATGGATGTTCGTCTCCACCACGGTCGTGTCCGGGCGCATCTTGCGCCCCTGCACCACGCCGTGCTCCCGGGCGATCTCGACGATTCGCGCGTGAATCTTTTCGATTACCTCCGGCCCCAGTGCCAATCCCCAGCAGCCCATCGTCTTGGCGTCCGGCGCCTTGGATGCACCCACGCGCGTGAAGTCGCGATACACCAACAAGTTGGCCCGGACTTCGCACTCCACCACCTGGTAGCCCCAGTTGCGGATATGCTTCAACAGCAGCAGCCTGCAGCACCACTTCCGCCGGCCTGCCGCGCCGCCCGCGAGTGCGGCTCTTGGGACTGCGTTTGGCCAGAGCCTCATACACGGCCGCCACCAGATGCTCGTCTTCCAGCACCTGGCCGGCGTGTTTCATCCACTCTTCGCGCAGATCGCTTACCTCTTCGGCGATGAGGCCGTCGCCGAAGAGGAGTTGCTGCCGGCGCGCCTCAATCACGGGGAGTCCTCCTCGCCGCCGAAGGGCGCAATTGCTTCTCCTGCTGCCACTGCTTCCGCAAGCAGTCGCGGTTTAGCCTGGCCAGCGAACACCCAATCTGCCAGAACGCGGCCCATGCTTGCTGTGCCTGTCGAGCGGCCTTGGCATGCTCCGGTGGAACGTATAACGAACGGCTCCTGCCGTCCTCTCGATAGGTGATGTACAAGTGTGGACCATGCAGACGGGCGGGATCACGGTAGCAGACGCAGTTGGGATTGCCACAGCGGCGAGAGGTCTCCGATAGGCCACCTTGGACCATGGTTTCCGTGGCGCGGAGGAGTCGCTCAACGAGCCGCTGTTTTTGCCTACGCATAGCTTAATATTAAGATACCGCCTGTTTGCTTTACCCGTCAAGAGAACAGTGACATGAGCCATCAAAAATGTTTGGGCGGGAATTTGTACGACCTGCCTATGAAGACTTTGGCGCGATATGTGGCCAGGTATCGGAAGAAGAAGGCCGACAAGAATCCGCGGCAAAGATGGGTGGCAGTAGAGGTAGCCGAGGAACGGGGCCACGGCGACGAGTTATCAGTCGTGCTCGACAACGGGCGCCGGATTGCAGTTCAGCACGATTTTGATGCCGGCACGTTGCGACGGTTGCTGACGGTACTCGAGCGGGTGTGAGCATGTTGGGCTGGGGGCCGGCGACCAGAATCTATCTGGCCGCGGCAGCTACTGACATGAGGAAAGGATTCGAGGGGCTGTACGCGCTGGTGCGTGACCGGCTGGAGTTGGAGCCACTGAGTGGACATGTGTTCCTGTTTTCCAATGCGCAGCGCAACCGTCTGAAGCTGATTTTTTGGGACGGTAGCGGGCTATGGGTATGTGCGAAACGCTTGGAGCGCGGCCGTTTTCGCTGGCCCGCGGCGGAGCAGGGGCAAGTCAAGGTGGTACTCAGTCATGAAGAACTGGCGCTGCTGTTGGGAGGCATTGACTTGGCCACCAGCAAGCGCCGGGCCTGGTTCCGGAAAGTTGTTTGCGAAGAGCACAGCCGAGAAGCGGAGCTGCCGTCGCTGTCAAAAGGGAGTGATGACTGCCCTGACTCCCGCACGGATCATCGACAAGGGTCTGGTAAGCGACCGGGTCGTGATCGACACGATCATTTCGATTTCGAAATACTGCGACCATGTCCCGCTCTACCGGCAAAGCGCCATTCTGGAACGAGAGTTAGGAATCGAGATCAGCCGCGCGACGATGGATGGTTGGGTGATGACAGCCGGCGGGTTGCTGGTTCCGATGGCTGGAGTGATGCGGGTGGAGTTGTTCAGCGGTGGATACGTCCAGGCAGATGAGACACCGGTGGATGTGCAGATGCACGACAAACGGGGCAGAATCATCAAGCCTATCTATGGCAGTACGGCCAGCCTGGTGGGAGTGTGATTTTCGGCTTTCAGCTTGGCCGCGGGCGCGCTGGGCCGAAACAATTTCTGGAGGACTTTGAAGGATTATTGCAGACCGGCGGCTATATCGGCTACGAGAAGGCCGGCGGGCCGAAGATGGTGCATGCGGCGTGTTGGGCGCACGTACGAAGGGGTCTGTTCGAAGCTCACGAGGTGGCGCGCGGCGAGACTGCCGCCACCGGAATTGTCGAACTCATCGACGATCTGTTTGCCATCGGTCAGCACGCGCGCGAGCGCGACTACGGCCGCGTGGAGCGCCAGGC
>CAZNBS010000403.1:0-3286 GCA_964570955.1 uncultured Burkholderiales bacterium | reverse complement strand
TGCTGACGACATTCATGATAAAAATGCCGATGAAGGCCAACAGAAGAGCAAATGTCAGCACGAGATAAAACACGAACCACTTCTTGAAGTCGCCCCTGAGATACTCGATGATGGCGAAGGCCGCGACGGAAACCATTGCCGTGCGAACGCCCCATCCAACGAATATCATGCCAACTGCGTAGAGAATTAGCAGCATGGCGCAAAATGGCTTGATGACTGATGTCTTGGCAAAGTAGTAAACGGCAATCGCTGCCATCATCAAGACATAGGATGAGGAATGCAGATTCAAAAAGTAGGCCGGAAGGTATTCCTGCATCCTGTTCGTTGCCGGTGGCAAAATGGCGAGACCGATGACGGACAGCGCGAAGATCTGGAAGACCAGCAGCCTGATCCAGCCCATCAGGTGGTCTCGATGCTCATCGTAAGCCTTTAGCATGACGAGCAGGAAGAGGAACGGAACGATGAACTTGAATGCGTTGAACAGGCCGTAGAGCAGGTAGCCCTTGTTGACGAGCTCGGTAAGAATGGTGCCGGCAACGAGCGCGAGCATCAGCAATGAGGGATAAGGATATTTCTTGAGATAGAAGCCAGCGTTTGCAAACGTGTAGCCGATCAGAGCCAGGGTAAAGAGCAAGTCTACTGGCTTGCTGGCGAAGAAGAATGTATCGCCTTCATGTATGCCGTTGACGGCTAGCTTTACGGCGTACAGAAAAAAGACCAGGTTGATCGGGGAGAACCATCCCAGCCGGGATTCCGGTCGCGCACCAGCTGTGACATTCGAATCGCGATAAGCCAGGAAAGCTTGCCGGTTCCGTATCGGATTCGGGATCAAGATTTTTCTCCTAGAAGCTTGCCGACGAGCTTTTCATCCAAACCCGCGAATAGCGCCTCGGCAAATGCTTGTTGCTCCGCAAACGCCTTGTCGGCATCTTTGGATAGAGAAGACATGGAGAGGAGATAACCATTCGGCAAATAGCCGGATACGGCGTATTTCAATTGCGCCAGTTCGCGATCCATGAAGCTGCGCACAACCTGGTCGCCCATGGTGAACGAGTAGGCGAAGGGCTCGCTGCGCAAGCCTTGAACGGCCAGCACTTGCGTGGCGGGCACTTCAAACCCCGAAATCGTTATGTTCTCCCTTTTCAGCTTTTCGATCTTGAAACCCTGCGCGGTGTAGCAGACTTCCTGGCGGTGCGCTCGCAGGCGCTTGGTTTGCGTCGAGCCGCTGTAGGCCACCGAAATCATGATGCGTTCGCCCCAGCTGTGGACGCAGTTGCGGTTTACGATCTAACTGTAGATGGCGTGATTCGCCCGCGGCAGTACCGGGCCGAACACGCTGGATCCTTGGGTTCTCGTTCAAGGCCGGCGCCCATACAGGCGCGGGCGCCCGGGTTCTCAGGTGTTGAGGCCCACCATGCGGGCGGCCAGGGACGGGTCCACGTGGGGGAAGAGCTCCTTGCCGAAGGCCTGCAGGCGGACAAAGGCGCGTTCCGGCTCGGGGTCGATCGAGGAGAAGCGCACCAGGAAGCCGTCGGGGATAAGGCCGCGCAGCGAGTACTCGAACTGCACGCGCTGCCGGTCCCACAGCGACAGCACGGCCTGGTCGCCCATGGTGAACCAGTACAGCACGGGCTCCACCCGGCCGCCCATGCGCGCCACCATGCGCGTGGCGGGGATGTTCACGTCCATCACATCCAGGCGCACGCGGCGCAGCTCACGGATCTGGAAGCCCTGGGCCGAGTAGCACACCTCTTGCCGGTGGGCCCGCAGCTGGCGCGTCTGCGCGCTGCCGTAGGCCACGGAGAGCATCACGCGGTAGCCGTCGTTGGCGATGTAGGTCTGCGAGACGAGCTGGTCGTAGGTGCGGTTCAGCACCTGCTCCACGTCGGGCGAAACGGCAATGGGCACCAGCGTGGTGTCCTGCCGCCATTCACCGAAATTGATCGGAATGGCGGCGCGCAGGTCGAAGCTGGGCAGTTCCTCGGACAGCTTCTTGCGCGGGGTGACCACCTCGGCCAGCGCGGCCGAGGACAGCAGCGCGCCCCCGGCGATGAGGGCGTTGCGGCGGGAGAGCTTCATGCCTTGCGCTCCTTGCGGAAGAAGAGGTTGAGCAGGGAGTCGGTGACGATCATCAGCACCAGCGCCACCATGAACAAGACCATGCCGGCGAAGTCGTGCACGAAGCCCTGGCCGGCGGCGTCACCGAAGTGGAAGGTCACCAGCACCAGCACCATCACGCGGATGATGTTGGCGACGAAGGCGATGGGGATGATGAGGATGGCCAGCGTGACGTTGCGCGCCACGGAGGTGTAGCGCATCAGGTTCATGTACAGCAGGCCCAGCGCCTCCAGCGTGAACATGGAGTTGAGGCCGGCGCAGGCATCGGCCACGAGCAGCTGGTACTGGCCCACGGTCAGTACCACGCCGGAGCGGCCCACCGGGTAGCCCATGGCGTACAGGATGTTGGCCGCCACGTAGGACACCGCCGACTTCAGCGGCGACGTCACGGCCGCCACCAGGGTCTCGGGCAGCGGCACCATGAAAAGCATGAAGAACAGCGGGAACCAGGCCAGTCGCAACGCACGGAAGCCCCCGAAAATCAGCAGCAGCGCGCCGAAGACGATGATCTTGGCCAGCACCTCCAGCGCCAGCACGTCCTGAGAGCGGCCGAGGATGAAGACCACCATCGCAAACGCGAAGACGGCCCAACCCAGCGTCCGCGCAGCCGCGTCGCTGCTGCCGGCGGCCAGTTCGTCGCGCTTGCTGAAGATCAGCCACAGCGCCACGGCCAGGATGATGGGGCCGTGGCCCTGCTCGTCCGTGGCCCACACCCCTTCGGCCAGGCGCATGTAGGTGGGCACGAACACGAAGCCCAGGCCCAGCAGCACGGCAGCCAGGGCCCAGGGGTCGATGCGCTCGGGCAGCCAGCGCGCCGGGCCGGCGGCCTTGGCAGGCTCCGGCGGCGTCAAGGAGGATGTTTGCTGCTTCATTCCAGATGACTCCGTTGCACAGGCCGGGCACGGCTGCGGGCAGCGCACTGTGCAGGGTCCGCTACGGCCACGGCAAAGCAACCGCACGCGTCGGGCTGGCAAAGCCCGCAAAGCAACTCATGCACGCCGGAGGGGCGCCAGGTGCTCACGTTCGGCTTCCAGGAACTTGGCATTCATGGCACGGGCTCCAGCAGCACCGCCTTTGCACGCGCCGTGCGCGCGAACGGGCTCGCGGGAAGGCCGCGCTGCACGGCGACGATACCGGCCGGCAACTGCAGCGCACCCTCCAGCGCCAT
>CAZNBS010000402.1:0-3304 GCA_964570955.1 uncultured Burkholderiales bacterium | reverse complement strand
TCGCACAGCTTGCAGGCGATGCAGCGCTCCTCGCCGTTCGGATAGCGGCGCAGCGCGTGCAGCCCCCTGAAGCGCGGCGACTGCGGTGTCTTCTCCTCCGGGAATAGGATGGTGACCTTGCGCGCGAACAGGTGACGACCGGTCAGCATCATGCCCCGGACCAGTTCGAACAGCAGGAAGGTGCGGAAAAACTCACGGATGCGCCCGATCATGCGTCCCCCCATGGCCACCAGGGCGTCTGCATCCATGCGCCGATCACCACCAGCCAGACCAGCGTGACGGGGATGAACACCTTCCAACCGAGGCGCATGATCTGGTCGTAGCGGTAGCGCGGGAAGGTGGCGCGGAACCACAGGAACAGGAACAGCACGAAGGCGACCTTGGCAGCAAGCCAGGGGAAGCCGTCGGGCAGGAAGGGGACGGGCGAGAGCCAGCCGCCGAGGAACATGACCGCGCACAGCGTGGACACGAGAATCATGTTCGCATACTCGGCCAGGAAGAAGATGGCGAAGGCCATACCCGAGTATTCGACGTGGAAGCCTGCCACGATCTCGGATTCGCCCTCCGCCACGTCGAAGGGCGCCCGGTTGGTCTCAGCCACGCCGGAGATGAGGTAGACCAGGAACATCGGAAACAGCGGGAGCCAGTTCCACGACAGCAGGCCAAGTCCGCCGTCCTGCCGATGCACGATGTCGGACAGGTTGAGGCTCTGCGACATCATGAGCACCCCGACCAGCGCAAAACCCATCGCGATCTCGTAGGAGACGATCTGTGCCGCGGAGCGCAGGCCGCCGAGGAACGCGTACTTGGAGTTCGATGCCCATCCGGCGATGATCACGCCGTACACGCCCATGGAGGTGATCGCGAGCACGTACAGCAGTCCGGCGTTGACGTCGGCCAGCACGACTTCCGGGCTGAACGGAATGACGGCCCAGGCGGCCAGCGCGGGCATGATCGCCATCACGGGCGCGAACACGAACAGGAACTTGTTCGCTCCGGAGGGGATGATCACCTCCTTGGTCAGCAGCTTCAGCGCATCGGCGATCGGCTGCAACAGCCCCTTCGGTCCGACGCGGTTTGGACCCATGCGCCCCTGCATGTAGCCGATCACCTTGCGTTCGGCCAGCGTGAGGTAGGCCACCAGTCCCATCAACGGCAGCACGATGGCGACGATCTTGACCAGCGTCCACACGACTGGCCAGGCGGGCCCGAGGAGTTGCTCGAAGAGTTCCATCGTCAGACGCTCACCTTCTCGGCACTCGATACCCGCTCCAGGCGCAACTCGCCGAACATCTCGCCGAGTTCGGCGGTGGTGCGATGCGCTGCCGCCACGCGTACGCAACCCGGGGGAACCGCCTCGTCGACCACCGCCTTGAGCACCGCCTGTCCGGTTCCTTGAATCACGCGCACCGGCTGCCCCTCCTCCATGCCCAGGCGCGCGAGTGTGGCGGCGGCCATGCGGGCAGCGGGAAGCGCGGCGTCGCGCGTCATCTGCAGCGGCGGGGAGCGGCGTGCGAGGTTGTCGGCGAAGTGGATGGGCACGTCCGCGATGCGCTGCAGGTCGGAGGACGCCCCGGCGCCTCCGGGGTCCAGCGATCCGGGCGATGGCACGTTCGACAGCCGGGCGCCGATGTCCACGCCCTGCAGGGCAGCCGCGCGCACGTCCTCGGCGCTCGTGAAGTCGAACCCTCCCAGCCCGAGCAGCGTCCCCAGCACGCGCAGCACCTTCCAGCCGGGCCGGGCCTCGCCGAAGGGCCGCACCACGCCGACGAAGCTCTGCAGGCGTCCTTCCGTGTTGACGAACGACCCCGCCGTCTCCGTGAAAGGAGCAATCGGCAGGAGCACGTGGGCATATTCGGTGGCACGATGCTTGAACGGAGAACACGCGACGACGAACTCGGCCGCCTTCAGTGCCGCGAGCGCGCGCTGCGGGTCATGGCAGTCGAGTTCGGGTTCGACGTTCCACAGCACATAGGCCTTGAGCGGCTTCGCCAGCATGGCGCGCGCGTCGAGTCCGGACGGGGTGTCGAACGGCACGGCACCCGCAAGGTGGCCACCCACGCTGTTGGCCGCCTCGCCCAGAAAACCCATGCGCGCGCCCAGCAGCTGTGTGAGTGCGTGCGCGAGCCGCTGCAGTACGGCCGCCTGGGGATGGTGCTGCGCCAGGTTCCCCAGGAACACGCCGACGTTCGCACCCGAGGCGAGACTGCGCGCGATGGCCTGCGCGGCCTCGGACGGGGTCGCTGCAGGCAGTCCGGCGACCGACTGATTCTTCATCGCGGCGACGGCCCGCACCACATCGGCGAGCGCGCCGGGCAATGCCGCGGGAGCCACCACGAGCTTCGCGGTGAGGGCGATGAGCTGATCATCGTCCAGGCAGTTGATCAGATTGACCTGCATGGACTTGCGCGCGGCCATTCGCATTCGCGCAGCCAGGAGCGGGTGATCCTTGCGCAGCTGGCTGCCGATCACCAGGACACGATCGAGCTTGGACACCTCGGCGATCGGCATGCCCAGCCACGGCACCCCGGCGGCCTTGCCGTCCTGGCTGAAGTCGATCTGGCGCAGCCGGCAATCGACGTTGCCGCTGCCCAGGCTGCGCAGCATGCGCCCGAGAAGATGCAACTCCTCGAAGGTCGAATGCGGGGTGGCGAGTGCGCCGATCGACTGCGCCCCGTGCTGCTCGCGCGCACGCTTCAGACCGCGCGCCACTTCCTCGAGCGCAACGGGCCATTCGACCTCGACCCACCTGCCCTCGCGACGGACCATCGGTCGCGCCAGGCGGTCCGGCCCGTCCAGTCCCTCGTAGCTGAAGCGGTCCTTGTCGGAGAGCCAGCATTCGTTGACGGCCTCGTTCTCCAGCGGCAGCACGCGCATCACGCGATCCTGCTTGACCTGCAGCATGAGATTGGCGCCGAGGCCGTCGTGCGGACTGACGGACTTGCGCCGGCCCAGCTCCCAGCTGCGTGCCGAGAAGCGGAACGGCTTGGACGTGAGTGCGCCGACCGGGCACAGGTCGATCATGTTGCCGGACAGCTCGGAGTCCACCGTGCGCCCGACGAAACTCAGGATCTCGGAGTGCTCACCCCGGCCGGCCATGCCCAACTCCATGATACCGGCCACTTCCTGTCCGAAGCGCACGCAGCGCGTGCAGTGGATGCAGCGGCTCATCTCCTCGGCCGCCACCAGCGGGCCGATGTCCTTGTGCAGCACCACGCGCTTGGCCTCGGCGTAGCGCGAGGCGCCGTGGCCGTAGCCGACCGCGAGGTCCTGCAGCTGGCACTCGCCGCCCTGGTCGCAGATC
>CAZNBS010000401.1:0-3317 GCA_964570955.1 uncultured Burkholderiales bacterium | reverse complement strand
CGCCTTGGTCATCGTGTAACCTGGTGAGTATGCAGGCTGAAACGCTGTTCGGGGGAGACACCCAATGGGTGAGGCGAGGAAGCGCGGTGCTGCTGCGGTGCACGAGGCGCTGACAGCACTTGGGGTTGAGGCGCTTGGCGGCGCAGTGCAGGTGCGCTGGAATCAGGGCGAGGCGGCGACTCCGTTCGGGCAGATGGCGTACTTTGCGGAGTTTCTGAATCTCACGGGACTGTATCGAGGCTGGGTCGAGAGTTGTCCGCTGAGCGACACGAGTCCGAATGGCTCGAAGGTGGCCGACGGCCCCAAGGGGCGCCTATCTCCCCGCTGCTGTCGAACCTGTACATGCGGCGATTCATCGAGGGGTGGCGGCGCCTGGGCTATCAACAGCGATGGTCGGCTCACATCGTCAACTACGCGGACGACTTCGTGATCTGCTGTAAGCGTGGGGCGGTGGAAGCCGCGAGCGCGATGCGCATGATCATGCGGCGACTGAAGTTGACGGTGAACGAGGACAAGACCCATCTGTGCCAACTGCCTCGGGAGAGGTTTGACTTCCTGGGCTACACGTTCGGGCGATGCTATTCGAGCAAGGACGGACATGCCTATATGGGTACCCGACCTTCGAAGAAGAGCATTCAGCGGATGGCGGCGAGCATCAGCGAGGTCACGGACCGCAGCATGTTGTTGCTTGATGCCGAGGAGGTTGTGCGACGGCTGAACCGGAAAATGACGGGATGGGCGAATTACTTCTGCAAACCCCACCATCGCGCGCCGATTCTCGCACCATGCGCGCACGCGATCGTTCTTGCTATTCGTTACTCAGCAGGGTGAGTTGGCTAGGCGTGAGTAGCTTCTTGAAGTCAGCGTCGAACGTCACGAGGTGCTCGCTGTGCACGATTACGGCGGCCGCGAGCCAGATATCAGGGACATCGTTCGCCGTCAATCTCTGCGTTATGCATAGCTGACGCAGTATCGGCCATTCGCCGCCCGTACTCGGCATATCAATGCCTGGTACGGCAAGGAGGGCGTCCAAAAAATTCACTGCATCTTCGATGGGGGTAGGTTGCACGAAAATTCTGGGATTGGTAACCAGACGCAGAAAGCTTGCGGCAACCATCGGCATCAGCTTGAAACTCGCGCCGACCCCGCAAGCCGAGATCGATTCTTTGAGCCAAGTGTATGCAACGTTGTGATGAGGGTGATCCGTTCTGGACGCTGCGATCAATACATTGACATCAGGTGTCATTGTCTGCGGCGTCCAACATGGCCTTGTTGCTGCTGGGATTTACACCCGCAACCAAACCTCCGCTGCCTTTGAAGATCGGTATGCTGCGTCTGCGGGCCTTGGGAGAACCTTGCGCCGATCGTAGCCGCAATTCCAGTCCTTCTTCGATCAGTCTCGTCAGGCTGGTGCGCTGCTTTGCGGCGTGCGCTTTGGCGCTGGCGAGCAAGGCATCGTTGATGTCGAGCGTAGTTTTCATGAGCCAATCGTACAGATTTCTGTATCTTGCGTCAATTCGGGATATCAAGCAGCGACTCAACGTATTGTTGAGTTTGTCAGCGTCGTAGTCGTTGCATTTACGATCGGAATAGTTTCGGCATCCCGTGGGGACGCCAGTCATGTACGAAGCTCACTAGTGTCCGGTTAATAGGCGAACAAGGTCAATTGGTTAGCGGGGTATGGTGGTTCTGGTTGAGAGCGATCGGGCTGCAGGGCGCATGAAACCTCGGTTTTCTCGAAGACCGAGACCGACAAGATCTGTAGACATGTGTAGAGCGAAGCATCGAGATGAAGCTCCTTCTTGACGATGGCGATCAGCACGTAGGTGGCCACGGCGCACCAGATCTGCGTCTTCACCGCGTTCTCGCTCGTGCCAAGAAATCGCTTGATGCGCAGGTGCTGCTTGATCCACTTGAAGAACAGCTCCACCTGCCAGCGACTCTTGTACAGCGCGGCGATCGTCAGTGCGGGCAAGCTCGTGTTGTTGGTCAAGAACACCAGCGTCTTGCCGGACTCCGGATCCTTGAAGCGAATGCGCCGCAGGTGCTCCGGGTAGTTCTTGGCAGAGTAATAGCCATTGAGCATGACGCGCTGATCGCAGATGACACCAAGAGTTCGCTGCGTTGGGGCCGAGTAGACGCGTCGCGCATCCATACCGGCCTTGGCGCGGGTGACGAAGAACGCGCCCACTTGATGCATCGCGTACAAGCGCTCGAAGTCCACGTAGCCCCGATCCATCACATAGAAGGCCCCAGCCTCCAGGGGCAGGATATCCAGCACGTTGACGTCGTGCAGTTTGCCGTCGCTGATGTGAATGAACGCGGGGATTGCACCGCACAGATCCAGCAGGGTGTGCAGCTTTACCGCGGCCTTGGTCGAGCGAAACGGTGCCCAATCGAACAAGCTCAGACACAGATCGATCGTGGTAGCGTCCAGCGCATAGACGCTGGTATCGAGCTCCAGCACCGAGGGCTCGTTGATGTACAGCGCCCTGGCACGCACGATCAGCCGCTGAGCCAGTGCATGGTAGATGCGCCAGTCTCGCAGGTTCAAGGCATCGGCCAGTGTCGAACGAGCCGGTGCTGTCCTCAGTCCCATGTGAAACAGCTTCGCCTGATTCGCCGCAAGGCAGGCCTCGATGTCTCGAAGCGATTCTCGCCACGTGAGTTGCGCGAATGCCATGACGCGAAACAGATCCGCGCAGCCCAGGGTGCGCACGCCCGCATCGCCTTTGTGCCGCTCGATGATGCGTCCGAAGGTCTTCCACGGCACAAACTCCATCACCTGCGCGAACAGCGTCTTGCCTACGTTCATGCGTCACCCCGGGTTGTTCAACCCCGAGAGCATCGCAAACACGCCATCCGAAATTCAAATCGTGGACACCCATGAATCCCTTGAAACCCGCATTAACATTAACTTCCCGGCCTGTTGGCCTCAAATTAACCGGACAGTAGTGATCCAGACTGGCCTCGCAATTTGACTGAGAAAGACCGCTCACTGTAAAAATCCAACCACAGCGCTTGGCCCGCAGTTCTCGGCCGGTCAGAAACGATCGGAATCCACGGTCAGATTCGAACGGAATCACCGGTCAGATTCAGCGGAATACGCACCAGCCGGGCCGGCCCGGGAAATCCTGCCACGCAAGAAGGACAACGGACGCATTCCGGCACTGCCGGATTGAGCGGCGCTCGGAAACCTATTGCGGCGAGCGGAAATAGCCCGGCTTACACCTTCGGTGCGCATGGCGATCGGCCGGGAGCCCATCGAAAAGGTGCACCGCGTGACGTTGGGGCTCGATGGCAAACACTGCCCGTAC
>CAZNBS010000400.1:0-3332 GCA_964570955.1 uncultured Burkholderiales bacterium | reverse complement strand
CTGCGATCCTGCGCCTTGCTGTAGAAGTCCACCGCGACCTCCAGCTCACGCAGCCTGGGAACCCCGGTGAGCGGCATAATAGCGGACAACTCGTCGAGGGCCTTCCACAAACAAACCCGACTGGGCGGGTCCTGTATTCGCGCGCTGAACCGTGTCGCAGCGCCACCAGGCTGTTCATCGAGTGCGTCCACTCTCGGCCGTCGATCACATCCGAGAACGGTTCGAAGCCGCCTTTGGACCGCATGGAAGTTCGTCGGAGATTCTGTCTCAATCTCGAGCTCGAGCCAATCGATCGCCGCGCGCGCCTTGAAGCGGGTCAAGCTCGCGCGCTGCTGTTGCGCGTGGTCCAGTGCGAACGGCTTCGTCCGCGGCTCCGACTGACGCAGAGTCTCTTCTGATATACCGATCGAATGCATACCGAAAATCCGTATAGGTTCGTCTCTCTCAACCCGGCGAGTGCGGAAAGGCTTGTGCATCACCGCCAAGTCCATTATAGCCACGCGAAGCGCCGATCCTTCTCATTCGTGGATCCATTCGCGACAAGTGTTTAGCTACCGTCGTTGACGATCGAACACGGGATCGCCTCGCTATAACCAGAGTGAGAGGTGCGACGGGCGCACCCGCATCTGGACGGAGGCATGAAGATGGCGAGACAACCGAGACGACCGACGGTGGCGGAGTTCTTGACGTTCCACCTGGACCTCAGCGCAAAGCCGCAGAAGGAGATCGCGGCCGAGATCGGCTACGACAAGCCCAACGTGTTGACGATGATCAAGCAGGGCAAGACCAAGCTTCCCTTGACGAAGATCGGACCCCTCGCGCGGGCGATCGACGTGGATCCAGCCTACCTGCTCAGGCTGACGATGGCCGAGTATTTCCCAGAAACCTGGACCGCGATAGAGGCGATCCTGCCCGGGAAGCTTCTCACCAAGAACGAGTGGCGGCTCGTTGAGGAATTCCGCCGGCTCAGCAACGACACGGACCCGCCGCCGATGCTCCTGGAGGAGTTCGGCGGCGCAGTAATCAAGGTGATCTGCCCGGACTTGGATGCGGGGCGGCCGTCAAAGCGCGGGAAAACACGGTCGGCGCGATGATCGTCCAGTCGCAGCGTCGCTCACGCACCCGAGTGCCGCGCGGGAGCACTTGCGCTCGGCCTCCCCCCGCGCGACGTGAGTGACTACCACACTCGGGGACGTCTAGTCATCGCCGCTTGCCAAGGGACGGCAACCCCCCACTGACGACGCGGGTGCCAGCATCCTTCGTCACGAAGATTGCGGCGTCGTTGTAGACCTTCTTGCCGCCCTTACGCTTGCGCTTCCGACCGATCGCCACCTTCCGTTTCCAGCCAACCCATAGCTCAATAACCCGGCCGGCTTCGGTTTGCACTAGCAGCATCCGATCCGTCGCAGCCTTGAAGCCGCGGAGTGTGAAGCCACGAGCCAAGTCTAACGGAGCAATGCCGGGCGCCTCGACTCGTGTCCGCGATATTCGAACGCGCGCCGTGAGAATCTCGAATGCACGCTTCGGGTGCGGCTCCTTCAATGGCTCCACGCATCCCTCGCACTGAGTCGGTTCGGTGCCTCGGACAGCTCAGCCAACCGCCGGGATTGGGACGGGTTCAAGGAAAGCCGAAGCACCACGACTCGCATCACGATTTCGACCTTGCGGGAGCCCTGGCTCGCCCACGCGTGGCGGCTCGACGCCGGGCTTCCTCGTGCGCAGGCGACGCGGCGAATGACGGGATGGCCACGTCGAACGCGAGCTTCCCGATCTCGGCCGCAAGGCGCGCCAGGGGCGGAACGCCGCTGTAAACCCTCACGTTCACGGCTTGCGAGGCGTGTCCCGCGATCGCCTCGCGAAGCTCCTGGGCGACCCCGGCCTTCTGTAGCGCGGCGATCGCGGTATGCCTGAAGCTGTGGTAGCCCTTCCTCGACTTGCCGACGACCTCCCCGACGCCGCACCCGCGGCGATACTCGGTGAACCACTCGGACGCCCTCGGCCCGAACTTGCCGTAGGTGTCCCTCGTGAGCTCGGGAAAGAGCCGGTCATATCCGGACGCGCGCAGCCCGTTAACGTAGTCAACGAGCCCCAGCTCGAGGAGCCTGGGGTGAAGGGGGCAGGTCCTCACCGAATTGTGGTTCTTGAGCTGCTTCCCGTCGGCAGCGCCATCCTCGTCGTCCACCTCCTCGGTGATGTCGAGGCACCAGATCCCGGTCTCCTTGTCCTTGCGCACGTCGGCAACATGCAGCTGGGCGAGTTCCTCGAGACGGGCGCCCGTGAAGAGTGCGAGGACCGGCAGCCAGTATTTGAACGCCTCGTCGTAGGCCGCATCCCGGTAGAGCGGCGACCCGAACAGCCGCTTCAGGTCGTCGGGCGTGAACTTCTCGTAGCTGCTGGGTTTCGCCTTGGGCTTCTTGCCGGCGGCGTAGTTGATACCCAAGTAGCCGTGCTTCACGACCCAGCCCAAGAACGCCTCGAGTCGCTGCCATTTCTTTCGGGCGGTCGTGGGCGACTGCGGAGGCAGGCCCAGCGCGAGAATGTCGTCGATCCCGCGGTCGCGAAGCTGAGGGGCCTTGTTGACGTTCGCGGGCAGCCGGAGGAGCTTCTCCTTGCACTCGTTGATGCGCTCGTGATCGAGGTCGGTCACCGGGATGTCGCCGATGATCTTCAGCAACTGGCCGAGATCCCCCTTGTAGTCGATGACCGTCTGCGCCCGACGCCCCGCCCTCTCGACCTCCGCAATGTATCGGCCGACGAGGTCGGACAACAAGGGCCCTGGCTTCTTGGCTGGCGCCAGTTGGCGCGGGGCGGACACGAGGGGTCCGATCCGGTCGATGGCATGGCCGATCAGCTCCTTGGCCTGCTCGGTTTCGTGGGGCTCGTGCTCGACCTCCAGCTTCATCCCCAGCTCGCCCAGGTCGATCCGCATGATCAGGTCGGCCTGCAACAGTTCCTTCTCCTCTTCCGGCACGCCACCCCTCAGCAGAGCAAACGCGGCTTCGACCCGCGCGGAGACGATGCGCACGAACCGGACCGCTTCGCTTCGCCTCGCAGTGCCCAGCGACCGATAGAGCTCGCGCGTGGCGAAGTATCGCCGGAGGTCGAGCGGGACCGCACGGCGAAAGTAGAAGACGCCGTGACGATTCCGACGAAGATGGGAAGGAAGCCGGGTGGAAAGCATGCGTTCGCCCAGTCGGGATACCGGTTTGGGACACTCGATCCCGACCGGGCGAACGCGAGACAGGAACTAGCGCTGCCTCAACAAGTTGCAGAAATCTGGTGGAGACGAGGAGGATCGAACTCCCGACCTTCGCATTGCGAACGCGACGCTC
>CAZNBS010000399.1:0-3344 GCA_964570955.1 uncultured Burkholderiales bacterium | reverse complement strand
CGATCTCGCTCGGCGTGGCGATGTTGGCGAACTGCGAGTTCATCTCGGAGCGGATATATTCGAGCTGGAGCCCGAAGACCGGCTTCCAGGCCTTCTCGTACTCGGTGAAGATCACCTTGAGCAGGCCCTGGATGATGCGCTGCTCGGTGGGCGTGAAGTCGCGCCCCTCGACGCGGGTGTGGAAGCGCCCGTCGCCCCCGAACATGTTGTCCACCACGAGGAACACCAGGTTCGGGTCGAGCACGATCATGCCGGTGCCGCGCAGCGGCTTGAAATGCACCAGGTTGAGGTTGGTCGGCACCACCAGGTTGCGGACGAACTCGCTGTATTTCTGCACGCGGATCGGGCCGAGCGAGATCTCCGTGGTGCGATGCATGTAGTTGAACAGGCCGATGCGCAGGTAGCGGGCGAAGCGCTCGTTGATGAGTTCCAGCGTCGGCATGCGGCCGCGCACGATGCGCTCCTGGCGGCCGATGTCATAGGGGCGGATGCCTCCGCCTTCCTCCGCCTGCTCGGGCTCGTCGGCCTCGCCCGTGACGCCCTTGAGCAGGGCGTCGACCTCATCCTGGGAGAGAAAATCCTGTGCCATCTTTATCTAGAGCCTGTTGGCTTTCATTTAATCGATTAAATGAATGCCAACAGGCCCTGACCGCGCCAGCGGCTCACGAGGCTCCCCTCTCCCGCCTTGGGCGGGAGAGGGGTTGGGGGAGAGGGCGCAACGGCGGTCAAGTTTCATTTGGCGGTCCGTTTCGTCACTGGATGATGAAAGAGGTGAAGAACACGCTCTGCACCGGATCGTCGGCCGCGGCACGGGCGAGTTCGGTGGCCGGCTGCGCTGCACCCGGCGGCGTGGCGGGGGCGAGCGCCGGCGCCGGGCTCGCCGGCGCGCTTGGCTCGGCTGTCGCATCTTCCGGCTTGGCGCCTTCCTCGGGCCTGGCGGAATCCGCGGCGGGCTTTTCTTCGGCTTTGGCCTCGGCGGCCATGCTGTCGCCCTGCTTCGTCACGACCAGCACGATCGGTTTGGCCGGTCGGCCGGCGGCGGCCAGCATTACGTTGTTGGCGGTCTGGCGGAGTTCCTCGGCGAGCCGTTCCTGCCCTGCAGCGGAGGCGATCTCGGCGGGTTTCTTCGAGGAGAGCAGCAACAGGGTCTTGTGGCGCAACTCCGGCATGTACTGCTTGACGGTGTCGGAGGCGGCCTGGTCGAGCACTTTCAGTGTGGCGGCAACCTGCAGGTACTGCTGGTTCTCATCGGCCGCGAGATTCACCGTAAACGGATCGAGCGGAACGAAAACCGGCGGCTTTGGCGCCTGCGGTTTGGCCTGCTGGGCCGTTTGGTCGCATTTTCCCTTGAACAGGACGAACCAGGCGCGGCCGCCGGCGGCCGCCAGCAGCACGACCAGGCCGATGATGAGCGGCAGCTTGCCCTTCTTCTTGACCGGCGGCGCTTCGTCGTCAGCGGCGTTCTGTTCCTCTTTTTTCGGTGGCGCTTTTGCCATGCATCACTCCTGACGGATGGCCCTCATTATGTTTGCGCACGCTGTCGCGACAAACCGGGAAATGAGGGCAGGATTTGCTTCATTTGCGCTCATGCGAAGGTATCGATCAGCCCTTCGCTGCGCCGCAGCCAGGGTGCAGCGGCCGGGCTGGCGGCCGCTGCGGCGTGGCGGCGCTCGTCCTGCGCCTGCCCGGGCGGGCCGTCGGCCTCCCGGCGCGGCGACTCGGCATTCACGCTGGCCTGGCCGAGCGCGATGCCGGCATCGGCAAGCATTTCGCGCAGGCGGGGCAGGGCCTGTTCCAGCGCTTCGCGGGCGACCGGACTGGCGGCGACGAAGGTGGCGCTGCTCCGGTCTCCTTCGACCGCAATGGTGACCTCCACACGTCCCATATTCGGTGGCGTCAGGGTCAGTTCGGCGCGGCTTTCCGAACGGTTGACCATCAGGACGACCTTTTGCCCGACCTCGGCATCCCAGCCGCGACTGCCGACGGGGGTGTCGATGCGGTTGGCGGCGGTACTGTCGCCGGCCGGGGCCGACGGGTTGAGCGCGGCGGCGGCAGGCGTTGCGGCGGCAGTGCCTGCCACCTCGGTTGTGGCCGGCGCCATTTGCATTTCGATTGACGCCGTCGTTGCGGAGGCTTCGCCCGGTGCGGGTGCGGCCGCAATCATGGCTGGTTGAGCAGGATGTGAGGTGTCGGCATCCTCCAGGGCGGCCGGTGCCGGTGCGGCCGGAATCGCAGCCTGTTTAGTCGGAGTGGATACATCGGCATTCGCCAAGTAAGCTTCGCCGCCCGGCGGTGAGAGAACCGGGAGTGCAGGCGCGCCGGTGGCCGGAGCAGGGGGCTTGGCATCGAGTGAAGGCAGGAGGGCAGCCGTTCCATCCTGCGGCTGGTCCGTCGCCAAGGTGGAGGCGGCGGCCGCCTGCGGCACCAGGCCGGCCACGGTCGGCAGCAGGGCGGCCAGATCGGGGACTGGCAGCCCCTGCCCGGGCAAGGAGGAGTCGTCCGTGTCGGACGTCTGCCCGGAAGACGCCAGAGCGGCAAAAATTTCTGTTCCCGGCACTCCTTTTGCCGGCAAGTCCATCTGCGCTTGGAGCACGGCGGCGAAGCCGGCAGCGGCTTCGGTGTCCGCAGACGGCGCCGTCGTCGCCTGGGCGGAGGCGGTGGGGGGCGTTGACGGGGGGGTGGCGGGCAGCGGCGTCATGACTGGCTCCTCGACGGCAAAGGCATTTTCATGCCCCATACCAGCAAGGGGCGTGCCAGTGCTGGGGGTCAGTGACCGCCGTTGCGATATGTCTTTGCTGCGTGCTCGTCCTGGGCGCGCTGTTCCGACTTGGCTGCGCCCTGGGCTTCGTTGGCCGTGTGCCGTTGCGACAGGGCGTCGAAGGCCTTGACCCGGTTGCGTTTGTCCAGCCATTCCCGTTGTCCGTCCACCGTGCGTTGTTTGGAGGCGGCGACGAGGCTGCGCTGCTGGGCGATGGCTTCGTCGAGCCGGCCCAGGAAGGACTGGTAGTTGCCCCATTCGTCGCGGCTCAGGCCGGCCTGGGCCGCCTGGCGAAAGCGTACCTCGTACTCCTCGCGGTACTGTTCCAGCAGGGCGAGGGTCTTTTCCACCTCCTGCTCGCTGGCGAGCAACTGCCCGAGCCTGCGCGCAGCGTCGTCCATGCGCGTCTGCGACAGGTCCAGCAGGGACTGCAGGGGAAAAGCCTTCATCCTTCCGCTCCGAATGGCTATTACGGCAGAAATCTAATCTTCTTTAGGGCCGAGGGCAAGGAAGAATGTCACGGCTCCAGGCCGAACAGGCGGTGCAGCTTGAGCACCGCTTACTGGTAGGTCTCGCGCTCTTCCAT
>CAZNBS010000398.1:0-3351 GCA_964570955.1 uncultured Burkholderiales bacterium | reverse complement strand
GCGATCGGCCGTCCTCGCTGCCGCGGGTGCCGATCAGGCGATCGTGCTGGCCACCCCCGACTATGCGGTGATATGGACCCACGGTCCGACGGAGCTCAACCTGGAGCAGCTCGACCTGCTCGACCCGTCGTACGGCAGCCTACGGCGCACCCTGGTCGCCCGCCCGGTGGACATGCCCGTGATGGACGAGGACATGGCTGCCGGCGTGACCATCCCGGGCATAACCATCGAGAACGCGTCCATGTTCACGTTTCGCTTCGAGCGGGACCCGAGATTCGTCGTCTGAGGGGAGGCCCATGTTCATCGCAGCTCATCGCGGGACGCGAATACACGCGCCGGAGAACAGTCTCCGCGCTCTGATCTCGGGCTACACCTCGGGCGCGGAGGTGCTGGAGTTCGACCTGCAGCTGACACGCGACGGCCACGTCGTGCTCTCCCATGATGGCACCGTCAACCGGATGACGGCGGACGCTGGGCCGCCCCGGCGCGTGCTCGACCTCACACTGAGCGAGCTTAGAGCACTCGACTACTCCGCCGGCATCGGGTCTCCCGGATTGCGCGACCATCGTGGCTGGCCATCCAGCTTCGTCTACCATCGCGCGGACGAGGACCGTGTTGGGATCCTCACCCTTGATCAGGCACTGGAAGCGCTGCCCCCGCAGATCCCCAAGCTGATCGAGCTGAAGCACGACTCGAGCCTGGACACCGGCCGCGGTGACGAGTTCGCGGACGCGGTCCTGGCCGCGCTGCGCGCGCACGACGCCGTTACAGGATCGGTGGTCTACTCGATGGACCCCGCCGTCGTGCGGCGCGTGCGTACCCGCGCGCCGGACCTACGCGTCTGCGCATTCGACTACAGGATGGACATCTCGCAGCAGATCAAACTGATGCGGGAGCTGGATGCGGACGGCCTCGTCGTGCAGTTCCGCGACATGTTCGACGAGCGCCTGGAGCTCACACCGTTTGGGCGGGCCTTCAGCGACGAATACGAGCGCGGTCAGCTGCGTGTGGGCGCAGTGCTGTATCCGTTCCGTGGCACGGGCGTACCGTGGGTGATCACGCAGGACGAGTACGTTCGGATGCAGGAGGAGCGCTGCATCTGGTCATGCGCAACGGATTCGATGCTCGACGTCGAGTCGTACTTTCGCCCGCAGCGCACAGTGCTTGCGGAGTCTTTCCGGGGCGACAGCGTGGACACGGCGCGCTTTGCGCTCGGATACGCAAAGGCGAACCGCCATGCGCGCGTCTACCAGGATGACGGGGTTCACGTCGTGCTGGAGCCGTATGAGGAACCGGCGTCGGCGGCAGGCAACGGGCTCGAAGGGCGGGTGGACCGCCTCGAAGAGCAGATGCATTCCGCGTTGAAGACTTGGCCGACCTATTCTGGAGGAGGACTGGGTGTAGTGCGCGGTGTTATCGGTGAGTTCGCGGCAGAGGTCGAGTACGAGATCCGCCAGCCGATGTCGCAGGCGATAACGCTCGAGATGGCCGTGGTGAATGTGGATCCTGGCGAATACCAGGAGCTCGGCCCCAGCGACACAAGCCAAGACACGTTCTTCGATCCGCATGGAGCACCGCCGTACGTGGGCGTGGAGCACGACGAGAACGACGGCTACCGGATCAATTGCAATCTTGGCCACGAATACGAGAGCAACCGCTATGGCCGACCCGTCGGAGATGGGCAGACGCCGCGCCGGGGGCGGCTGCGCCTGGAGCGGCGCGGTGCGTGGTTCACTGCGTACTTCCGCAATGACGTGGAGGCTCCCGACTGGATCTGTGTAGGTGGGGCGCGCAACGATTCCCTCAATGAGCGCGTTTTTCTCCGCTGCGTAGCCAAGCGATGGCGGCAGCGGCGATCCGGAGCGGCGGGATCCTGGCCGCTGGCGTCGAATGAGGTCGTCTTCAGGAATCTGCAGATCACCGTCTTCGGATCGCGACGTTAGGAACGAAACCACGAGATGGAGGGGACGAGGATGCAGACGCTGCGAGCGGCAATGGAGGAGTTTCTGCGGGACTGGAGGAGCGACGTAGCGGAGCCGTGGCGGGAGTTCCTAACGGGCGTGGAGCCCGCATTCGAGGCAATCGACGAGTCACTCACCGTCGACGCCGGGGATGTGATCTATCCGGGGCGCAAGAACCGTGAGCCGGCTTCCGCACCGCAGGGGTCGCATGTCTTTCGCGCACTGGACGGCATCGCGCCGACCAGCGTGCGTGTGATCGTCATCGGCCAGGACCCCTACCCGCGGGTTTCGCGCGCGACGGGCCGCGCCTTCGAGCAGGGAGATCTCACATCGTGGACGGGAGCGGACGTTGCGATGAGCCTCCGGCGCATCGTGCAGTGCGTGGCGCAGCTGCGGACGGGGCACGATGCGTATACCGACGGTGAAACTGGGTGGGCCACACTGGTCGACGATGTGCGAAATGGCTCGGTGCAGTTCTCCGGGCCGCGCGAGACCTTCGATGCGTGGCAACATCAGGGCGTACTGTGGCTGAATACCGGGCTGACGCTGACCCGCTACCGGCAGGGCGGTGATCCCCATCAGCTGCTCGGCCACATTCCGCTGTGGGCTCCCGTCGTCGCGGCCATCTGCCAGCGCCTGGCAGAGCGCGAGGACACGCCGGTCGTCTTCCTCTCGTGGGGGAGCCAGGCCCGCCGCTTCCTCGCCGGTGCGGGTGTGCTGGAGTCGGCGACGCGACCGCTGAGGGTTGCGGCCGGCATCAGGAAGGCCGCCGTGGTCGATCGCGATCACCCGGCCATGGATTCCTTCATGAGCAGCCCCAACCTATTCGAGGAAACCAATGAGAAGCTGAGTGCAATGGGAGCTTCGCCGATCGACTGGTAGGCGCTGGCGGACGCGGTCGGATCTGGCGGACGGCGGACCCGCTCACTGGCCCGGACCTCCATCTCCTGTAGACCGGACCGGATGTCCACCGTGTCCCCATCCTCACGGGAGGTGTCCAGCAGCGTCGCGAGTCGGAGCCTGGCCGCCTCCTGTCCGCGCCGACACCTCCTCCCGCCCCAGAGAGGGAGCTCCCACCCATGGCCGCCGCCTCGAGACGACCTTCGTCTTCCGGGCCACCCACTCGGTGCCAGCGTCAGTTTCGCCGCCTCTGGCGTTCTGGGATGCAACCTACGCCGCAAATGGCCGCGAATGATGACCTGGTTTGGAAGGCTCTCCCGGAAGTGGCGGAGGCGGTAGAAGCCTTCCTCAATCCGGTTCTTGTTTCCGCCGCCTGTGGGCTGTGGCAGCCCGCAGATTGGCTCTGGAAGGGGGATGATAGCTAGCTAAGGAGTCCAGTGGCTTGCGTCTGGTACCCGTACGCGTGTACGCTAGCGAGCGGACATAGAGG
>CAZNBS010000397.1:540-3357 GCA_964570955.1 uncultured Burkholderiales bacterium | reverse complement strand
CTCTGGATGCGGCAGCTGCGCGGAATATACGGTGCGCCTTCTCGATCAGACACGCGAATCGCCGGATCAGCCGCTGGCCTGCGCAGCCTGACGCGCGCGTCCCACCCCGGCATCGAAGTGAGCGCCACGCTGCGCTCGGAGCGCCTGCGCCCCTCGGTATAATCGAGGCTTCCCCCCGCATCCAATCCGGAGCCGCCATGAAGGGTGACGCCAAGGTGATCGAGTACCTGAACAAGGTACTCGTCAACGAATTGACCGCCATCAACCAGTACTTCCTTCACGCGCGGATGTTTCGCAACTGGGGCTTGAAGAAGCTGGACGATTACGAGTACCACGAGTCCGTGGACGAGATGAAGCACGCGGACAAGCTCATCAACCGCATCCTGTTTCTCGAAGGCCTGCCCAATCTCCAGCAGCTGAACAAGCTGATGATCGGCGAGGACGTGCCCGAAGCCCTCAAGTGCGACCTGCAACTCGAGTATCAGGCCCTGCCGCTGCTGCGCGAGGCCATCGCGCATTGCGAAACGGTCAACGACTACACCTCGCGAGAACTGTTCGAGGACATTCTCGAGAGCGAAGAGGAACACGTCGACTGGCTGGAAACGCAACTCGGCCTGATCGACCGTACCGGCCTTCAGAACTATCTCCAGTCCCAGATGTGAGGGGCCGGGCGGACGCCCGGCTGCTCCCGGCATGCGCGCTGTCTTGCGGCTCTGGATGCTGCTCGCTTTCCTCACGGGGTGCGCGGCCGGTCCCCGCACACCGACGCCCCAGGTCGTCGTCCCGCCGCCCGAGCCACCGACACCGATCGTCGTGCCCCCGGCGCGCATCGCGCTGGCGCTCGGCGGTGGTGCGGCCAAGGGCTTCGCGCACATCGGCGTGATCAAGGCGCTTGCCGCACAAGGCATCGAGGCCGACATTCTCGCCGGGACCAGCGTCGGCAGCATGGTCGCTGCGCTGCACGGCTCCGGCTTGGACGGGTTCGCACTGCAGCGACTCGCGCTCGACATGAAGGAGTCGATGATCAGCGACTGGTCCATGCCCGACCGCGGCTTCCTGCGCGGGGAGGCGTTGCAGGACTACATCAACCGCATGGTGCGCAACAGGACGATCGACCAGCTGCCGCGCAAGGTCGCCATCGTGGCCACCGATCTGCGCAGCGGACAGGAGGTGGTGTTCGAGCGTGGCGATACCGGACTCGCAGTGCGCGCATCGAGCAGCGTACCCGGGGTGTTCCAGCCGGTTCGCATCGGCGGCCGCGAATACGTCGACGGTGGGCTGGTGAGTCCCGTGCCGGTCAAGGTTGCGCGCCGCCTCGGAGCGGATTTCGTGATCGCAGTCGACATCTCCACGCGCCCGGGCGACAAGCCGGTGCGCGACAGCGTCGACATGTTGCTGCGCACGTTCGTGATCATGGGAAATGCCCTGGCCGACATCGAATTGCGCGATGCCGACGTCGTCATCCGACCCGAGACCTCGAACCTGTCGGTGACCGACTTCGAGAGCCGGCATCTGGCAATCCTCGAAGGCGAGCGTGCCGCCCAGGCGGCGATCGGCGAGATCCGGCGCAAGCTGGCCGACCGCGAGGAGCGCCTGCGCGCAGAGATGCGCAGTACCGCACGGAGCGAGCCGTGAACCCCGGTCCTCGCATCGACTGGTACTTCGACTTCATCTCGCCCTTCGCCTGGCTGCAGGCAGAGGAGTTCGCCCGACGGCCGGACCTCGACGTCGCGTGCAAGCCGGTGCTGTTCGCCGCGCTACTGGAGCACTGGGGACAGCTCGGCCCGGCCGAGATCCCGCCTAAGCGCACGTTCACCTACCGCTATACCGTCTGGCGCGCGCGCCAACTCGGATTGCCGGTGCGCCTGCCGCGCGCACATCCCTTCAACCCGCTCCCGTTGCTGCGCCTGGCCGTGGTCGCGCAGTCACGCTTCGACGTCGTGCTGCGCCTGTTCCGCTTCGTGTGGAGCGAAGGCAGTCTGCCGGACGACGAGCCGGCATGGCGGACGCTGCTGGCAGAGCTGGAGATTCCGGAGGCGGATCGCCGTCTGCAAGACGAGGATGTCAAACTCGCGCTCCGCCGCAATGGCGACGAGGCGGTCGCGCGCGGCGTATTCGGTGTACCCACGGCAGTGGTCCGCGACGAGCTGTTCTGGGGCGTAGATGCCACGGACATGCTGCTCGATCGTCTTGCCGGGGACGCAATCTTCGATTCGGACGAGATGCGGCGCGCCGTGGAGCTGCCCGTCGGGACCGCCCGTAGGCGGTCGACCTAGGCGTCCTCACCCCGCCGGCCGCGCTTCTCCGCCCAGTGCGTGCACCAGATCGCTCAGCATGCGCAGCAACTCGCCCGTCATGAGCGCGAAGTCGACGTCGAACTGCTCGTCCGCGTTCTCGGCGTCCTGCTGGGACTCTCCCTTCGTGACGTCGAGGAAGGTCAGGCGCTTGATCTGCAGCTGCTCGGTGAGTACGAAGGAGATGCGGTCCTCCCAGGTCAGTCCGAGCTTGGTTGCGCTCTTTCCGGACGCGATGTGCTGTCGGATCTCCCGGCCCTCCAGGGCGTGGCGGACGTAGCGCACGGTCGGCTTGCCGTCGTCCGGCGACTGCAGCTCCAGGTCCTGGTCGATGGTGAATCGTGCCGGTGCGTCACCCTCGGCCAGCCATCGCGTCATGGCTGCGGTCGGTGAGAGGTGGGTGGTCAGAGGTGTCGCCGGCAATTCGTCGAGCGCCTGGCGCAGCGCATCGATCGCTTCCTCCGCTCTCTTCAGCGCGGCGGCGTTCACCACCAGCAAGCCCGACTGGGGAGCGATCCATAGG
>CAZNBS010000397.1:0-530 GCA_964570955.1 uncultured Burkholderiales bacterium | reverse complement strand
GCGCCTTGGGCAGCAACTCCTCCGTGACTTCGTCCCGGATCTGGCGCATCTGCTTGCGTCCCACCGGGTAGGGCTGCCGGCCGGCGATCTGCTCGGCACGCTCCTGCGCCACCTGCCGGATGACCGAGGCCGGCAGCAGTTTCTGCTCTACGCCCAGTTCGATCAGCCAGTGCTGCGCCAGGCGATGCACGTACACGTCGGGATCTCGGGGGCAGAGCCATCCACGGCTCTCCATCTCGAAGCTGCCGCAACGCTGCAAGCGCCTGCGTGCGAGTCGGCGCTCGAGTTCGTCGGGGTCGGCAGACCAGGGCATAGGGAGCCGATAGACGGCGAGGTTCTTGAACCACATGGGGGCGCGATCAGGTCAGGTGCGACGCGACGTGATCGACCTCGTCGGCACTGCCCAGAATCACCGCGGTGCGCTGGTGGATGTCCTCGGGCTGCACGTCGAGGATGCGCTCGCCCGGCGCCGCCAGTGCCTTGCCGCCGGCCTGTTCCAGCAGCATCGCCATCGGGTTCGCCTCGTACAT
>CAZNBS010000396.1:0-3370 GCA_964570955.1 uncultured Burkholderiales bacterium | reverse complement strand
GACCCGATGGTCTTCGTGCAGCGCCCGATCAGCCTAGGGCTGCTCGTCGCCTGCGTGCTGATCGTCGTGTGGACGACGGTCTCGGCACTGCGCCGTTCGGCACGAGCTGCGGCCAACACCATGGCATGACGATCACGGACAAGGTGACTTATTCACACCGAGCGGGTTCCAGCAAATGCTGCTCCTCGTAGGCTATTCGGTACCGGCGTTGCTGATGGAGTCAGGCTGTTCCGGAAGCAGCCGTTGCAACGACAAACCCACTCCAGCTCCTGCCCATATGGATGAATGCTCGGTAGGAAGAGTCGGCCTAACGAAGCGGTGTTGGTGGGATAGACATAGCACTCTGATGGTTGATTCCTAAGAATTCGTCATGGACGGTCACCGGAGTGGTTTCTACGGTTGCCCGATATCGGACTCGATATCTTCATTAATAGCCCTCAAGAGCCAACTCCGCCTTCATCGTCACCGACCGGCAGCGGTGTGATCATCCCCATGTTCTGCAAGGTGCTCGGCGGAGCAATGCCGCACTAACGCTACTCCTGGAGTCTCAACCATGTCTAATCCAATTCGTTCATTCCTTCTGGCCCTGGGTCTGGCCATATTGACGAGTGCGACCCATGCCGATTATCCGGAGCGATCTATTACCTTGGTCGTCACCTCGGTCCCTGGCAGTCCATTGGATATCCTCGGTCGCCTTATCGCTAGCGAGGCAGCCAAGAGCCTGGGTCAACCTGTCGTTATCGACAACCGCCCTGGTGCATCCGGGAACGTGGGCGGGGCGTACGTGGCGCGTAGCACTCCAGACGGATACACATTGATGCTTACACTGGATAATCAAGCCACGGTTAATCCCCAAGTCATGGTCAGAACGACCTTCAACGCACTAACCGATCTTCAGCCGGTTGCTCGTATTGGCTCGTTCAGTCAGGTGCTGGTGGTTCCAAAGAAGCTCGGCGTGACCAACCTCGACCAGTTCTTGAGGCTTGCCAGCGTGCGAAAGCTCAGTTACGCCACTGCCGGAGTGGGTTCACCAGGTCATCTGACTATGGCTGCCTTCGCAATGGCGGTTGGCACGCCTATGGTCCATGTGCCCTACAAAGGCAACCCGCCTGCAGTCAACGATATACTGAGCGGCTTGGTAGATGCGGGTTTTCTGGTTATTTCGGGTGTCTTGCCACACATTGAAAGTGGAGCCTTCGTGCCCTTGGCTGTGTCCGGGAGGCAGCCAAACACGCTACTTCCTAAAGTGCCGACTGTTGCCGCATCAGGGTTATCTGGCACGGCTGGGTTCGAAGCCAGCTTCGGCTATCTCGTCGCCATGCCAAGTAGTACGCCCAGTGAGCGCGTGAACCAATGGAACGTCTTGTTGCACGACATTCTGAGGCGGCCGAACGTGGCCCAACGGTTGAGGGAATTGGATATCGAGCCAACTTTCTTGACACCACAAGAAACGAAAGATTTTCTTCGGATCGAGTCTAAGAAGTGGAGCGCAGTCGTGGAGAGCGCGAATATAAAGATCAACTGATTCTGCCTAGCCCACCAAGATGGCCGACCAAGACCTTTTTCATGGCCAATCGCATCAGGCTCAGCCGAAGAACCTCGAAAGTTCTGCATATGTATGCATTCCATAAGTCGTTTTCTAGAGTGATCTTAGGCGTATTGTTCAGAGCAGGCTAAACAATCGAGTGTGCTGCAACTTCCGGCCGTGTGAGGACTTTCTGTTCGTAAGGGGCATCGCAAAGTTGAGGCTTTGGGAACGGCGGGTCTGGTCGAGGCCTTCCGGCTTGGTCCAGCCGGAGTGACCAGTGCGCCGATATGGGCGGCAAAGTGCGTGCTGTCGGCACTCGTGTCCCGCGGTATTCACCGCCTTTCGCTGCAGGGGCTGGGGTTCATGCGCGGGCAGGCGATGACAGAGCACAAGCGGCCGCGCGGCGCGTCTGGCGCGGCGGGATCCGACGGTCTTCGTACGGCGTCCAACCAAGCTTGGGGCAATGTTTGTCTGCATGCTGACCGTTATGTGCATGAGGATCCTGGCGTGCCACGACGTCAATGCCGGTGCATGAGGACCTGGGCTGCTGGCTCGTCCCGGACCGGGTGCACAGAGATCTCGGAGGGCGGCCGACGATGAGCGAAGACCGCACGCCGCTGGCCGTGCACTTGATGGCCAAGCCGGTCGGCCCGCTGTGCAACCTGGACTGCCGCTACTGCTTCTACCTCGACAAGACCAGCCTCTACCCGGGCACGCACCGCTGGTCCATGTCCGACGAGGTGCTCGAGCGCTACATCAGCCAGACGATCGCGGCCAACGACGTGCCGGAAGTCGAGTTCGCCTGGCAGGGCGGCGAGCCCACGCTGCTGGGCGTCGGGTTCTTCCGCAAGGCGCTCGAGCTGCAGCGTCGGCATGCGCAGGGCAAGCGCATCCGTAACGCGCTGCAGACCAACGGCACGCTGCTGGACGACGAGTGGTGCCGTTTCCTTGCCGGGCACGACTTCCTCGTCGGCATCAGCCTGGACGGGCCGCGCGAGCTTCACGACGCCTATCGGCGCGACAAGCGGCAGCGACCATCGTTCGACAGGGTGATGCGGGGGCTGGAGCTGCTGCACAGGCATCGCGTGGCCTTCAACACGCTGACGGTGGTCAATCGGCGCAACGCCGAGCAGCCGCTCGAGGTCTACGAGTTCCTGAAGAAGGTCGGGTCGGGTTACCTGCAATTCATCCCGCTCGTCGATCGGGCCGCACCGGCACGCGCATTACCGGTCGTCGCACGGGGCGAACCCGCTGCGGACGGTAGCGGGGTCGCCCCGTGGAGCGTGCTGCCGGATCAGTACGGTCGCTTCCTGTGCGAGATCTTCGACGCCTGGGTGCGCCGCGACGTCGGGCGCGTCTTCGTGCAGCTGTTCGACGTCGCGCTGGGTATCTGGGCTGGCGAAGGATCGTCGCTGTGCCTGTTCGCGCCGACCTGCGGTCGGGCGCTGGCGATCGAGCACAACGGGGACGTCTACGCCTGTGACCATTTTGTGCATCCCGACTACCTTAGGGGCAATGTCGTGCAGCAGGGGCTGCGGGGGATCGTGCTGTCCGAGTCGCAGCGAGCCTTCGGGCAGGCCAAGCACGACGACCTGCCGAAGGCATGCCGGCAGTGCGAGGTGCGCTTCGCCTGCCAGGGCGAGTGCCCGAAGAACCGCTTCGGCACGACGGCCGATGGCGAGCCCGGGCTGAACTTCCTCTGCGCCGCGTACCGGCGGTTCTTCCACCATGTCGACCGCGACATGCGCGCCATGGCCGCACTGGTCGCCGCGGGCCGGCCCGCGCGGGACATCATGCGCCTGCGCGAGGCAGCGGGCGAGCCGGCGGGCATGACGTTGCCAC
>CAZNBS010000395.1:0-3394 GCA_964570955.1 uncultured Burkholderiales bacterium | reverse complement strand
CGCTGCTGTGGATCCTCTGAGGCTGGCCAGCTCGACGCAGGACGCGCGATCGGCGCCGGGGCGGTATCAGCCGCCGACGGGTAGAGTGCGCTCAACGCGGCGACCACCTCCGACGCTGACGCGCACCTGCCAGCGCCGGCCGTGCTTTCGGACTGGCATTCGACCCTCCGGGACTCGGCAATGTACGCCGACAGGTCGGCCTCATCAACCAGGCGGCGCGACCGCACTCTGACGCACGCGAGCCGGCCGGCGGCAATCTCGCGCTCGACCGTGCGGGCCGACACGCGCAGCCGCTCGGCCGTCTCCGCGATCGTCAGCAGGTCAGCCACGCGGACCCGCGACCAGTTCGTCGATCGCCTCGTTGAGCAGCGGGGCCGGGCCGAACATATCGATGGTGCGATCGTCCTTCGGCGGCGGAATCGGCTCGCCGGCCGGCACGAACGCCGTGCAGGACGGCTGCCCATCGGGGCCATACACCCACTCCGGCGGGTACTCGGGACTGTCCATGCCGAAGTACATCGAGCGGTCGATGATGTCGCACCGTTCGTTGTCGTCGCACTCCTCGATCGGCTCGCCCTCGCGCATCGAACGGTCGCGCGCACACTGTCGGCACCAGGCGTCGAAGAAGCATTCGCCCTCGGTGCCATTGCTCGGCTGGTACTTCTCACCGGGCGTGTGCATCGCCGCCAGCTCGTCCGGGTGGATTCCGTGCGGCTTACCCATCGCTGCGCTCCTTCTCGATCTGTGCGCTAGGCACTGGTTGCACGATGCTTCGCTTCATCTGACTGGATCGCTGCTGCCACCTCACGATCGACGTGCGATGGATCATCAAAACGCGCCTGACTGGTGGCTGATGCAAGGTAATAGGTGCCGGCATCCGGGTGACTCCTGTCGCGGAGCCACCTGTAGTTTCGCGCGTGCGTTGCCGCCACGCGCAAGTCCTGCGCTTCCTCCCCCCGACCTTCCATCGCCATGTCATGAGCGAGCTTCATCAGTCGCACATACCAGCGGTTTTCTTCGTACCACGGCGTCGTCATGTTCACGGCCTTTCCTCCTTCTCGATCTGCGCGTCGATGGCGGCGTCGAGTTCTTCTTTCATCAACGGGTCCCACCATTCGCCATTCCAGTATTCGAGTCGCCACCGGGAGCAGCGGTGGAAATACGGCGGAACGCCCTTGCAGGACAAGAAGCGATACCGCTCCGCGTCCTTCGCCATTCGGCGCAACTGCTCCAGCACCGGCACGTCGCCGCCGTCAGGCGGGTCCATGTAGTAGTAGCCGGGCAGCACATCCGCCATCGCATCGCGCTCTATCCGTGCCTCGTCGCGCTCGCGGGCGATCTTCGCTTCGCGCTCGTCACGGTCGGCGAGCAGGGCGGTGAGACGCTCGATCTCGTCGCGGTATTCGTTCTTCGCCATGTCGTGACCATCCATCAGGGCGGTCGATAGCTGTTCACGCAGCCGGTCGATCTCAGCGAGTAGAGCGGCGATGTTCTCGGGCGAGCAGGCGGCGATGAGACGCGCGTTAGGCAGATCTTGTTCTGGAACGCTGCGGTAAATGCGCGCAACGGTCTTGCCGATAGCGACAATCTCGATCCGGCTCGTTTTGCCGTCGTTACTGTCGTCATAACACGCCCACTCCCCCGGCGTCGGCCCCGCTGCCAGCGCCTCGCGCACCTGGGCGAGCGCGGCTTGTGCGTCAGTGGTCATGCTGCCTCCCTTGCCTTGAGCATGGCGTCGGCGATCCTGTATGCGTACTGCACAAACGTGCCCAGTTCACTCGCTGGCGGGTGCGTGGCGAGAATCCCCTGCATCGCCTTCGCCGCGAAGTAGTCGCGCAGGGTCATGCCGCCGAACAACTGTTATGTGGCGGAATGCAGCGCCAGCCGTAGCAGTTCATCTCGAAACGCCAGCGGGGTTGCATTCGCCTCCCGTTTCCCGAGTGTCGGCTTGTTCTTCTCCGGCCCTCGCTGATCATGAAATCCAATCTGGTGCGTCCCGATCGGGCGCTCCCATCGCAGCTCTGGCGGCTTGCGGCGGCCGAGGTAGTAGAGCCATGTCGCCTTGTTCGCTCGATGCCCGTAGGCAGATTGCCACACTTCGCAAACCCACCCGAGGCCGCTACGCTGCCAGCCTGTTCCGGTTGGCTTCTCCAGCCCGTGCGCGGCCCATGCTCGCGTCTTTGCCGGGTGCTCAAGAACTCCGCCCCAGCGGTTCACCGCGGCCAACGCTGCGGCGAAGCACCCGCCATCATTCCCTGGCCTGTTGTGTTCGCCTCCCCATCGAGCGAAATTCACGTTTGCCATCGCTCCCCACAGTTGGCAGGGCGGGTGCGCCACAACTGGGAAAGGTCCCTGGTATTTGCGCGCGTCCCGCTCCTTGTCCCAGGCGTCAATCCAAGGCCAGCCGGCATAGCATCCGTCAGGCTGTACAAAGAGAGCCGCCACATAACAAGGCGCTGCACCAGACGCCGGGAAGCGTTGCGGTTCTTGGTTAGCGTTCATTGCGGCGCTGGTGAGCTTCATCGGTATGTCGCCGGTCCGTCCTGATGCCCATAGCCGGCAGTGCGCTCTTCGACCATGGTGCTGACGGGAAACGCAGGCCCGCCGTCATTGGTGCTCATGCTGCCTCCCTATCTCTGCGGCAGCGCGGACGATCGCGCGGCGGGTAGCGGCGAATGGATCGTCTCCTAGCCATTCTGTGCAACGCAGCCCGTTATTAGTTGTCGCGCTAGCTCGCTCAGTCTCCAGCATGAAAGCTATATCGCACGTCACTGCTAGCCGCAGCGCGTCGGCGTCGTTGGTGAGTGGATCCCACATTGTCCCGTCCGGGCACCAAAACGTATCGCCGATGACTACCTTGATCTCAATTCCCGCCGCCTTCGCGGCCAGTTCCAGCAGTTCGCGGTCGGTCATTCGGGCTTCTCCTTCGCCGCGAGTGCGGCACGAAGCACGCGAGCCGCTTCCGTGCGGAATTGCTCGCAGTACGCCTTCCACTCGTCGTCAGGATCGGCGCCGCGCCCTTCAGCGTGGCACTGGCACAGCTCTTTCGCTGCTGCCGTGATCTGCGCCTCGGTTAACCGGAGGTCTGGTATGCCGGGGTCCACTGCCTCGTTCGTCGCGCCGCCCCGGTGCCAAAGCATCATCGCAAAGTTGCCCACGTCGAGCGGGTCACCTTTCTCGACGTGGCTGCGCAGCAGCGTGGCGAGGTACGTCGTGGAGCACTGCTCCGGGTCGTCCCAGCCGCCCCGGCCCTCGGCTCGCTTCTCGGCGAGCTTCGCCTTCATCGCTGCGGCGAAACGGTCGACCGCTGCGTCGTCGGGGTGCTGCTCGATCTGCGCCTCGGTCGGCTCGCTTGCTGCTCTGCATTCGTTCAGTGCATATTTCTGCGCGCACG
>CAZNBS010000394.1:0-3395 GCA_964570955.1 uncultured Burkholderiales bacterium | reverse complement strand
AGCGGCATCATTCCGCCGCCACTCTGACCAGCGGGGTTTTGCAGAGTTTCCCTAGAAGCCGGTTGCTGCCCCCTGCGCGCCGACGCGCTCACGCATCCGCCGCCAGGCGGATGCCGCTGAACTGCCAGCGCGCCTGTGGAGGAAAGAAGTTGCGGTAAGTCGCCCGCACGTGGGAGGCGGGCGTCGCACACGAGCCGCCCCGCAGGACGAACTGATTGACCATGAACTTGCCGTTGTACTCGCCCACCGCCCCGGCGGCGGGGCGATATCCGGGGTAGGGCCGGTAGGCGCTGGCGGTCCACTCCCAGACATCGCCGAAGCACTGCAGCGGTCCGGCGCCGCGCGCGGCGCCGGGCAGCGGATCGAACGATTCCGACTCCGCGAAGTTGCCCTCGACCGGCACACCGGCGGCGACGCGTTCCCACTCGGCCTCCGTCGGCAGGCGGGCATTGCGCCAGCGCGCGTACGCATCCGCTTCGTACCAGCTCACGTGACTGACCGGCGCGTGCGGCGCCACGTCGACCATTCCCCGCAGCGTGAAGCGCTGCCACCCGCGCTCCGAACGCTCCCAGTACAGCGGCGCCCCCCACCCTTCCCGCAGTCGCACGTCCCAGCCGTCCGACATCCACAGTTCCGGGCGCGCATAGCCGCCATCCTGCATGAAGACGACGTACTCGGCATTGGTCACGGGCCGGGAAGCGAGACGAAACGGCTCGAGGAATACGCGATGTGCAGGGGTCTCGTTGTCGAAGTGAAAGCTTGCCCCAGCACATCCGAGCGTGAATGGGCCGCCCTCACACGGAACCCAGCGCATCGGCGACGACGCACCTTCGGACAAGGCAGCCGGCGGCGCATAGGCAGGACGCAGCGGATTGCGCGAAAACAGGTGCTTCAGATCGGTCAGGATGAGTTCCTGGTGCTGCTGTTCGTGGTGGATGCCCAGCTCCAACAGATCCAGAGCATCGTTGGGCGGATCGCGCTCGAGCCAGCAACCGAGGGCCTCGTCGACGTGCGAGCGGTAGGCCAGCACCCGCGCGAGGTCCGGGCGCGACAGCAGGCCGCGCTCCGGGCGGGCGTGGCGCGCGCCCACCTGCACGTAGTAGGAGTTGAACAGCATGCGAAACGCCGTATCGAAGCAGCGGTAGCCGGGCAATCGTTCCGACAGCAGGAAAGTCTCGAAGAACCAGCTGGTGTGTGCGAGATGCCACTTGACCGGACTGGCATCGGGCATCGATTGCAGTGCGCAGTCCTCCGGCGAGAGCGACCGGGACAACGCCTCGGTGCGCGCGCGCACGCCACGCAGGCGCCGATACAGCTGTTCGGCGCGCGCCGTACCGGCGCTGGCGCCCATCTGGGCAGGACCTGCTGTTTCGAAGGGTGATGGCATGACGACCTGCAGGGTTCAGCGGCGACGCAGTCTCGACGATACACCGTCGCTGCCGGTGTCGTCGCCCGCCTGCGGGAAGGGCAGGTCGCCGTCAGCCTGTCCGTCAGTCGCCGTGGCGTCGTCGGCCAGGTCGTCCAACTCTTCTGCCAATTCGCCGTCCATGTCGGGCGCCGGCTCGATGCGGTCGGGACGGCGGTCGGCATCGAACGCCGGCACGTCGCGCCCGGCCGCACCGCGCTCGCCGGTCCCTGCGGCGTCGCTGTCGCTGTCGAGATCCGCATCACCGAGGTCGCGACCGGCGCCGGCACCGGTCGCCGCATCCTCGCTGGTGCCGGTGTCCAGTGGGAGAGCTGGTGCGTCCGTGAATCCCGGCCCGCCGACGACGTCGCTGCCGGTGTCCGAACTGTCGCTCGGCCCCAATGCCCGGGTGCCATGACCTTTGCCGACCTGCGGACGGCTCTCGCCGGTCCTGTTCAGGGTGCTTCCCATCGCGATCCTCCATTGCGTGAGCGGGGCTCCAGCAATCGAAGTGCCGTCTTCTCGCTCCAGCCGCCCCGCTCGAAGCCTCCTGCGCGATCCGGCGTGCTGCGATGCACGTCCGCACGGCGCGGGGCGGCTCGAGGGTCCCGGCCATTGCATCGATCTCCGGCGCGGCGACGTGGCCAAGACACGGCGCGCTGCGGGGATGGCCGTGGGCACGCACCGGTGTACACTCGCAGCGCTTGCGCTGACACACCATGATCACCATTCGCCGCCACTACACACCGCCGTCAGACTCGCCTGCCCTTCCCGAGGAACTCGGCTTCGGCCGCATCTTCACGGATGCGATGTTCAGGCAGGACTACTCGCCGGAGGCCGGCTGGCACGACGCCCGGATCGTGCCCTATGCAGCGCTATCGCTGGACCCGGCCGCGCAGGCGTTTCATTCCGGGCAGATGGTGTTCGACGGCACCAAGGCGTACCGGCGGCCCGACGGCCGCATCAACCTGTTCCGTGTGGAGCGCAATGCCGAACGCTTCAACCGCTCCGCGCTGCGCCTGGGCATGCCCGAGGTCGCGATCGAGGATCACGTCGCCGCCATCGAGGCGCTGGTCGGCGCACAGGCGCGATGGGTGCCGTCGCGCGACGACGCGGCGCTGTATATCCGTCCTGTCATGCTCGGTGTGGAACCGACGCTGCAGGTGCGTGCGGCGTGCACCTACCTGCACTACGTCATCCTCAGCCCGGTGGGATCGCTCTACGGCAAGGCATTCGAACCCGTGTCGGTGTACGTCTCGCACGAGCACGTGCGCGCCGTGCGCGGCGGCACGGGAGAAGCCAAGACGCCGGGGAATTATGCAGGCAGCCTGTACGCGAGCGAGCAGGCGCGCGCGCGCGGTCATCAGCAGGTACTGTGGCTGGATGCGGTCGAGCGCCGCTACGTGGACGAGGTGGGCGCGATGAACATCGCCTTCGTGTACGAGGGACGGCACATCCGCACGCCGTCGCTATCGGGCAGCATCCTGCCCGGCATCACACGCGACTCCCTGCTACGCCTTGCCCCTGACCTGGGATTCAGCGTGGAGGAGACGCGCCTGGAGCTCGACGAGGTGCTGGAGGGCATCGCCGCAGGAACGATCACGGAGGCGTTCGGCATGGGCACGGGTGCCCTCATCTCGCCGGTGGGCCGCCTGGTCTATCGTGAGCGCGAGGCGCTGATCAACGGGTTCCAACCCGGACCGGTCGCGCGCCGGCTGTTCGATGCGCTCACCGCCATCCAGTACGGACGGAGGCCCGATCCCTACGGCTGGACCCGCGTCGTCGACGCTGCCTGAACGTGCGCGGCCGCTGCTGCGTTCTTGCGCGACCGCTGCCGCGCTCCTGCCTTCGCGCGCCGGCCCGCTAGCGCGCTGCGTCTTCGGCCTGCAGCACACGGACGCGCTCGACCAGCGCGCGCAGGGCCTGGCCACGGTGGCTGACGCGTCGCTTCTCCTCCAGCGGCAGCTCGGCACCGGTGAGCCCCAGACGC
>CAZNBS010000393.1:0-3410 GCA_964570955.1 uncultured Burkholderiales bacterium | reverse complement strand
TTCCAGACATCGTCGACCATGGCGTTGAATTCCGGCGTGCGCTTCAGCGCCAGGGTGCGCGGCTTCGGCAGGTTCACGTCGATGATGCGGGCGACGCGGCCGGGGCGCGCGCTCAACACCGCGATGCGGTCTGCCAGCACAATCGCTTCGTCGATCTGATGGGTGATGAACAGCACCGTCTTGCCGGTCTCGGCGACGACGCGCACCAGTTCCTGCTGAATGGTCTCGCGCGTCAGCGCGTCGAGCGCCGCTGCCGATTTCGGCACACCTGCCGTTGCTGTTGCTCGGGACGCCACGGGCTTCCCTCCCATCCGGTTGTTGCCCGGCGGCGCCTTTTTGTACGATGGCGCCGCGGATCCGGCTTACGCCAGGAATTTACGCGCGTGCTCGGAGATTTCCTGACGCGTCGTGATCCAGACGTCGTCGCGCCCCCTCATCCTCTGCGCAATGGCCTCGTAGGCCCAGGAGCCACCGGGGCGGCCGTAACAATGGGTGTGCGCCGTCACGTTGATGATGATCGGTCCATCGTCCACCTTCAAGGTGTGCGCCAGATAGGCATCGAACATATCGAGAAACTGTTGCGGCGTGCGTCCGAAGCGCATCGCGTGCGGCAGGTCGTTGATGTCCATGGTGAACGGGATGGCGGTCATCGCCTTCGGCGGATCGCTGCACGTACGGGCGATCGCCGTCGAGCACGTCGCTGTGCCATTCGTAGCCTGCCTTGACGAGATTCTGCACGGGCTCGGCGCTCGACGTGCCGCGCGGGTTGAACATGCGGAAGAAGGCGGATTCGCTCACGCGCCGCTCACGGGCTCGGGGCCGGCGCCTCGCAAGCGGATGATCTGGGTGTGGAAGATCTCCGCGCACACCTCGCCCCTGCTGCGCACGGCGCAGTAGATCGTGAGCCAGTGATTCTGCTTCTTCTCCCATTTCTCGAGGGGAACCGTGAGCAGATGCACGGGGTCGCCCACGCGCAGCATTCTGCGCACCACCGCTCTGCTGGCGCTGTGCACCGCGCTCTCGCCGATGAACTGGTTGTTGTAGCCCAGCTGCACCTGCCGCAGTACTTGCGCCGGGTGTATCGGTGGGTGCGCGCCGTCACGGTAGATCGGCAGATCGTCGTCCAGCACGTTCAGCCAATGTTCGTTGTCCCCGCGGGCGAGGGTCGCGCGCAGCGATCGGTACGCCTTGCCCACGATGACGGTATCCCAGGTGCGGCGCTGCGTGACGGGCCCCTCCCACTCGTTGGGGTTCTCGTCCGCTGTCGCGTCTACCGCGGGAAACGGGTCCGGGACCGAGGTGCGCATCGTCGCCGAAATCTCGTTCTGCGCGGTCTCGTTGTACATCGTCACCTCGAAGGTATCGGCCCCCGCGGCCGGAACGGCCACCGTCTCCACGCGGATGCGATCTGCCACGCAGACGGGCCGCAGGAACTTCACCTCGATGACCGCGCGCCCGAGCCAGGATTCGCCGAGAACAGCAACCAGCGCGCGGGTCATGTAGCCGTACAGACCCACGCCGAGAACGAACGCACCGCGAAACCCGAGCTTCTTCGGCAAGTCATCGGCATGCATCCGATTGACCGATTTGTGCTCCGGCATACGTGCGACGGCATGGTAGGGCATGCCGATGGCGTACTGCCGCGCCGTGCTCATGCGTATTCCTTGTCTTGCTGCTAGTGTCCCGAGTCAGAAGTTCGCCGCACAAAAGATGCCGAAATCGACGCCATACTTTGTCGCGAATCCTCGCCAGGTGTCCAACCTGGCTGCGGTTCGCTTCGCGTCTGGCGTCGATTTCGACACTTTTGCCACTCGTGGCGTCGCGAGCATCAAGAACATTGTTGCAACGACTTCTGACTCGGGACACTAGGCATGATCGATGCATCGCAGACGGGCAGGCCCTGCACGCCGCGTACGCGCAGTCTCGAATCTACCACGGCGAGCCTGTCGCTGCCCATGCGGCAGATCCGCGCGGCGGGCGATTGCCGTCATGGTAGCCGACGAGGACGTCATGAGGCCGCAACGCGCGGCGCCGGCGCCGATGATGGCGTAATCGAACTCCATGCGGGCTAACGTTTGCCGAGCGCTTCCGGATTGGCGACGTTGATCGGTGCACCCGCCGCGAACGCCAGGATCTGATCCACCGCCAACGTGTACAGCGCCTCGTAGCTGCCGCGCTCGGCATAGCCCAGATGCGGCGTACACAGGGCGTTGTTCATCGCGATGAGCGGATGCGAGGCGCCCGTCACCGGCTCTTGCTCGTAGACATCCACCGCGGCGAATCCCGGCCGACCCTTGTGCAGCGCGGCCGCGAGCACGCCTTCGGCGATGAGCGGTGCGCGGCTGGTGTTGACAATGAGCGCAGTGGGCTTCATGCGGGCGAGGTCGTCGGCCGTCACGATGCCGCGAGTGTCCTTGTTGAGCGGCAAGTGCAGGCTTACGATGTCGCTGTCCTCGAAGAATGCCGCGCGGCTCGATGCGATCTCGAAGCCCTCGGCCCGGGCGCGCGCGGTCGAGCCTTCACGCCCGAAGCACACGACCGTCATGCCGAATGCCTTGCCCACGCGCGCCACGGCGGCGCCGATATGACCGAAGGCATAGATGCCCAGGGTCCGGCCGAATAGGCGCGTGCCGACGCTCGAGTGCCAGTGGCCCTGCTTCAGGCGCCCGACCTCGTAAGGGATCGAGCGCAGCGACGAAAGGATGAGCGCCCAAGCCAGTTCCGCCGTGGTGGAATAGGGGCTGCCGCCGCCGCCACCGCCGGCGCAGACTACGATACCGTGCTCGGTGCAGGCCCCAACGTCGACGTGGCTTGCGTTGCGCCCGGTCTGGCTGATGAGCCGCAACTGCGGCAGCTTCTCGACGATGCGGCGCGTGATCGGCACGCGCTGCTGCGTGAGCAGCACGGCGTCGCAACCCGACACCTGCTCGACGACCCGGTGCGGATCGGTGTAGGCGTCGGTGAAGATGCGCACCTCGTGGGCGGCGAGCTTGGGATAGGCGCGGGTCGTCCGAAACACATCGGCATAGTCATGAATGACCGAAATTTTCATTGCAATCTCGCATCCCGGTTGTTCGGCTGGCGGGGCTACGATAGCGCGTGTGCGTGGAAGCCGCAATCGCGCGATCAGCTCGCACCTTATGCCCGCCGGTGCGCGTGCGAGGCGGCGGATCGTCGCGTGCCCGCGTCGCGTCACGGGCGTCGCGGCGCGTCGATGTATAGAAGTTCCGAAAAGAGGTTGACGAACCGCTTTCCGCGCGGCGCTCCTCTCTTCCTGCGGGAGAGACTGAACGATGGGTATGTCGCGACTTGCGCGCTGGGGGACGCTGTCGTGTGGTCTCTTCCCTCACCCCCAGCCCCTACCCAGGAACCTGCCCGCCGCGCGGGCACACAACGCTCCCCTCTCCCAC
>CAZNBS010000392.1:0-3417 GCA_964570955.1 uncultured Burkholderiales bacterium | reverse complement strand
ATTCGATGGCGGACAGCGTTCCGGGGTCATGGCGGACAGCATTCCGATCTGATGGCGGACACTTTTAGGGTCGGTCCGGAATGCTTTCCGCCATGATTCGGGAACGGCTCGTCATGTAGGGGTTGTCGATTTCCTCCGAGGCTCGGAGCCCTCGACGCAAGTCTTTCTGACCGTCACCCTTCGCCCTTTTTCCCAGGGGAGCGAAGCGGTGGCCCAACAGAGGCTTGCGATGCGTAAGATCAAAGAGGTTCTTCGGCTGCGCCTGCTCGGCGGGGTCGCCAGCGCCCGGCGTATTGGCTTGGCGGAGGGATGCGGTAAGAGCGCGGCCTTGCAGACCGGGTCGATCGCGGTCGCGGTGCTCTATCAGCCGACGGCGCAGCGCGCGCTTCAGCAGGACCTGCCCGATCTCTATCGCTTCGCCAGTCTCAAGCCCCCTTATCCCCCCAGCTACTACGCCGTCAACCAGCAATGGGCGGCGGAGAACGATCGCGGCGGGCGGATTTCCCGCGTGATCGCGAGCGCATGCGTGGCTCTGGGATCCGAACAACCGCGACGAGGCGGTCGCGATCCTCAAGAAGTACACCAAGCGCGACACCGCACTCCTTTGGCAGATCTACGATCAGTATCTCGTTACGGGCAAACTTTACTCGCCCGACGGCAAGGTGCGCCTCGATGGCGTACGGACCATCATCGACGCGATGGTCAGGCGCGGCGATCTCAAGAAGGGCCAGTTGAAGCCTGAGGATGTCATCCTGCCGGCCTCGATCGGCGGCATGGTCGCGTCAAAATAATCGCTTCCGCGTTCCGAACAAGAATCCCAGCCTCGCGATCGCGCGGAGCCAGTTTTCTATATGCCGCGCGGCGTCGCACCGCTTTCGCGTGCAAGACAATTCCAAGCGAACGTCTCTTTCGTCTCCAGGGGCGGCGCCAGACTCCCTGATCGGTAGACCGATGGCGAGCAGCCGTCAGCTGGCGTGCAGCCGCGCCGGGAAATCGCAGTTGAACCGCTCGAACCCGCCATCCTTCAGCGCACCCGAGGTGCCGACCCAGACGCCTTTCTCGGTGCCCGGCAGCGCGATCCACACGACGATGGTGAAGGTCTCGCCCGCCTTGAACACCCAGTCGGCATAAGGCTTCACCAGGTCGCCGGTCTTGCCGGGAAGGCCGCCGGCCTGCGGATCGTGGTTGATCGCGCTCCAGCCCGAAATCAGCGGATAGCGCAGATCGTACCCTTGCTCGCGCAGCGCGCCGGCGAAGCGGTCGTAGTCCTTCGCCTGCGTGCCCGGTTTGAACGAGGCGAGCAGCTCGTTGTGCGCCTTCGCCGCGTCGTCGAACATGCGCTTGTATTCGTCCGGCGGCTCGCCGCAGAACCAGGTGCCCCAGATCTTGCCCCAGTAAGTGCCGTAGCCGAGACACAGCTCGGTATAGAGCACGTCGCCCGCATTCACCTTGCGCTCGTTCGGGTAGTAGTCGGGATAGCACTCGTGCTGATCGGCCATCGGAAACGAGCCGATGTGACAGAACACATAGGTCGCGCCGGCTTGCGCGCAGCGCAGGTTCACCAGACGGCGCAGCTCGGTGCCGCTGATGCCGGGCCGCGTCGCCTCGACCATCTCCTTGTACACCGCGTCGCACAGCTTCCCCGAGTCGCGCAACAGGTTGAGCTCTTCCTTGCTGCGTACGATGCGCAACGCCTCGAAATCGTCGGAGGCATCGGGAAACTGCGCATTCGGCAGCGCGCCGGTGAGCGTGCGGTGATGCTCGACCGGAATGGTGATGCGCGTCGCCGGCCGGCCGACATGCGGACCGACGATGCCGATGCGGCCCTTCTCGACGCCGAGCTCGCGCAACCGTTCCGCCACGCCCTCGGTGATCGAGTAGTGCGCGCGGATATCGTCGATGAAGGTCAGGTCCTTCGCGTTGGCGATATGGTGCGCGATACGCAGGATGAGCGTCAGAGTGCCGTCGCGCGCAACCACCAGGTAGCCCTGCATGCAGGCGGCGTAATTGGCGAGCCAGGTGAGATTGGTCTGCCCCGCCGCACTGCCGAACAGCACGCCGAAGCCGCCATAGATCACCAGCGCGTCGTAGCCGCGAGCCTGCATCATGGCGGCGGTGCGCCGCCGCCGGTCCATCATCTCGCCGCGCGTGAAGGACGGGAAGAAGTCGTTTCCCGGCCGCACGTCGGTGTCGGTCCCCGCCGAGGCAAAGAAGTCGGTGGTCGTCATGGCGCGCTCCGTCGATTAAGTATCCGCTTACTTGCCGAGCGGAGGAAAGCCGAAGGCTTCGGCCGGGTTGTCGACGAATATCCTGTTGCGGGTCGCTTCGTCGGGCACCCAGTCAAGCATCTGCTCGAGCAGGTCGATGTCGTTCGGCATCGGCTTGAAATACTGCGGATGCGGCCAGTCCGAACCCCACAGGAGGCGGGTCGGATAGCGTTCGACCAGCAGCCGCACGAAAGGCAGGCAATCGTCGAACGGGAAGTTGTCCTGCCGCGAGACGCGCGGCGACAGCTTCAACCAGCATTGCCCCGCGTCCATGCAGGCCAGCACGAACTTGAAGCCCTTGCTGTCGATGCCCTTCTCCGGCTCGATGCCGCCCATGTGCTCGAGCACGAACTTGCCGGGCGAGGCGAGAATGGTCTTGCGCCACTCCTCCGGTGCCTCTTCCGAGCGCACCAGATAGTGGACGCCCCAGCCGTGCTCGTGCACGCGCTCGATCATGCGCGTGTCGATGATCTTTTCCAGGCGATTGGTGACGCGGTAGCCGACCACGCCGGCTTGGGTGAGGATGTCGAGCTCGGTGTCGGTGATCTGCGGCCACGGAATGCAGACGGCGCGCAGGCGGTCGGGGAAACGGCTCTGGCCGTGCAGCACAATCTCGTAATTGTTCTCGTACATCATCGACTGCACATGCAGGCCGCGCGACAGGCCGAGCGCGGACTGCATCTTCAGCCAATCCTCGATCGGCGTATCCTCGAATTCGAGATGGCTGAAGAGGTGCTTCGGCTTTAGCGGAAATTGCGATTGCGGGCCGATGAAGTGGAAATGCGTGTCGCAGGCGCCGGGCGGCAGCTTCAGCTTGGGCTTGCGATAGTTGCGGTCGATCTGCGGGGAAAGGGGACGGTTCACGGGCAAACTCCATGGCAAGCTGTTTGGGCGCGAATGCGCGGGAGGGGCGCCGGACGAGACGCGCGGGTTTGCCGCAGCCCGCCGACGGGTATTGTCGCCCCGATCGAGAATGATCGATTATTCGGCCAGTAGTCAAGTTTAATCGATAATAATATGGGCGCGATCAGGCTGCCGGTTGATGCCCATTGCCATCCGTCGGATCGATCTTTCGGGTCCGTTGTCGCGGTATCGGCCGCAAAGTGCGTCAAGCGTGCGCCTGCGCGGCCTGCGTTTCGCCGTGCTCGGC
>CAZNBS010000391.1:0-3441 GCA_964570955.1 uncultured Burkholderiales bacterium | reverse complement strand
GTGGCGGCGATAGTGGTCACGGATGGCGTTCTGCAGGATGCGCTGGAACAGTAACGGCAGTTCCGGCGCCGGCTTTGCGCCGTACTTCTCCGCCAGACGCAGCATGGCATCCTGGACCAGATCGAGGGCAACCTGCTCGTCGCGAACCGCGAACACCGCCTGCTTGAACGCCCGTCGCTCCACATCCGCCAGGAACGTGGTCAGCTCTTTTTCTGTAGCCAGAGGAAGGCCCCGGGGAAGAAGGCTGTCGGTCGGCCGTCAGCCACGCCGAATCTTAACAAAATCATAAGCCTGATTCCTGGCCTGCCGAGTCGGGGATGGGCCTGAGGAGAGTGCCTGATAGAATGTGCAGCATGCAGTCCGTCAATCTGACGCATCACTTCCTGATCGCCATGCCGAACATGGTCGATCCCAATTTCGCCCGCTCCCTGACCTATATCTGCGAGCACAACGAGCAGGGCGCCCTCGGACTCGTGGTCAACCGACCGATCGAGATGACCATGTCGACCTTGTTCGAGCAGGTCGACATCGCGCTGGACGACCGTCGCTGGGCGGACCTTCCGGTCTACTTCGGCGGTCCGGTACAGGTGGACCGCGGATTCGTGCTGCATCGGCCGGCCGGCGCGTGGCAGTCGACGCTGACCGTGCGCGACGACGTGGCGCTGACCACCTCCAAGGACATCCTGGAGGCGGTGGGGAAGGGGCAGGGACCCGAGCATATCTTCGTGTCCCTCGGCTACGCCGGGTGGGCGGCCGGCCAGCTGGAACAGGAACTGGGCCAGAACGCCTGGCTCACGGTAGCGGCGGATCTCGACGTCGTGTTCAATACGCCGCCCGAACAGCGGTTCCAGGCTGCCGTCGACCTGCTGGGCATCGATCTCGCCCGGCTGTCCGATCATGCCGGCCACGCCTGAGCGCGGCAACGTGCTCGCCTTCGATTTCGGCGAACGCCGGGTGGGAGTCGCAGTGGGCGAACTGACGCTGCGCCTCGCCCACCCGCTCACCACGCTGGAAGTACGCTCGGACGCGGACCGCATCGAGCAGATCGCGGCGCTGGTGCGCGAGTGGACGCCGGTGCAGTTCGTGGTTGGACGGCCCGCGCATGCCGATGGGCGAGTGCACGAACTGGCCGCCCGGTGCGAACGCTTCGCCCGCCGCCTCAGCGCCACGTTCGGCGTGCCGACGGTGCTCGTCGACGAGTCGCTGAGTTCGCACGCGGCGGGCCTGTCGCTGGGCGAGGCGGGCGTACGCGGCCGCAGACAGGCGCAGATGCTGGATCGGGTCGCGGCGCAGCACATCCTCCAGTCCTTCTTCGATGGCACCCATGCAGCTGCCTGACGCGCACGAGCTTCTCGAACGCCTGGCCAGCGCCATCCGCGCCGACCTGCGACCCGAGACCTGTCTGGTCGGGATTCACACGGGCGGCGTCTGGGTCGCCCGCCATCTGCACCACATGCTCGGGCTGGCGACGCCGCTCGGGTCGGTGCATGTCGCGTTCTATCGCGACGACTTCAAGAAGAAGGGCCTGGCCGCGGGCGTTCAGCCCTCGGATCTCACCTTCGAGGTGGAGGACGCGCACATCGTGCTGGTGGATGACGTGCTCTACACCGGACGGACCATCCGCGCTGCGATGAACGAGATCTTCGATTTCGGGCGACCGACCTCCATTCGACTGGCCGCCCTGGTCGATCGCGGCGGGCGGCAGCTGCCGATCTGCCCGCAGTACGTGGGGGCGACGCTCGAGGTGCCGCGCGAGAAGCTGGTGCAGCTGCGCAGCGACGCACAGTCCGGCCGCCTGTGGCTGGAGTTGGTCGAGCGGGGAGATGGCGCGTGACCGCCAATCCGCAGCTCACGCCGGACGGACGCCTGCGCCACCTGCTGAGCATCGAGGGACTGCCTGCCGACATCCTCGGCCAGATCCTCGACACCGCTTCCTCCTTCGTGTCGGTCACCGAGCGCGAGGTCAAGAAGGTGCCCTTGCTGCGCGGGCGCTCGATCTTCAACCTGTTCTTCGAACCGAGCACGCGCACGCGCACCACGTTCGAGATCGCCGCCAAGCGCCTGTCGGCTGACGTGGTGAATCTCAACATCGCCACCTCTTCGCAGAGCAAGGGCGAGACCCTGCTCGACACCGTGGCGAACCTGACGGCGATGAATGCCGACATGTTCGTGGTGCGGCACAGCCAGAGCGGCGCCCCGCACCTGATCGCACGCCACGTCGGGCCGCACATCCACGTCGTCAACGCCGGGGACGGGCGGCACGCGCATCCCACGCAGGCGCTGCTCGACATGTTCACCATCCGCCACTACAAGGGTGGATTCAACCATCTGCGCGTGGCCGTCGTGGGCGACGTGCTGCATTCGCGCGTGGCGCGCTCGGAGATCCACGCGCTCACCACGCTCGGTGTGCCGGAGGTACGCGTCATCGGTCCGCGCACGCTCATTCCCGCGCACATCGAGCGCCTGGGCGTGCGCGTGTTCCACGACATGGCCCAGGGCCTGCGGGACGTCGACGTCGTCATGATGCTGCGCCTGCAGAACGAGCGTATGGACGGTGCCCTGCTGCCCAGCGCGCAGGAGTATTTCAGGCACTACGGCCTGACTGCGCAGAAGCTGGCGCTCGCGCAGCCGGATGCCATCGTGATGCACCCCGGGCCCATGAACCGCGGCATCGAGATCGAATCGTCGGTAGCCGACGGCCCCCAGTCGGTGATCCTGCCGCAGGTGACGTTCGGCATCGCCGTGCGCATGGCGGTGATGAGCATTCTCGCCGGCAACCCGGGATAGGAAATGAAGCTGCTGATCGAGAACGGGATCCTGATCGACCCTCAGGCAGGCAGCGAGCGGCGGGCGGACGTGGCCGTGGCGGACGGGCGCATCGTTGCCACGGGGCAGGCACCCGACGGATTCACCCCGGATCGGACGCTGGACGCGCGCGGACTGTATGTGTGCCCCGGACTGGTGGACCTGTGCGCGCGCGTGGCGGGCGCCGCGAGCGAGGCGCGCGCGGCGGCGGCAGGCGGCGTGACCAGCGCGCTCTGCCCGCCCGATACCGATCCGCCGCTCGACGAGCCGTGGCTGGTGGAACGCCTGGTCGCAGCCACGCGCGGATTCGACGGGGCGCACGTGTACCCGCTCGGTGCCCTCACCCAGGGGCTGAAGGGCGAGCGCCTGGCCGAGATGGCGGAGCTGCGCGATGCCGGTTGCGTCGGCTTCGGGCAGGCCGATGCGCCGTTGCGCGACTACCGCGTGCTGCGGCGCGCATTGCAGTACGCCGCGACTTTCGATTTCGGCGTCTGGCTGCGGCCGCAGGAGCGCAGCCTGGCCGCGGGCGGGGTTGCGCACGATGGCGAGGTCGCATCGCGCCTGGGACTGCCCGCGATCCCCGCGTCGGCGGAGTCGGTGGCCATCGCGTCCATCCTGATCCTGGCGCGCGAGACC
>CAZNBS010000390.1:0-3447 GCA_964570955.1 uncultured Burkholderiales bacterium | reverse complement strand
GAGAGAATCGCGTCGGCGAGCAGGTTTTGGATGCGCTTTTGGATCACGCGCTTGAGCGGGCGCGCGCCGTACTCGGGGTCGTAGCCTTCCTTGGCCAGCGCTTCCTTCGCGGCGCCGGTGAGCTCGAGCTCGATCTCCTGCTCGCGCAGGTGCTTCTGGAGGCGTGCGAGCTGCACGTCGACGATGCCGCGGATCTGGTCGGGCTGCAGCGCGTTGTAGGTGAGCACCTCGTCGAGGCGGTTGATGAACTCTGGTCTGAAGAACTCCTTCATCTGGGAGCCTTCACGCAGGTTCGAAGTCATCAACACGAGCGTCTGCTTGAAGTCGACCGTGCGGCCTTGACCGTCGGTGAGGCGGCCGTCGTCGAGGATCTGCAGCAGCACGTTGAACACGTCGGGGTGCGCCTTCTCGACTTCGTCGAGCAGGATCACGCAGTGCGGCTTGCGGCGCACGGCTTCGGTGAGCGCGCCGCCTTCGTCGTAACCGACGTAGCCCGGAGGCGCGCCGATCATGCGGCTGACGGAGTGCTTCTCCATGTACTCGGTCATGTCGAGGCGCACGACGGCGGCCTCGTCGTCGAACAGGAACTCCGCGAGCGCCTTGGCGGTCTCGGTCTTGCCGACGCCGGTGGGGCCGAGGAGCAGGAACGAGCCCAGCGGCCGCGTGGTTTCCTGCAAACCGGCGCGCGCGCGGCGCACGGCTTCGCTGATCGCTTGCAGCGCGTGGTCTTGACCGATCACGCGCTCGCGCAGCCGCTCTTCCATGTGCATGAGCTTCTGGCGTTCGGTCTCGAGCAGGCGCGAGGCCGGAATCCCGGTCCAGCGCGAGACGACCTTGGCGATCATCTCCGCGTCGACCTCTTCGGGCAGCAGCGCACCAACCAGACCACCACCTCCCAACGCAGCAGCGAAGGGCGGGAGTCACGCGCCCCTATCTATGCGAGCGATTTCGTCGCGCGCTCGACCGGCCGCAGGTCCCTTCTCGTCTGCAACTTACGGGAGTTAAGTACTCCGCTTGCACCTCGTGCGCGATCCGTGGTGCCGGCATGCACGAGTCTCTGTGCCGTGGTGCCTGCGGCTTATGCCTTCGCTTGTTGCCCCAGCCATCTGAGGTAACACAGGGGAGTTCGACCTGAACTAGGGCCACACCACTCTAGCCCGGCTCTAGGTGAGTGCTCGAGACAGCGCAATCCCGGTGCGCGTCTGAGGTCCTAGGTCGAAAACAGTACGCGTAGCTGTAGGGATAGCCATAAAAGTTCCGCACGCTCTGAGGACTTTTGTCGATGGACTCCGCTCCACCCTGCCGAGGCAGGTGGGAAGAATGATAAATGATTCGTCGAATCTGTCGCTCGCGGCCAGCATCGAGACGCCGAAGCTGCGAAATCACCAGCGGGCCACTAGCTAGCGCCTTGAAGCCCGCCGCCCAGCAGGCATCGTTCAGTACGTCACCTCGCTGTTCGAGTGACCGTGTTCCGACAGACATAGCGAGGGTCTTCTGCCTAAATCGGTGAATCACCTCCCTTGCTGATCTATGCACTAGCGCTGGCTTGCCTTGTGCTCGCGCGTCTCGGTCGGCCCTCAGCTCGCGCGCGAGCTGGAAAGCGATTCTCTGCTGCTTAGCTAGTTCCTTCCGGATTGAATCTGGTCGGACTCGCATCAACCCATCAAACCGAATCTGATATCCCAGGAATCCGACCCAAGGAACTCCAGAAAGACAGCGTGATTGCCATGGATACGGCGCGCGTGACTTGGCAGTCCACCAAGCGGCATCGTACGAGCTAAATTGGCGGGGTTCGTGTGCGGGCAATCTAAGTGCTTCGAGCTTCTCGCAATATACTCTAAATGCTGTAGCGCAAACGCGATCACTTGGGGAGACGATTATCATGTCGTCGCAGTATCGTGCATAAAAAACTGGTGCATCAGCAGTGGCCGCGAATCTGTGCAATGCCTCGTCTGCGGTGTGAAGCACGAGGTTGGCGATCACGCAAGAGATCGCGCCGCCCTGCGGAATACCGATCCGAGCGAGCCGTGGATTGGAGTAAAGCGCTTCGAGGGAGTCCCAGGGTGACTTGAGCTTGCCGGGGATACGTTTTTGGTCAAAAAACTCGGCTGCTTGTGCTTCAGCAGTGCCTGCAAACGAGTAGCTGTGCAGAGAACTTCTGAACAACGAGATCGCTCTTGGGTCTACAAATTGGCCGCGATCTCCGGCTCGCTTACACGCATCAAGGAAGGCCTTCCAGGCGACATCATGATTCACGACATCAAAGAACCCTTTGATATCGCACTCCGCCACCCAAAGTGGCGCTTTGTGGGCCTTGCGAAATGCCGCTAGATCTTGGATGGCGTCGTGATGCGACGGCGCGGTCTTCTTTGCGTTGCTGCATCGAAAAGCATACGAACTAGGCAGGAAGTCTGGGTCGAAGCACTGCCGCAGGTACTTCGCGGTTTGGCTGACGATCACGGCTTCTCTGATGTCCTTGATCATCGCTATCGGGCGATACAGGTTTCCTTCCCTGTCTTTGGGGACCGGGACAACTGTGGGGGCCGACAGTTCGAAGTCAGAAGCAACGAGGGCACGTGTTCGTATATTCTCACAGTAGTCGCGGAGCCTGGTGGCCCACGGCGACGTCGCTACGCCACCGAAGAAGCGGGAGCGATAGACGGCTCCGAGAATCGCTTCGACTGTTACGCTCTCGCTCTTCCGGGTGGTTCGGCGGTTCGCCGGTGGGCGTAGCCACTGGCTGCGTGGCGGAAACAAGCTGATGATTTCCGGCGGTTCAGCCTTGCGACGAGATGTCGGCGAAATGTTGCCAAGAAAGTTCTGCTTCCGCCGTGACGACGCCGCTTTAACGCGCATTCGCGCAAGTACGCCCACGAGGTGCTCATCGGTAAACAGTGATTCGAAGTTCATTCGCAGTTGCGGCGAGTGTTCGGGGAGTTCCTTGCAGCGGTAGCCGTGCTCAGATCATCGCTGACCATTGCACCAAGTGGCCTGGTGGTAGGATGGATGAATCCATCTTCGGCCGGGAGGTCCTGACGTGCGCACGCCAGGGTTGAACTACTGGATCCGACCGCAACGGACTCAGTAGAGCATCATCGCTGATGCTGCCACTAGTCCGGCGCTGTTGGAACTCGCCCGAACGGTCGACAGTATAGCACTTGGCCACGGTTGGGCGTGTTTTCTCTGTCGTCTGCCAACGAACTTGGGTGGAATTCACCTCCCAGGCATCTGAACTTGCAGGCTCGGGAGCGGTGTCCGGGGCGAATGCGATAGTTTCGAGGTTCGACACCTATCCCGCCGTCGCCGGCTCCGGCTCGGCCTTGCGCGAGGAGAGCTGGAACGCGCCCGCGCGCCAGTCGATGCTCGCGCGCGAGCCCGATTCGAGCTTGCCCGAGAGAATCGCGTCGGCGAGCAGGTTTTGGATGCGCTTTTGGATCACGCGCTTGA
>CAZNBS010000389.1:0-3459 GCA_964570955.1 uncultured Burkholderiales bacterium | reverse complement strand
CGGACGTCCACGCGCCGCCGCTGCTGGAGTGCCTGGAACGGGTGACGACGACCGAGCCCGAGGACATCGTCGCGGAGGCCCTGGCGCCGCATGCCGACGAAGTTTCGGGAGCTGATGCTTAGCGCGAGCGACCGCTGGTGTACAGACAGCGGGCGCCTTGGCTGCGCCGAACATAACCCGCTGACCCGTTGCCGACATCCGTCGACCTGATCTCGCGGCCTCGAAGCGGCCGGTCGAGCGCCCTCGCGGTTCCTCTTGCCGTGGGTACGGTTGATTGCCGACCGGCGGACGGCTCACGGTCCGGTGTTGGGTGAGCGAGATGCCCAGCAACGGATGCAGTTGGGCTCAAGTGGGGTGCGACAGCTCAACCCCAGCGGTCTTTGGCCGCGCTGGACCAGAAGATCAGCCAAAATTGCAGCTCCGACGACTCACTAACTAAGCCCGTCAAGCATCTGCTTTGTCGCGCCATGCCCAGATTCCTCGTCACCGCGCCCCATCGCAGCGAGTATCCGAAGCCCATCACCTTCCAAGCTGGTACACGCCTGACCGTGGGCGAGCGCTTCGAGGGCAGTCAAGGCTGGGTGGACTGGTTCTTGTGCAGCACACTAGGCGAGGAGGATGGCTGGGTGCCGCTACAGGTGCTGGAGTTCATCGATGAGAAGACCGCAGTTGCTCGGGAGAGCTACACCGCCCGTGAACTCGACGTTGACGTTGGTGATGTGCTCGAATCCACGCGAACGCTCAACGGCTGGGTCTGGTGCGTCCGAGTGCGCGACGCAGCTTCAGGGTGGGTTCCGCTGAACAACGTCCAAGAGCACGCGCCCTGTCAAGCCAGCTGATGTAGGCGGCTCTGCTCCGGCATTCGAGAAGACTTCTTCGATTGCCGATCGAGCCAAGCTGAGGGGGCGTTTGCGCCGTCGGCTCGGGGTGACGACCGCGTCAAGATCGCCTGGCGCGTCGGGAAGAGCTTGGTGCCGCCGTCCTTGAGCGACCCCGGCCTACTGCTTTTGAGGAGGGGCCTCCATAGAGGCGACAGATCAGCATGAACGCGCGAGCGGATTGTCGGGCGATCTCGTCGTCGTCGAATGGGGGCAGGTTGCCTAGGGCCTGACGCAGCTGTACCTCTCCGAACAGCAGCGACACGTAGCTCTGTGCGGCGTCCGCAGCGAGAACATCCTCAGCAAACGCGCCGCTGTCCACGAGCCGCTGCATCAGGTCGACGATCAGCGGAAAGATCGCGTCGCGCGCCACCTCGTCGATGGCGCGCGCCAGCACGCCCGTTTCGGCGGCATCGATCACCGCTGCCCGGTTCATGATGATGGCGTGCTCGTCGGTGGTGAACCTCAGGAGTGCCGGGCCAAGTGCCTCCAGCGCGGGCAAAGGATCCTGGGAATCCTGAAGTGCGGCCTGCAACTGGGCTCGAACGCCGCTGCCGAAGCGCTCGATGATCCCGCGAAACAACTCCGGCTTGTTGCGATACCACGCATACAGCGTCTGGTTCGAAGCCTGGGCTCTCTTGGCGATCAGCAGCATGCTGGTCCTTCGGTAGCCCAGTTCCTTCAGCAGCGAGAAGGCGGCCTCCTGGATCTGGGCATGTCGCTCGTCCCGCTCTTGGCTTTTCATGACCGTGATGCGTCCATCAAACCTCTTGCGTTCGAAGTGTACACGTCTATACACTCCAACTCCGGAACCGTACACCGATGTACACGCGCAAGCCCCCGACAGGTGGCATCGAAAGAGAGGATCCCTTGGCTACTCGCCTTCAGACCGCCGGCCTTGCGCTGGCGACAGGCATCGCAGCGCTTGCTGCCGTGATCGCCTTCAACGTACACCTTACCGAGCGGGACATTGCCGACTTCGAGACCCGCGTCGCAGCGTTGGCCCAGTCGCGTCCGGCGCCGGTCTGGGACCTCACGTCCAAGGCCGATCTTCCTGAACCGGTTCAGCGCTACTTCCGGTTCACGTTTCCCGGCGAGCCGCCCCGCTATCGCTCGGTCTCCCTCGATGCCTCGGGTCAGTTCAGGCGGCCGTTGACGGATGACTTCAACCCGACGACAGCACGGCAGGTGATCGCTGTCGGCCTGCCCGCGCTCATGTTCTCAGCCACCACGCCGGTGTTCCCCGGCGTCTGGGCACGGGCCTATGACTTCTTCGCCAACGGCGAAATGGAGATGAAAGCGAAGATCCTTTCCACCCTGACCGTGGTCGACGAGCGCGAGACTCCCGAACTCAATGAGATCTCCCTGCGGCGATGGTTGCTCGAAAGCGCTCTGTATCCGGCCGCGCTTCTGCCCGGCGGGCCCGTGCGTTGGGAAGCCCTCGACGACCACAGCGCCCGGGCCGTCGTCAGCTGGGGCGGGATGCGCTCCAGCATGGTGGCGCACTTCGCGCCCGACGGCCGCATGACCCACATGCAAACCGAAGTCGACGGCGATCTGAGTACTCCGTACCACGGCTCCGGCGAACACGTGGCCCGATCGGGCTACGAGAAAGTTGACGGACAGATGATTCCGATGGAGTTCACCATCTCCCGCATGGCCGCCGGGCAACTGCACCCGTTCTGGCGCGGTCGGGTCGGCCAGATTCGGTTCGACTAGGGCCCACGAGGAGGCAACCCCCATGGACCACTCTCTTGCATTGTTCGCCGCCGCCGCGTTGGCCACCGTGGCAAGCCCTGGCCCGACCAGTCTGCTGGCCCTGAACAACGGCGCGCGCTGGGGCGTCAGGGCGGCACTCCCGGGCATTGCTGGCGCTGCGTTGTCGGACCTGGTGCTGATCGCAGCGGTAGCGCTGGGCTTAGGGGCCTTGCTTGCGGCCACGCCGTGGGCGCTGGAGGCGCTGCGCTGGGCAGGCGCCGGCTTTCTTGGCTGGCTGGGCTTGCAGATGATGCGCAGCGCGGCCCGGCAACTGCCCGTCGCTGCCGACGCGGGACCCTCGCCAAACGCACTGGCGTCGCGTGTCCTATTTCGCAGCTTCAGCGTGGCCGTCAGCAACCCGAAGGGCTACCTCTTCTTCCTCGCGCTCTTGCCTGCCTTCATTCAACCCCAGCGGCCGGCGATAGGTCAGTACGTCAACCTTGCGCTGACCTTTGCCGCCATCGACGCCACGGTGCTGCTGGGCTACGCCACGGCGGGCGCGCTGGGCTCCGCTCGCTTCGGGCATCGCCCGGGCTTCACTCAGCGGCTCGACCTGTTCAGCGGCCTTGCTCTGCTCGGCATGGCGGTAACCCTTGGCTTGTGGCAAGTCGCATAGGCGGCAGGCGCCGTACCCGCACTTCGCCTGAGCGAACGCCTCCAGTTCTGCGCAGTGGCTGGGGCACGAGCGGCGACCGATGTACTGCTTCACGTGGCCAGCAGCGACTCTCTCAAGTCCCTCGGAAGCTGCCGACCGCACAAGACAGCAACTGGCCGTCTGTGTGAGTCGGTTCGCCCGAGTCGAATGCGCGGGCCCGGATCGTCA